>JAHHTS010000001.1 GCA_020024475.1 Oscillospiraceae bacterium
AGATAAAAGAAGTTATATTAGAAAAATCAGTGCTATTAAAAACATTGAAAAGTTATCATTTAATAATGATATTACATTTTTTGTAGGAGAAAATGGAAGTGGAAAATCTACATTGTTAGAGGCAATAGCCGTAGCTTATGGATTCAATGCTGAAGGAGGTACAAAGAACTATCATTTTTCTACTTACAATTCTCATTCGGAACTTTGTGATGCTATAAAATTATCTAAAGGATACAAAATGGCAAAAACAGGGTATTTTCTTAGAGCTGAAAGTTTTTATAATGTTGTAACAAAGGAAATGGATTATGCGGATTTTATGCACCCATCAAAAGGACTACATAAAAAATCACATGGGGAAAGTTTTCTAGAAATAGCACAAGATTATTTGTCGGCTAGGGGTATTTATATTCTGGATGAACCAGAGGCTGCATTATCGCCACAAAGACAGTTGACCTTGCTTTTAGAAATATATAATAGCGTGAAAAAAGGTTCTCAGTTTATAATTGCGACACATTCACCAATATTGCTAGCAATTCCAGATTCTGAAATTTTATCATTTGATGGTGGTAAAGTGCATAGATGCGAATATGAAGATACAGATAGTTATCAGATTACAAAAATGTTTATTGAGAATCGTAAGCAAATTTTAGATAATTTGTTGAATAATTAGTAATATAAAACAAAAAGACCTGTCTTTTGACAGGTCTTTTATGGTGCACCCGGCGAGATTTGAACTCGTGCCCTTCAGAGTCGGAGTCTGACGTTCTACCAGCTGAACTACGAGCGCCAATAATGTATGGTTTATTATATCATAATTAAAATAAAAATAAAAGAGTATTTTGGAGAAAAATTAAATAGAGTATTGATAATTATATTATAAAGTGATTTTTATGTGAAAAGAAAAAGACAATTTTCTTAAAATGCACTTTTTTGCTTGCAAGTTTAGCTATAATGCTATACAATTATAAGTACTATTTTTTAATACACTCGGAGGAAATGATGAATTCTAAAGAAAAAATGAAAAAGAATGTTATCAGACTTGTAGCACTTGCACTTGCACTTCTTATCATAATTGGTTTATTTGCTACATTTGCAAAAAGTCCTAATACAGGATTTGATTATAGCAAAGGCTTGACAGATAAAGGCTTCTTTAAAGATGTAAAGGCACAAGAATGTGTAACATTGCCAGATTATAAATCATACACAATGCCAAAAGATAAAACAGTTGCAACTGAAGAAGAATTTGTAGAACAGATTAACGCTATTAAAGCAAACTTTACAACACAAGAAAAAGATGTTGATACAAATCGCGCAGTTGTTGACGGTGATGTAGTTAATATTGACTATGTAGGTAAAATTGATGGTAAAGAATTTGAAGGTGGTTCAACACAAGGCAAAGGTTCTGATGTAAAAATTGGAACAAAAGACTTTATTCCAGGCTTCCTCGAACAGATCGTTGGTCACAAACCAAGTGAAACATTTGATATTAATGTTAAATTCCCAGAAGATTACCATATGGAAGATCTTAAAGGTAAAGATGCTGTATTTACAATTACAGTAAATCATTATTACAAAGATATCGTGCCTGAAATAACAGATGAATTTGTAGAAAAGAATCTTGGTAATTTCTATAAAACAGTTGCAGAACTTGAAGTTGGTCTTAAAGACAAAATCATACAGTCCAAAACTAAGAATTATGTATGGGACAAACTTATGAAAGAAACCGAAGTTACAACATATCCAGAATCAGTAATGAATTACGAAAAAGAATATTCAAAAGAATACATTGAAAAATCAGCTATGCAATATGGCATGACAACTGAAGATTTCGTAAAACTTATTGGTGTGGAATCAGTCGATCGGTACCTTGAAAGTATGAATGATGAAATTAAACAAACAGTTAAAGCTTACATTACAGTACAGGCCATCTGTGAAAAAGACGGTATTGAAGTTACAGATGAAGATATTGTAGAATATTTCAAAGAATTCTATGGTACAGAAGATTACAAACCATTTGAAAATGTTTATGGTAAACCATATTTGAAACTTTCAGTATTGAGAGAAAAAATGATTGATACAATTATTAAGGATATGAAAGTTGTAGAAACACCAGTAGAGTAATATATGTAAAATAAAGCCGCCTAGACAGGCGGCTTTTTAATTATAAACTTTTTATTTTTTAAGTAATTCATATGCAACTTTCATAAGAAATTCTGTACCAATAGAAAGAGCATCTTCGTCGATAGTAAATTTGCAGTTATGATTTGCTATATGATCGATTCCTTTTTCAATATTTGCACATCCAATATTACCATAGAAACCTGGAAAAGCATCAAGTAGTAGAGCCATATCGTCACTACCCATATTTTTACCTTCGCAAATAACGTTAAGGCCCATGTCTTTGGCTATTTCCTGTCCGAGTTTAGTTGTTTCTTTGTCATTTTCTACAGGAATCATAGGGTCAAACATATATTCAATTTCTCTTTCAACACCGTAACTTTCACAAACAAGTTTTGAAATGTTTTCAAGGTAGTCGAAAATTCGCTGTGTTAAGTTCTTATTAAAGTAACGAACCGTACCACTGAGAATAGCGTTATCAGGGATAATATTTGGCGCAGTACCAGCGTTTATTGAGCAAGTTGAGAATACAACTGGATCTTGAGCGTCAATAGAGTTTGAAGGAATTGATGCAAGTCTTAAAAGTAAATCACAAGCTGGTTTAATAGGGTCTTTTGCATCATGAGGAACAGAACCATGTCCACCCTGTCCTTTAACTGTAATTTTGTATGATATAACACCTGAAGCAAATGGACCGCTTACAAGAACCATTGTACCTATGTCATATCCATCTGTAACATGTAGTGCGATTGAATTATCAGCACCACCCATTTCTTTTACATATTGAACCATAGTTCTACTGCCTTTAAGATTTTCTTCAGCAACTTGAAAACCAAGCAATATTTTACCAACTATCTGATCTTTTACTTCATTTAAGCTTTTTCCAATACCTAAAAGCATTGCGCCATGGGCATCATGACCGCAAGCGTGCATTACGCCAGGAACTGTGCTTGCAAATTCAAGACCTGTTTCCTCTTGGACAGGTAGAGCATCGATATCACCACGTATAAGAACCGTTTTACCAGGTTTTCCGCTGTCTATAATACCTATAACAGTGTAGTCAGGGAAGATTTTATATGGAATTCCCATTTTATCAAGTTCTTCACATATTTTTTTACTTGTATTGATTTCTTTTGTACTTAGTTCAGGATATTTATGAAAATATCTTCTCATCTCCACAACATAATTGTGATTTTTCTTTGCTATTTCATTGAAATTCATACGATAAATCTCTCCTTTAACATTAGTTTTTATAATTTAGGTTTAATTATAATACAACAAATACATAATGTAAATGTAAAGAAAAAAACATTGTAAGAAAACAAAAAAGACAAGCAATATTGCTTGTCTTTTTGTTAATTATACTAAAAATTATAGTGTTGTTGCTGCATTAAGTGCAATTTCCATCATATCAACAAATGCTGTCTGGCGCTCTTCTGCTGTTGTTTCAACTTTCAAAACTATACTATCTGAAATCGTGAGAATACAAGCAGCTTTTTTTCCAAGGTGACGTGCGTTTGCAAACAAAGCAAAGCTTTCCATTTCAGCACAAAGAAGATCATAAGGTACAGGCTCTCTTTTGATTGAGAAGTCTGAATAGAAATTATCACTTGAATGAATGTAGCCTTTAACAAGTTTTTTGCCGAGTTGCTCAGCTGATTTTTCAATTGCAGCATTTAGTTCAGCCGAAGGGTCTTGAACATCTTCTGTGTAACCAAAAGCTTCTCTAGCGTATGTTGATTTGCTGTATGCGTGTTCTGTTAGGACAACATCAAAAAGTTTGAGTTCAGGTTTGAAAGCACCTGCTGAACCTACACGAATAATATTTTCAACACCGTAGAAGTTATATAGTTCGTAAGAGTAAATGCCGATACTTGGCATGCCCATACCACTACCCATTACTGAGACAGGAACACCTTTGTAAGTACCGGTAAAACCAAGCATTCCACGAACGTTATTAAATTGTTTTACATTTTCCAAAAATGTATCTGCGATAAATTTTGCCCTCAATGGATCACCAGGCATTAAAACAGTTTTTGCGATTTCGCCTGGTAAAGCCCGGTTATGAGGAGTACCTTTAAATTCTGACATATTATAGTCCACCTTTCAGCCGTTATGGCAATTTATATAACAATATATTACCATACTTTAAATGCAAATTAAATAGAATTTATAAAATTTCTTAAAAAATAAAAAACCACCTGTAAAGGTGGTTTTGTTTTATCTTGTTTCAACGATAAGTTTCATAGCTGTTTTAGTTTCTCCATCTACTTCAACGCTTGTGAAGGCGGGAATACAAACTAAATCAATACCACTTGGGGCCAAATATCCTCTAGCGACAGCAACACTTTTCAATGCTTGATTTACTGCGCCAGCGCCAATACCTTGAACCTCAACACTGTTCTTTTCTCTGATAATGCCAGCAATAGCACCTGCTACTGAAACTGGATTTGATTTTGATGAAACTTTTAATGTGGTCATGTTATTCTCCTTATTATCATATAGCGTTAATATTAAAATTATTGTGTTTCTACATATTAAAATATATCAATAATAATAGTATAGTAATAATTAGTGAAAAATAATTAAACGAAATGTGAAATATTTAAAAATATACATCCGCAAAACCGTAAAAAGAGATTAAATTTTACAATTTAAAACTTTGTATGAATTTTTTCGATTTTTATTGTTTTTCCATTTTGGTCTGTTTCAATGAAAACACCATTTATATGTCCATCGCCAGGGGCAACTTTGAAGTGCACAGGCTTCAAATATTTTTGCTTTTCGATAGCGAGTTCGACTTGCACACCTAAAACTGAATTATCAGCGCACACAGCACCAGCGTCGGAGATAAATCCAGTTCCTTTAGGAAGAATTTGTTCGTCATTAGTTTGAACGTGGGTATGTGTTCCAATTACAGCTGAAACACGGCCATCAGCATAATTAGCAAAAGCATATTTTTCTGCAGTAGATTCGGCATGAAAATCTACTATGATAGTTTTGCATTCTACACTTTTAAGAATTTTATCAAGTTCCCAAAATGGATTTCTATGGTTTTCAATAAACGCAATGCCAATTAAATTTATAACACATACTTGAAAACGCCCTAAATCTACATTGGCTACACCACAACCGTATTCACTATAAAGGAGGTTAGCAGGGCATAGAATATATTCGTTTTCTGTATACAGATCAATAGATGTTCTACGCATAGAATGATTTCCACCGGTTATAACATCGGCCCCACAAGCGAAAATCGAATCAGCGTCTTTTCTAGTCATTCCTGTACCACTTTCGTTAGAGTTTTCTCCATTAACAATGCAGATATCACAATTATATTTTCTTTTTAAGATTGGTAATCCTTTTTGAAGTATTTCTACGCCATTTGCGCCTACTACATCTCCAATAAATAATATTTTCATAAGTAACCTCGCTTATTTCATATATAATTTTATTATATGTTTTTTACACTTTAAATGCAATGAAAAAAGGATGTCGTTGGGGTATGTACCCTCGTTACTTGTTGTCCAGTAAAGAGGGTACATATCAGTTTTGACATCCTTCTAATTATTTTTTTTTTCGAAGTTCTTTGAAAAACTTATCAATTAATTTAGAACTTTCTATTTCACCAATACCCATTATTGTGTCAACGGTGTGGTTCAACCCGATGTTGAGCAGATCAATTTTGCCGCCCATTCCACCAGCCTTGAAATCAATAAGTGAATAGACCACTCTTTCTATTCTACTATTTATAATTGCTCCGGTGCACATTATACAAGGCTCTAAAGTTACATACATAGTGCATCCATCCAATCTCCAATTATCCACATATTGGCAAGCTTCATTTATTGCCATTATTTCAGCATGCCCCAAAGCATTTTTTTTTGCTTCGCGAAAATTATACCCTTCTCCGATTATTTTGTTATCTTTTACAATAACAGCACCAACAGGTACTTCACCAATATCATAGGCTTTTTGTGCAAGCTCAAGTGCACGATTCATAAAATCTCTGTGTGACATAAAACTCCTTTATAAAGATAAATCGGCATAAAGTTGAGAAAATATTGCTAATGAACACCCTATTATTGCTAAAATCATGATTGGACTTTTAAATAGTGATGTTATTTTTGTTTTTTGCTTTTTTTGCATTATATCAGAAAAAATATTTATATTATGTTTTTTTAGATAATATAAACTATATACACCAGATGCAATTATAATCGACATTATAAGTGAAGCAAAGCTAATATATGAAATTCCATTTATTTTGTTTTGCATATACATCATTATAAATGAATAAGCGTTATTGATAAAATGAAGTGACATAGGCACCAAAATATTATCTGTGTAAAGATATAAGCATGAAAGGATGATGCCGGCGCCGAATATAGGAATAAATCCTTGTATTTGAGTGTGCATAATAGTGAATATTATAGCGCATGAAATTACGGCGAATTTTTTCCCGTAAGGAATTAAAATAGATAGGACCATGCCTCTCATAAATAGTTCTTCAAAAATAGCAGGAATTATTGAACTAAATATAAAATACAGCACAAATGAAAGAAATCCATCGATTGGCTCAATAGTGTTTTGTGGAAATGAGATTCCAAACTTACTGATTATGTTGAGAACCAAGCTATTAAAAATTGATAAAATAGTTAACATAAACATTCCGAAAAGCAGTAGGGTTAAATCATTGAATGCAAGTGGACATATTTTTTGTGACGATGGATGAAATTCACACATTTTTTCAATAAAGAATATAGGCAATATGCATGACAAAATCAATGTTATTATAAATAAAATTATCCAAATATTAAAGCTTTTATTTAGACCAAGTTTTGCACCCATAACTGGTAAATATGTTCTTATAGTTAGAAATATTATAATAGCACCGCCAATTACATTTAGACGATATATCAATGGTTGTTTTTTCATTTTTCACCTTAAAATTATATGTTTGTAATAATATTTTACCACTAGTATTGAAAATTAACAATATGCTATACAGTTGCGTAATAGTTAGTGCAGCAACTAAAACTTTTTAGTATATTTGGTCAAAAATTAAAAACTAAATGACACTTTTTATATGCGAAGTGTACTATATTATCACTTATTTACTAATTTTTATTGAATTTTGGACAACGATTATTTATTTGTATATTTTTTATAAGTAAGGCGATAAAAAGATATATAGAAAGTTTTGATAACAAAAAAATTCAAAATGTATTAAATCGTTAAATAAAAAATGGAGTGAATTCATTTGAATACACTCCATTTTTTTACTTTAATTGTGAATTACAATCGAAATTTATAGTGACTATCTATTAAGCAAAAAATGTTGCTAAAATTTCGTTTACAAGTTTTCCGTCAGCCTTGCCTTTTACAAGTGGCATAAGGTTTTTCATAATAATACCTTTTTGACTAGCTTCAGGTTTTTCAAGACCAAGGCTATCAAGAACATTTTTTATAACTTCTTTAATTTCATTTTCGTCCATTTGCTTAGGCATAAATTCTGATAAAATATCAATTTTTGCTTTACATTCAGCTTTTACTTCAACGTAACTTTCAGGAGCTGTTTCCATAGTTTCTTTAAGCTGTTTTATTTCTCTTGAAACTACTGCAATTGCATCATCTTCACTAATGTTTCCTTTGTTATCAATCATTTTAGATTTAAGGGCAGCAAGAAGAGCACTGAGAGCATCTTTTCTAACCTTATCTTTATTTTTCATTGCAGCCATCATACCGGCACGCACATCATCCATCATAGCCATAATAATATACCTCTTTTCATTCATTATAAACATTTTACACTTTTTTACTATTATGTGCAACATATAATCTATAAACATCACTTTAAAGCTATTTATGATAAAAAATAACTACTATGATTATTGACAATTTTTTGTTATTTTATTATAATAACAAGACAGAGGCTTTATAGATGTACAGGGTTTAAGCAGAGATTTGCGTCCTCGGCTGAAAGCGCAATTAAACACTATTTATAAGGGACACTCTTGGTTCTGACTGGAAAATCAAATACTAAAGTGGGTGCGTTTGCACCAAAGCGGGTGGCACCGCGGGTTTTATATACAAGCTCGTCCCGGAAATTTTTCTAAGAGATTTTCCGGGACTTTTTATTTTTTATGGAGGAATTTATAGTATGTTAAGAACACATAACTGTAACGAAGTTCGAAAAGAACATATCGGCAAGACAGTTACACTTGCAGGCTGGGTTAATACTATTCGTGACCACGGCGGTGTTATTTTCATTGACTTGCGTGACCATTTTGGTATGACACAGGTTGTTGTACATGATGAAGCACTTTTGAAAAATGTTAACAGAGAAACTGTTATCCAGATAACAGGTACTGTTGTAGCAAGAGATTCAGAAAATCTTAATCCAAAACTTGAAACAGGTGAAGTGGAAGTTCATACAGATAAACTTGTTATTTTGGGACCAAGTAAAAATATGCTTCCTTTTGAAATTGAATCTTCAAAAGAAACAAGAGAAGATGTTCGCCTTAAATATCGTTATCTTGACCTTAGAAACCCAGAACTTCACAAGAATATTGTTCTTCGTTCAAAAATTATTAGCTACTTGAGACATCAGATGGAAGATATGGGATTCCTCGATTTACAAACACCAATTCTCACCTCATCTTCACCAGAAGGTGCACGTGATTATCTTGTACCAAGCCGTAAACATCCAGGTGAATTTTATGCATTGCCACAGAGCCCACAGCAGTTTAAACAGCTTTTAATGGCTTCAGGATTTGATAAATATTATCAAATTGCACCTTGCTTCCGTGATGAAGATGCTAGAGGTGACAGAAGTCCGGGTGAGTTTTACCAGCTTGACTTTGAAATGGCTTTTGCAGAACAAGAAGATGTATTTGAAGTTGGTGAACAGCTTCTTTACAACACATTTAAAGAATTCTCCAATAAAGAAGTAAGTCCAGCGCCGTTCAAGAGAATTAGATATGAAGATGCTATGCTTAAATACGGTACAGATAAACCTGACCTACGAAATCCGCTTATAATAGACGATTTGACAGAATTTTTCGCTGATGTTAATTTTGCTGCATTTAGAGGCAAACCTGTAAGAGGTATTGTTGCACCATGTGCAAACCAGTCAAAGAAATTTTTTGAAGATAGTCTAAAGTTTGCTATGTCCATTGGCATGAAAGGCCTTGGTTACCTTACTCTTAAAGAAGGTATGTTTAAAGGTCCTATTGATAAGTTCCTTTCAACTGAGCAGAGAAGTAACCTTATTGAAATGACAGGAATGAAAGACGGTGATACAATCTTCTTTATCAGTGATGGTAAAACAGTTGTTGACGGACTTGCAGGTGGTATAAGAAAGTGGCTTGGTGAAAAACTTGACCTCATTGATGAAAATAGATTTGAATTCTGCTATATCGTTGATTTCCCAATGTATGAACTCAATCCGGATACAAAGAAAATAGACTTCACACATAATCCATTCTCAATGCCACAGGGCGGACTTGAAGCACTTGAAACAAAAGATCCACTTGATATTTATGCGTATCAGTATGATATTGTATGTAATGGTATTGAACTTTCATCTGGTGCAGTAAGAAACCATAATCCTGAAATAATGCGTAAAGCATTTGCTATTGCAGGTTATGGTGAAGAAGAACTTGCACGGAAATTTGGTGCTTTATATACAGCATTCCAGTATGGTGCACCACCACATGCAGGTATGGCTCCAGGAGTTGACAGAATGGTTATGCTCCTTGCGGAAGAAGAAACAATTCGCGATGTTATTGCATTTCCACTTAATGGCGCTGCACAGGATCTTATGATGAATGCTCCAAGTGTGGTTACAGAAGAACAGCTTAATGATGTTCACATTGAAGTTAAAGAAGAAATACAAATATAAAAGTTTTTAACAAAATAAAACCCCGATGTTGATAACATTGGGGTTTTTATTTATGTTATTAATTTAAATGTGAATTTTGACAAATACAAATATTGATATTATAGATAACTAATAAAAAATATTACAAAACTAAACTATGTGCGGTTGATATATTTTATAAATGATTAAAATTATAAATACTCTTACAATGATTATAGATAAATTTTTTATAATATGTTAAGTACTTGTTTTTGTATTTATTAAAAATATAAATTTATATTTTAAAATTCGACCCACTCATTCAGGTTAAATGAATAAAGAATGCATTTTACATTTTCGGTTTTAAATAGATATTTTGCGCCATGACGATATAATTCAAGCTGTTTTTCATATCTACTTTTTAAAGTTTCTATGGAATTAACTTTATCAGTTTTGTAGTCAATAATAGTTATTTCATTTCCATTTTGTAAAACGCAGTCCATAATACCTTGTATAAGTATTTCATCATTAAAATAAGATGCATTATCTAAAATTTTTGCTGCATTATAAGGAACAAGAAAATCTTTTTCAGTATAAACATTTTCACTGTTTATTATTTTTGTTGCTAAATCGCTGAAAATGAATTTTTCTAGAGCATTTTCATCCAATAGGCTACGTTGAATAAGACCAATATTTTCAAGCCTTTGCAATTCATTTTCCATATTTGCACGAGCTAATAAAATGTCAGCATGTTGTGCGAATTTATGCATTGCTGTACCTTTTTCGCTTGCACTAGCTTTTCCTTCATTTATGAAGTCTGGATTTGCAAGTGTTATTTTACTACTTTTCGCTATTTCGCTTACAGAAAGTTTTATAGGCAATGATGTGCGAGCAATATTAGGGTAAATAAAAGATAAATTCGATTTAACTTTATCAATATCAACAATAATTTGTTCATGACTATTTTCTGAATATGTTTGAGTTTCGGAAGTTTCAATTTTCCGATGTAACTCTATATTTATTCCATATGGGATATTTTTATCTTCTTTAGAAAATGAGTATAAATCAGCAATTTTGGGGTGATGACAAAAAGCCGCCAATACCCAGTGCATAGGGGTTGAAAAATCCTGGATTTGTACAGGATGAGGTTTGCCACCAGTGCATGCAACTATGTCAGATATAGTGCTGTCCGTGAAATAGCGCTCTATTTGACCAGATAGAATAAGCAAATTTTTGCTTCTTGTAAAAGCAACATATAGAAGTCTCATTTCTTCACTAACAGCGTTTATAGCATTTTTATTTTTGATAGCTTGTACATTTATAGTTGAATTATTATATCCGAATTTTTTATTTGCGTACATCCCAATACCTAGATCTGTGTCTAGCAACAGTCTTTTTTTGGTATCTTGTTTGTTGAACATAGTAGTTAAGCTAGCAACTATACATATAGGGAACTCAAGTCCTTTTGAAGTGTGCATCGTCATAATGCTTATAGCATCTGGCGTTTTTTGAACCTCAGTATTGCTTGATGAACCGGATTCTAGATACATATCAATCCATCTAAGAAATGCAGACAAATCACTTTGATGAGTTTTTGCCCAATTGTGAGCAAAATCAATGAACCAACGAATGTTTTCTCTTTTTATCCGGCCATCTTCGGAAAAAGAAATGCGTTGATAGTAACCAGTCGTTTTACAAATATAATCTATAAGTTTATCTGCTGAGTATACACAAGAAACATAACTTATATCTTTCAGAATGGAGAGCATATTTTGAGCTTTTGTATCTTTTGAAATAGCAAGCGCTTTATAAAGATTTATACTTTTGTCAACTGCTCGAATTTTTAAAATTTCATCAAGAGAGAATCCAAAAATATCACCAAACATTGTTGCTGTTAGATAAACTTCTTGTAAAGGATTTGCGATTATCCTAAGAAGATTTATGACACTTTGAACTTCTGGTTTATTTAAAATCAATTCATCATCTTTAACAAATGCAGTGTATCCTAGTTTTTCAAGTTCCGATTTATATTCGCTGAAAGATGAGCGATTGCGTAAAAGAATGCAGAAATCTCCGCTTTTTACAGGTCGCATAGTTCCTTTGTCATTTATTTTGTAACCTTTTTTTATCATTTGGCTTATGGTCTGAGCTATGTTTTCAGCTTCATTTTCATCCCATAACTTAACTTCTATTCCGATTGAGTTATCTTGCTCATTTTTTGGTACAAGCGCCTCACTATCATCGTAATCAATACCACCCCGTATTTTGCTCATAAGAGAAGAAAATATATAGTTTACACCTTGAATTACATTATAGCTGCTTCTAAAGTTATCTGGTAAAAATATAGTATTTCCTTTTGTATTATCATCAATACCTACCTGTCTTTTACTTAGAAATATTTCCGGACTGGCTTTTCTAAAACCGTAAATACTTTGTTTTAAATCTCCTACAACATATAGATTTGATTCTCCTTCTTTTGCAATCATCGTGAATATCGCATCTTGCACAAAGCTAGTGTCTTGAAATTCATCTTCCATTATATATTCATAATGGTCTCTAAGCGCAAGGCAAAGATTTGTAGGAGTGCCGTCTTCATTTTGTAAAAGCTTGAGCGCAAAATGCTCAAAATCATAAAATTCAAATAATTTTTTCTTTTTCTTAGTTTCCATAAGAACGTTTTGATAGTAAATAAATACATCAAATAGAACATTTACATATCTTTCTGTCAATTTAATATCAGTTTCATAGTCGGTTTGATTAAGGTAAGAAATTAGTTTTGATATTTCATTTACTTTTGATTTAAAACGCTTATAAACTGATTGCACAGCTTCACTTTCACTGCATTTGCCTCTTACTCTACCTAAAGAAGGTATATTTACTAGAGTAATTTGTCTGAGTGCAATAATATTTTTCGATTTTGCAGCGGAGTATATGCTTGTTGCAAAATTTCTAATTTGCTCAATTCCATCATCATAACCTGAAAAATCGCTGTTTTGATTTATCTCGTCCATTCTATTTGATAAATACATAAGATAATTAGAATATAGTTGAATTGTATTCAGTATTTGTGCATAGGACTTGCTGTTGGTTAAGATTAAATTTTCATTATATTCTCTTGCCATTTTTTTAGCTGTTTTTATAGGATTAGGAAGTGCAGAAAAGAAATAATTCATTTGTCTTAAAAAATCTTTTATCTTTTGATCGCTACTGCTTTTACCATAGAATGATACAAGTTCTTTGAAATCTGGAATTGTATAACCATAAGACATCGCTGTATTTATTGCATCATCATGGAGCGCATTACCCTGAGCGTTATCGCAAATTGTAAAATCAGGACTTATGTCAAGACTTTGAAAATTTTCTCTAACAAGCTTTATACAAAATGAATGTATAGTAGATATATCAGCTCTTTGTAAAGCAACTTTCTGCATTTTTATATAAGTATTTTTCGGATTTTCGATTATTTTTTCGTTTATTCCTTTTTCTATTCTATTTTTAAATTCTGCTGCTGATGCATTAGAAAAAGTAACAATTAGCATTTTATCAGCAGAAACAGGCTTAGTGTCATCTAAAAGAAGTCCTATTGCTCTTTCAACTAAAACAGTGGTTTTTCCACTACCTGCTGCGGCACTTAAAACTGTTAGTTTATCAGTAGGTGATAGGGCTGCTTTTTGATGAGGAGTCCAGTTAAATGCCATTGTTTTTCTCCTTTTCCATATTTGAAAATTGATTTTTTAAAATTAGTTTACTTTTATTTTCATTTTGACATATAGAATAAAACCGACACCAGCTACAAGGCTTTTGCCCGTTTTTCTTTTCTAAAGGCATACAGTCGAAATCACCATTGTATATATGATTTGTCATATTTACAATTTGCTCTTTAACATAATCAAGAACAATATTAAATTTTTTTTCTCCGGCAATTTCACTGCCTTTGTTAGCTTTGATTTTTTCATCACCAGAAAGCACACCAAAACGTCCTTGAGCACTTCTATCAAAAGCTTCACTAATTTCAGGTGATGAAAGAGCCATACCTACTGCTGTATAAAGCGTCTCATCATCTTTGTCGAATTTAAATTGAGCATCAGCCGGTTGATAAACAACTGCTCCAGCTTGCAAATCTTTATCTTTTTTACCAAATTCGGCTTGTAAAAGTGCATTCATATATAATAAAAGTTGACTCGATAAACCATTAAAAATATCATCAAGGCTAAAGTCTTGAGTACCAGTTTTATAGTCTACTATTCTTAGATAATCTTTTTCTTTACCACGATATATATCAATTCTATCCCGCACACCTACTATATTTGCCTTTTTATTATTTTTTGCAGATACTGTTAGAGGCGGAATTCTCCCGTTCATACCTATTTTCTCTTCAAAAGCAATAGGACGAAACAGGCTTTCGTTTTGTTCATTATAAATATATTCTAAAAGTTGATTTGCGTTTTCACGCATATTTTCGTGTTGTGCTGAAAATTTTACATCATTATAAATTGTAGCAGGATAGTTTTCTTTTATAAAAACTTGAATAGCTTCATCAATATTTTTTTGAATTTCTTCCCAAGTAGCACTATAGTAATTTTCACCATATTTTTCCATTACATTATGGGCAATAAAGTGTAGATAATCACCTGCTAATTTTGCAGATAGTTGTACTTTTTCTAGAGGTTTAACTTTTAGTACTCTTTGTAAAAAATACATAAACGCACATTGATAATAACTTTGAACACCGGTTGGTGAAAGTGTTATTGAATCGCCTAAAAGTTGTTCTAGAAAATTTAAATCATGAATAGCATAATCTTTTACTTTCGTGACAGGTGCATTTATATCAAGCTGAGAAAGAATATGAATATATTGCTCACGATTTTGATTGGTAGCTAGATGACTGATATATTCTGAAAAAAATTCTTTTGTTATGGCATAGTCTTCTAAAGGAAGAGTGTCTTCTGGAATGTTTAAGTTTTCACATAATGTTTCTACCTGTGCACTTAAAATCTGGGTAGTATCAATATTTTTTTCAGGGCAAGAAATAAATAGGAAGTCTTGTGAATTTGTGAGAGCCTTATAGTAATAAAGATTTTCAAAGCTGAAAAGATTTTCGAAATTATTTTTAAGTGGATAATTGTTTTCTTTTAGATACTCTCTGTCAAATAATGAAATAAGTCCACCTTCCGATACTATAGCAGGAAAGACATCTTGAGCTGCACCAAGAATAAATATTACTTTAATACTATCAAGTTTCATGCGCTTAGGGTCGGTTATCATGACACAGTCTTGAGTTTCTGGGGCAAATCCGATTTCTTCTCCTTGAACAATAAGCATAAATAAAGTTTGAATATCTTCAGCATTTATTTTGTCTTCACCTATAATGGTGTAAAGTTGATTTAAGCAATCAATAGCTGTCTCCCATTGACGAGATAAAAGTTCCTTGTCATCATGATTACTCATTTCATTTATAATATTGGTTAGTTTTTCATCACTGCCAAGTTTCAATACAATGTCATAACAAGTTTTCAATATATCAGAGGCGGTATTGAAATTGGAATTCTCATTAGAGTAAAAAATATTTATAAGTTCACTTCTTATAAAGTCAATCCTTTTGATATATTCTTTTTCATTATCTTCTATTTCAGGCTTTAATCCACCAGGGGAGAGATTAAATGGGATATTAAAGTCGAAGTTATAGTCTTGCCATACGAATAAGTAATTTTCTAGCATAGAAATTGCTTCTTCTTCAAAATTTGTAAGCCCGGTTTTTAGAAGCGGCATAATAGTTTCAGAATTAAGACCATTTGCCATTATATCCATAATGCTGCGAAAAAGTACTACTGGGGCACATGATGAAATTATTCGGTTAGCATCAATAAAATAAGGTATTTTTGCTAGTGAAAAACTTTCTTGAAGTTGATTTTCATACTTATCAAGTTGCGGACAAACAACGGCTATATCATTGTAAGAATATCCAGATTTGATTAAATTATTTATTTTTGCAGCAGTATAACAGACCTCGCTGAACTGTGTATCAAATTTGTTTACAAAAGCATGGCTACTTTCACATTTTTTAGTAGATATATCTTGTAAAAACATATCAATATTTATTAAATCTTCATTATGAAAACGATAGTTATTTCTTAAAACAAGAGGTTTCTCAATTTGAACATTTAGCTTTTTAGCTATGTTTATAAGCTGTGAAGCGGTGTTTTGTACAAAAGAAAAATTACCCGTTCCATTTGTTGTATCATAAAGGCTATCACAAGTTAGAGCTATCGTAACGCTTTTGGCGTTTGTAAGCATTTTTTCTATAACTCGTAGCTGCCCATAGCTGAAACTTTCAAAACTGTCTATGAAAATATTTGTATTATAGGTGTAGATTTCAGGTAAGCTTTGGGAAAGTATTTCCAGCAAATCTTCATTATCACAATATTTATTTCCCATTAGTCCACAATATTCTGCGTATATGAGAGATAATTCCTTTAGCTTGGCACTTTTTTCAGGGGCTTTTTTAGCTAAATCATAGAAGATTTCACTTGATATTCCACTTCGTTTTAAATCATCAAAAGTGCCAGCAAGATTAAAACTAAAGCCGAAGTTTTGTGATTGCTTATTGTATAGTGAAAGCTGATTCTTGACATTATTGATAGATTGATGAGCAATAACAGCCTTTCCAGCCTCTGATAGTGGAGTAGCATTGATTTTAGCGTGATTGTTTTGTACATCACGCAAAAGCGAAGTAAAGCTAAAAAGCTCTACTAAATTGGCTTGCGCATTATCTAGAGACGAAAATATCATAGCTTCTCCTGTTTTAGAGAATTGTTCTGGGATAAGAAAAAGACACTTTTCTCCATTTTGTGCAAGGCTTATTATTTTATTGCTTATATAAGTACTTTTACCTGTTCCAGCTGTGCCGATTACAAATTTAAGCATATCTTAACCTCACTTATATGTAATATTTAGATTATAACATATGACTTGATATTTTAAAATTGTTTATGTATAAAATAAAGTTTATTTCACATAATAACCAAAAAGAAAGGAATGATATAATGTTAAGCAAAATAGCAATGTGTTTAGTTATAATTGGTGGCATTAACTGGGGACTGGTTGGACTATTTAATTTTAATTTAGTGGCTTTTATTTTTGGCGGTGGCAGCATGATAGCAAGAGCTATTTATATAATTATTGGTATTTGTTCTGTATTATGCATACCAATGTTATTTATAAACGATAAAGATCAAAATATGTAAAATTAAAAGGTGGAAATTTAAGTTTCCACCTTTTATTTATAAATCTTTTTTTGTATAAATTTTTATAGAAATTATAATAGATAATATATATGTTAAAATAAATGTCAATATAATTCCTATAGCTATTAAATTACTATGTTCTTCAAAAAATGCTATAGTATTTATGCTGATTTTAGTGTTTAAAACCGAAAATAAAATTATTGCAATTATAGGTATAATTAAAAAAATAAAAAATACGATTCTGCCTTTTTCTGTACCAAATTTATATATAACAGGTAGTAATATTGATTGAAATATAGTGCTAATTAAAAATACTGCTAATAATGTGAATGTATTTTCATCAAATGATACATTTTTATTGAAAGATGCTAAAGTAAAGCAAATAAATGATGATACAACATTAATTGTTAAAAATAAAACATATTTTGATATAACAATTTCTTTTCTTGTTAGCGGCATCGTAACAGCTAAATGATCAAATTTGCTTTTTTCATCATAAGATAATGATGTAATAGGAGATACTGTTGATAAAACTGTTATCATCGAGTATAAAATTCCAATGTCATCACCCGACATGAATAATATAAAATAAAGTGCAATTATTATACAGTAAATCATAAGGTTTGGCTTTAATACCTGTAAATCTTTTATTAAAAGTCCTTTCATTTTTTATTCCCCTTTACATAATAGAGCATTATATCTTCAATATTGACTTTATCTATAACATAATCACCTTTGATCATATTTTTGTGCACTAAAGCATCAGTAGAAAAAGAGTTTTGGCGGTAAGAAACAACACATGATTTATCTATGTTTTCAAAGTCATTATTTGAACAACGGAGTATACCATAGTCTTCTTTTAGCATATCCTTTTCAGCAGAGAAAATGATATTTCCATCTTTTATAAATGTAATATAGTCGCAGATTTTTTCAAGGTCAGATATGATATGACTTGATATAAATACGCTGTTTTCTTCATTTTGAACAAATTCTAAAAGCATATCTAAAATCTCTTCTCTTACAATAGGATCAAGACCACTTGTAGCTTCGTCCATAATGAGAAGTTTTGCATCATGGCACATTGCTGATATTATGGACAGTTTCATTTTCATACCTTTGGAGTATTTTAAAATTGGTTGTTTTTTAGAAAGACCGAATTTTTCACAGCCGTTCATAAATTTTTCGCTGTCCCAGTTAGTATATATTTTTGACATGAATTTATTAACCTTAGGATAAGTCAATACTTCTGGAAAGCAACAATCATCTAAAACAACACCAATTTTAGATTTTTCCTCTTTTGTAAGCTGTGAAACTTCTGTTCCATCAATAAAGCATTTACCACTATCGGTGTGTATTAGTCCAAGTAATGCACCTATTGTTGTACTTTTGCCAGCTCCATTAGGTCCAATAAATCCCATTATATAACCTTTAGGTAGTGATATATTTACATTATTAAGGCTGAAAGTAGGATAATTTTTGGAAATATTTTCTACTTGTAAAGCGTAATTCATATTATTCTCCCTTATATATTAGTTCTACCATATCTTTTAACTCGTTAAAGCCAATGTTGCAAATTTGAGCAAGATTTACTACTTCTTCTATAAGATCTTCCAGTTGCTTTAGGTTGTTTTCTTTCAAAAGTTCAATATTTTCTGGAGCAACAAAACAACCTTTGCCAGCCACTGTTTGAATAAAACCACTTTTTTCTAATTCTTCATAAGCTCTTTTGGTTGTGATTATACTTATTCGCAATTCTTTTGCAAGATTACGCATAGAAGGTAACATATCACCTTCTTTTAACTCTCCGCTTAATATAGCAGACTTTATTTGTTTTTCTATCTGTGTATAGATAGGGTCATTTGACCGGTTTGAAATTATTATATTCATAGGTACCTCGCAGTATATACTGTATATACTCAATATACACGATATATACTGATTTGTCAACAAAAAAATAAAAATTATAAAAAAGCTACACCAAATGATTATTTTGTGCTAAAATAACAATATCATTAAGTATAACTATTATTTATGGAGATGAATATATATGGATATTTTGAAAGGTGTTAAGTGCATACATTTTGTAGGTATCGGTGGCAGCGGTATGTTTCCGATAGTACAGATTCTTGCGGGACGAGGTTATAATATAACAGGTAGTGATGTAAATGAAGGAGATATTATAAATTATGAGCGACAAATGGGTATAAAGGTTAATATTCCTCATGATGCACAGGCTGTCAATGGTGCTGACCTTGTTGTGTACTCAGCAGCTATTTTTAAAGATAACTGTGAACTTGCAAGAGCTAAAGAACTGGGGATTCCGTGCGTGGAAAGAAGTGTTATGCTTGGGGAAGTAAGCAGATTCTTTCAAAAGTCAATTTGTGTAAGTGGTACACACGGAAAAACAACTACTACAAGTCTTATCAGTCAGATTATGATTATGGCAGGAAAAGACCCTGCTTGTGTAATAGGAGGTAAATTGCCACTTATAAATGGATATGGTCGTGACGGGAAAGGGGAAAATGTGGTTATAGAGTCTTGTGAGTATAGCTACACATTCTTAGAATTATCGCCATACCTTGCTATTGTTCTTAATATTGACCATGATCATCTCGAATTCTTTAAAACATTTGAAAATCTACAGGCAGCATTTAAGAAGTTTGCATCTCTCGCCTCAGGTGCAATTTTAATAAATGGTGATGATAAAAATACAACAAGTGTTATTAAAGATATGCAAGTGCCAATTATAACATTTGGCGTAGAAGAAGGTAATGATTATCGTGCTATAAATATAAGAAAAGAACATCAGAGCTTTTATTCTTATGATATTGAATATAAAGATGAAATAATTTCAACAATTCATCTTTCAATTCCGGGCAGACACAATGTTTACAATTCTCTTGCTGCTTTTGCTGCATGTCATATGAATGGAGTGGATGTAAAAGACATAGAAAAAGGAACAAATAGTTTTGGTGGTGCTGGCCGTCGTTTTGAAATTTTAGGTACAGTTAATGGCGTTACGATTGCTGACGACTATGCACATCATCCTGAAGAAATAACAGCGACATTAAAAGCCGCTAAGGATATGGGATTTAAACGTGTTTGGGCGGTGTTCCAACCATTCACATATTCAAGAACAAAAATGCTACTGAATGATTTTGCTACTTCATTGCAACTTGCTGATAAAGTTGTAATGACAGAAATTATGGGTAGTAGGGAGATAAATACAATAGGCATTTATACAAAAGACCTTGCTCGACTTATTCCTGGTAGTGTTTGGTTTGAAGGGTTTGAAGGAGTTGTTAATTATTGTAAAGATAATGTTCAACCAGGAGATTTAGTTATAACACTAGGCTGTGGAGATATATATAAAGCTGCAAAAATGATGCTAAAAGAATTTTAATATAAAAAATATAGGGAAGAACTTTTAAATTCTTCCCTATATTTTTTGTGATTTATAGAGCAAATTTAGTAAAACAAGATAATTCATATATTACTATACTAATAGAATAAACTTAATTGTGATATATAAATTTCTATTTTATTCTTGAAAATCTAAAGTCGCATTTATCTCCGCCATCAGCTAATGTAGATGTGCGTTCTAGGTGCAGTCCCATAGTTTCAGCAAACATATAATCTAACTTGCATAGATATTTTGCTAACTCTGGGCAACCCTCATCATTAAACAACTTACATATTCCGCATTCGATATAGTCATAACCTAAATCATAATCTTCGTTACCGGGAAGTAAATTAACTACCCAATCATTTTCGTATTTACGGTATTGTGTGCTTTCAGCCCATTTTTTTGCTTTTCAATTCGCTTTGAATTTAAGTAGTGGTCTGCATCTCCCATAAACAACTTAAAAATCCAATTGTTATGAAGTTGTTCGCTTAATAATGAAAAATTTTCATCAGGAGAAAGACTGTCTTTCCTGTTCATTGCAATAAACCAAGCACCTAATATATATGAACTTATAAGAGTATTATGTTTTCCAATATCTTTAGCGTTATCTATAATCTGTTGATATTCGTCAAGAATATCTTTTCTACATTGAGTTGATAACTTTTTCTTGCAAATTTGAAATAAAAAGCGACCTATAATTTGTGTAGAAATATTTTTCTTCATAAACTTTATCCTTAAAACTATTATTTGAAAGAGAAGTTGGTTAGCTATGTATAACTATATAGTAGCATAAAATATTTGATTTTACAATATAGGCAAATAAATTGAAAATTGACAAATTACAAATAATTAGATTTACCGAATTGTTCAATGATTAACTTTTTTAATAATGGCAATAAATATATTAAAGGAGAATACATTATGATTGAGAATTATCCATTTAAATTAAAACCTCTAAATTATTCATATGATGCTTTAGAACCTATTATAAGTGAAGAAACTTTGCATTTTCATCATGACAAACACCTGAAAACCTATGTTGAAAATTTAAATAAAGCTATTGAACCTTATATCAATTTGCAAAATTTAACTATCAACAATATTATTAAACAATTAGAAAAAATACCGAAAACAGCTCAAACTGCTGTTCGTAATAATAGTGGCGGAGTTTATAATCATGAACTTTATTTTTCTATTCTTACTGACCAAAGAAATGTTACAAAACCATCTAAAACATTACAAGCTTCAATAGAACGTGATTTTGGTGGAATGGAAAAAATGATTGAGAAGCTTAAATCAGCAGCCATCGGATGTTTTGGGTCAGGTTGGTCATATATAGTTACAGATAAAAACGGAATTTTATCCATATGTACTACAGCTAATCAAGATGTTCCAGATCTTTATAATTTTGTTCCATTGCTAGCTGTTGATGTATGGGAACATGCATATTATCTGGATTATCAAAATCGTAGAGCAGATTATTTTGATGAGTTTATTAAATTGATAAACTGGGATGTCATAAGTAAAAGATATGATGATAGATATATTAATTTTTGAATATTTATATAATGTGAAATATGAAAATATTGCTTTATTGTTATGCAAATAATATGTATATGTAAGACAATAAATTATGAATAGTTTTAATAAAAAGAGTCTCGATGGTATGCGAGCTCTTTTTTGTTTTACAGGACATATATCGTATAGGCAACAAGTTGGTCTTAAAAATAAAACTAGTTGTTTACATCATTATTTTATACAAATATCAAGGTAAAATATAATGAAAAATAATCAAATTATATATATATAGTGAAATAATTGTGAAAAAAGTCAAAAACCATGTTTAAAATCAATATAAAATAAATAAATTTTTATTATTTTAACAAAAATGCATTTAGTGTTTGACTTTATTAACAAATAGGAATATCATAAAACTATATTAAATTTGTCTACAATCTGGCGATAGTTAAAGCAATATTTTTATTGATTTGTCGAAAATCGCCATTGGTACGGAAGGAGAGCATTTTTTAAAATGGAAACAACAAAAGAAAAACAAGCCTCACAGCTTAATATCTGGGCTTTTTGGAAAGCTCAGAAACCAGACTGGAGAATTACAGTTATTCGTACTTCTCTTGAACGTTTGGGTTACAAAATGATATTGCCATACCTTTCACTGTTCATTATTCTTTTGGGTGCTACAAAAACTCAACTTGGTCTTGTAACAAGTGCTGGTATGCTTGTTGCCGGTTTTCTTGGCCCAATTATTGGCCGGCAGATTGACCGCCACGGACCAAAGAAAGTTTATATTCTTGGCATTCTTGTTCTGATTGGTGGCTATCTTGCTTTTGCAGGTGCTAAAACATGGCAAATTGGTGTTCTTGGTATGTTTTTACATCAAATGGGTGCAACACTTAGTGGACAGAGTTGTGCTAATATTTGTGGCAACTGCCTTGCTAACTGTGACCGTGCAAAAGGCATGCTTGTTTGTGAATCATTGGCTGCTGGTGTTCTTGGTATGGTTGGACCTATGCTTTCAGGTTGGTTTCTTGTTAACATCATGGGTGTTATAGGAACTCCTACAAAGGCGGAACAAATTCGTCCTTTGTTTTACATAATTCTTGGTATTTGTATAATATCTTTGTTTGTTGTTATATTCTGTCTTAAACTTAAAGATTGGAACTATAACCGTGCATCTACAAATACTAAAAAACGTAATGTTATTCAAGATGCAGCAGCTATTTTTAAAGCTGATAAAAACTGTATAAAATGGGTGTTTATTTCAGCAGTTGGTCGTATGCCGATGGCTTTGGTTATACCATATATGCAATTGTATGCTGCTGAAGTTAAAGGTGCAGATGCTAAAATTTTGTCAGCTATAGTTACAGCTACAGCATTTACATCAGTAACATGCGGCTATGCACTTGGTGTGCTTAGTGATAAATATGGACGCAAAAAAATTCTTGGCGCTTCAATCGGACTTTATATTATAGGTCTTGTAATTATGCTTGTTTCTAAAAATCCTAGTGCCTTAATTCTTGTAGGTATTCTTGCAGGATTCCAGGAACTTAGTATGACGCTTGCTGGTTCAATGCAACACGAACTTGTTCCTGCATGGGTAAGAGGACGCTGGTCAGGTGTATTGGCATTTACAGGCTCATTAGTTTCAGCTGGTATGGCTGCATTAAGTGGTATCATTTATGATAAAATTGGTGCGCAGTGGGTATTTATAATCTATATTGTCTTTGAACTTGTTATTCGTATTCCATTACTTTTCAGTATGCCAGAAACACTTACATACAAAGTAGATGATGAAAAATTCTCTAAAGAATTTGGTATGTAATTTAAAAGGTATAAATTTAAAGCCACCCGTAATGGGTGGCTTTTTATATTTGAAAAAATTAATAACAATAATACTGTTATTATACTTGATATTGAATTATATAAATTTATAAAAATCGTATAGTAATTATTTATTACTATACGATTTTATTATTATAATTAAGCTTTTACTACGGTAAATGTAACCTTTTCACCATTAACATCCCATTGTTTTGAGTATCCTTCACCAGATGTGAATTCTATTGAAACAGCAAGAACATTTTTAGAAATTTCAGATTCATTTTTCTTTATAATTTCGCTTACTTTATCGTTTTCTGTTACAAAAATTTTGATTGTATCTGTAACATTAAAGTTGGCTTCTTTTCTCATTGTCTGAAGTTTGGAGATTATTTCTCGTACAAAGCCTTCTTCGAGAAGTTCGGGAGTGATATGAGTGTCAAGTGCCACAATAATGTTTCTATCGCTTACACTTTCAAAGCCTTCTGTTTGCTTGGTTTCAATAAGTAAATCTACAGCATCAAGTTTAATTTCACCAGAAGAAACTGTAATATTTATGAAGCCATCTTTATCAAGTTGAGCTTTTGCAACGGAACCATCAAGTGCCATGAGTGCGTTGCGGATTTCCCCAATAAGTTTACCATATTTTGGACCAAGTGTCTTAAGTTGTGGTTTGAATGTGTAGCTAATATATCCAGAGGCATCGCTGATTTCTTCAACTTCTTTTACATTCAATTCTTCTGCAAGAATTGCTTTATAGTAATCGTTGAGATGTCTGTCAGCTTTAATGAATAATTTAGCAAGAGGCTGGCGGTTTTTGATATTAGATGTGTTTCTTGCAGCACGAGCTAAAGTACTTGCTTGAAGAACTAAGTCCATATCTTTTTCAAGATTAATGTCAATCATGTTTTCATCACAAACCGGAAAACTACAAAGATGTATGCTTTCAGGAGCGTTTGCATCGTTTGTTCTTACAAGGTTCTGATAGATTTCTTCGGTCATGAAAGGAATTAGAGGAGCGGCGGTTTTGCAAAGTGTAACAAGCACTGTATGCAAAGTCATATAAGCATTAATTTTGTCTTGCTCCATGCCTTTAACCCAAAATCTTTCACGGCTACGACGAACATACCAGTTAGACATGTCATCTACAAATTCTTGAAGTACTTTACTTGTTTCAGGAATTTCATAATTTGCAAGGTGAGCATCGACTTCTTTAATCATACTGTTCATTCTGGAAAGAATCCATTTATCCATTACTGGAAGCTTTTCATATTCAAGAGTGTATTTTGTATGATCGAAGTTATCGATATCAGCATATAAAACAAAGAATGCATAAACATTCCATAGGGTACCAAGAAATTTTCTTTGATATTCTACAACAGCTTTATCATGAAAACGGTTAGGCAACCATGGAGCACTATTAGCATAAAAATACCAACGAATAGCATCAGCACCGAATTTTTTTAGTGCTTCAAATGGGTCAACAGCATTACCTTTTGATTTGCTCATTTTTTGACCGTTTTCATCTTGAACATGACCAAGAACGATAACATTTTCAAATGGAGCTTTGTTGAACAACAGTGTTGAAATAGCGAGAAGTGAGTAGAACCATCCACGAGTTTGGTCTACTGCTTCACTAATAAACTGTGCAGGGAATTGGCTTTCAAATAATTCTTTGTTCTCAAATGGATAATGGTGCTGTGCAAATGGCATAGAACCAGAGTCAAACCAACAGTCTATTACTTCTGGAACACGTTTCATCTGTTTTCCACATATTGGACAAGTGATTGTCACATCGTCAATATAAGGGCGATGTAGTTCAATATCCTCTGGACAGTTTGGTGACATTTCTTTAAGTTCTGCAATGCTTCCTATTGCGTGTTTGTGACCACATTCACATTCCCAAATGTTAAGAGGTGTACCCCAATATCTGTTACGAGATATGCCCCAGTCTTGAACATTTTCAAGCCAATCACCAAAACGACCTTTGCCGATTGATTCAGGAATCCAGTTGATTGTGCTATTATTTTTAATAAGGTCTTCTTTAACCTCGGTCATTTTGATAAACCAAGAATCTCTTGCATAGTAGATGAGCGGTGTATCACAACGCCAACAATGTGGGTAGCTATGTTCAAATTTAGGAGCCGAGAATAATTTTCCACTTTCTCTTAAATCTTTTAGAATTTCTTCGTCTGCTTTTTTACAGAACATACCAGCCCAAGGCGTTTCTTTTGTTAGTTCACCTTTCTGGTCAACAAGTTGAACTAGCGGAAGATTGTATTTACGACCAACATTTGCATCGTCCTCACCAAAAGCCGGGGCGATATGAACAACACCTGTACCATCTGTGAGAGTTACATAATCAGCACAAGTTACATACCAACACTTTTCTTTTGGTGAAACAAATCTCCACAGTGGTTCGTATTCTTTGTACTCAAGCTCTTTACCAATGTAGCTTTCAATAACTTCATATTTACCTTCTCCAAGAATAGTGTCACACAGTGCGTGTGCGAGATAGAATATATCTCCAGATTCAGTTTTCACTTTTACATATTCTTCATTAGGATTTACACACAGAGCGACATTAGATGGAAGTGTCCATGGAGTTGTTGTCCATGCGAGAATATATGCATCTTCATCTTTAACTTTGAATTTTGCAATTGCTGAGCGCTCTTTTACATCTTTATAACCCTGTGCTACTTCATGGCTTGAAAGAGGTGTACCACATCTTGGACAGTATGGAACAATTTTGAATCCTTTATAGAGAAGACCTTTGTTCCAAATTTCTTTGAGAGCCCACCATTCACTTTCGATAAAGCTATTTTCGTATGTTACATAAGGGTTTTCCATGTCAGCCCAGAAACCTACTGTGCTTGAGAAATCTTCCCACATACCTTTGTATTTCCATACGCTTTCTTTACAGAGTTTGATAAATGGTTCGAGACCATAAGCTTCGATTTGTTCTTTACCATTGATACCAATAAGTTTTTCAACTTCAAGTTCAACTGGAAGTCCATGTGTATCCCACCCAGCTTTTCTTGGAACAAATTCTCCTTTCATTGTATGGTATCTTGGAATCATATCTTTGATAACACGAGTGAGAACATGACCAATATGAGGTTTTCCGTTCGCTGTTGGAGGACCATCGTAGAAAGTATAAGTTGGTCCTTGTTTTGTTTGTTCCATTGATTTTTCAAAAATTTTGTTTTCTTTCCAGAATTGTTCGACCTCTTTTTCTCTTGCCACAAAATTAAGGTCGGTTGGAACTTTTTTGTACATTTTTTCTTCCTCCTTTTTGTTTTTGTTGCATAGATAAAACAAAAACCCTTGCCCAATAACAGGACAAGGGTATAATAAACCTTTGTTTAACCACCTATTACAACATACAGATAATATGTCTTTCTGTTAACGGTGAAACACCGGAGAAACTTAATAAGCATAGCCGTTAGGTTTTCAGCTCGAAAGTGATGTTCGCTTTCTGGTACTCTTATGCAGCTTTCACCATCCCGCACTCGCTAAAATTTCCGCTTAGAAAGTTACTGTCTTTGTCATCGCTTTTAAATGATTTACTAAATTAGAATATAATATTTTTAAGTAAATGTCAATACAAATACTTATAGTTAAATATGTATTTTTGTTTAAATACTAGCGTGTATCTATAGTTTAAACATGTTGTACAAGTAATGTTAAGAATTATTTAAAAAATAAAATAATTCTGCGGAAACTTTTTATTTGTTAATACATTTTTAATAGTATATTATATCCTATTTTTTGAATTTATGGAGTGTAAGAAAATTATACGCAATAAAATATTGATAATTTAATTTTATAGTTATTATTTATTATATAGAATATCTATATAAATGCTTATAATAATGAATTTCATCGTAAAAGAGCGTTTATCAAATTAATTTTTCAACATTTTTATAAAAATTGTTGAAAGTTAATTATATTTTATCATATTTTTCTATATCTTCACCACTGAGAAAATGTTTGAAATCTTGCCACAGCTCCACTGCTTTAAATTTTATTCTGAAATTATCGGTTTCTATAAAGGTGTTTGAGTTATCATCTTTATACTCCGCACCTATGCTCCGACAAAGACTAGGGTAAACAACACACCACCAATTTTTACCTTGTGCTTCGCCTAGTCGCACAGTAAGGGCTGTATAATATCCCCGTGGCATTGTGAAATTATCATATTCAGTGGTATCAAAGTAGAATTTTTCAAGGCTACATATGGATGTATAATCCACACCTAAATTTTTAAGTGTGTTATCGGTGATTTTATTTATATATGAAAGATTTTTATCTGTAAGTGATATAGCTTGGTCAAAATTTTCTGCTGTACAGTAAAGCTTACCACAAACACTATTTATTATATCCTTCACTTGCATTTTTATATATTGACTTTGTGCGCTATCATCATTAGCAATAACATGAAGTCTAAGTGTGTTTTTTCTTATTTCATTTGCTTGAAAGTTTATATCTGTAAAAAAACTTATTACAATAGCCAAAAATAAACCTAAGATTATGCTGTATTCTGCCTTTTTCATAAAAACTCCTTTAAATTTAATTTACTGTTTATAATTTTGGTAAAATTTTCAAATTTAATCATAAAAAATTATTGATTTTTTTATCGAAATATGATAATTTTGTTGATAGTTACGGTATAAAAAATGCTTTAAAATAAAGGAAAATTATGTTGACAGTACATTTATAATATGCTATAATAACAAACGCAATAAAGTAGCAACAGCATGTGCTCACCTTGTCCTGCAAATAAGCGGGCGGGTAGATATTCAAAGTGACAGGACCTATTGGGCCCTGATAACTTATGTTTATTTGGCACGGGCTGTATGCTCGTGCTTTTTTAATTTGCTTATTAAAATGGAGGTGCTTTATCATTAGTACAAAAAAAGAACTTGAAATCAATGAAGAAATCAGAGATAAAGAAATTAGAGTTATAGGCGCGGATGGTAGCCAGTTGGGTGTTATGAGTGCAAACCAGGCTCTTAAGCTTGCGGAAGAAGCAAATCTTGATCTTGTTAAGATAGCTCCTACAGCACAGCCACCAGTTTGCAGAATCATGGACTATGGCAAATATCGCTTTGAACAGCGGAAAAAAGAAAAAGAGAATAGAAAAAATCAGAAAGTTGTTGAAACTAAAGAAGTACGTCTTTCTCTTAACATTGACACCAATGACTTTAACACAAAGGTTAATCAGGCCAACAAGTTCCTTAAAAACGGTGATAAAGTTAAAGCAAGTATCCGTTTCCGTGGCCGTGAAATGGCACATTCTAAAGCCGGCCTTGATGTGATGGCTCGTTTTGGCGAAGCCGTTGAAGGTGGCGTTATCGAAAAACAAGCAAAACTTGAAGGCAGAAGCATGCAGATGGTTATTGCCCCAGCACCTAAAAAATAAACAGGAGGATTATATCCAATGAAGTACAAAATCAAAACACACACAGGCGCTAAAAAAAGATTTAGACTCACAAAAAACGGTAAAGTTAAAAGAGGTAAAGCTTTTAGAAGCCATATCTTGACAAAAATGTCAACAAAAAGAAAAAGAAACCTTAGAAAAGGTGGCTACACAGATAAAACAAATACTGCTACAATCAAAAAATTGTTGCCATATGCTTAATTTGTGCGAATTGTAAATTTAGATTGATATTAAAGGAGAGAATATAGAATGGCTCGTATTAAAGGCGCGATGATGACTCGCAAAAGAAGAAATAAAACATTGAAAATGGCTAAAGGCTATTTTGGTGCAAAAAGCAAACATTTCAAAATGGCTAAACAGCAGGTTATGAAAAGTGGTAACTACGCTTTCGTTGGTCGTAAACAGAAAAAGAGAGATTTCAGAAGACTTTGGATTACAAGAATTTCTGCAGCTGTAAAACAGTATGACATGAACTACTCAACATTTATGAACGGTCTTAAAAAAGCTGGTATCACATTGAATAGAAAAATGATTTCAGAAATGGCTATTCACGATGCAGCAGCATTTGCTTCACTCGTAGAAGTAGCAAAAAAAGCCATGTAATATATAGAATAAAACGCCTTGGCACTTTAGTGTCAGGGCGTAATTCGCATATAACCCCTTTTTATTAAAGGGATATTTTGCAACTTTTGCGATTTGCTTAAACAGCGAATCGCAAATATATTGTATCTAATTCTTTATATATATTGAGAAGTGTATTGTACATTTTAATACTGCTTTGGGCAAAATTTTTTACATATTGTAGAAAGTTTTGTCGGGCGCAGAAAGGTGAATTTATGATTAATCTTATCGAAAGCAAGGATAACCCTAAAATCAAATTAGCTTTGAAAATAGCAAATGATGCATCTTATCGCCGAAAGAATAAATTGTTTTTTGCATCTACATCAAAAGTGGTAATTGATGTTTTTGATGCTGGATTTGAGTGCGAAATGATTTTTGTTTTGCAATCCGAGTACGAAAAAGTAAAATCAAGAATCCCACAAAAAAATGTGTTTTTAATTAATGAATCAGTTTCGTCAAAACTAAGTGAAGGAAAAACAGAAGATGGTGTTTACGGAATTTTTAAAATGAAAAAAGTTGATGAAAACAAAATTTTTTCTGCGGATAAAATTTTAGTATTGGAAGATGTTCAAGATCCTGTGAATGTAGGTGCTATAATGCGAACCGCATTAGGATTTGGTTATGAGAATGTTGTTCTAACACCAAAATGTGCTGATATTTATTCTCGAAAAGTTATACGAACATCTATGACTGCAAGTGTCAAACTCAATGTGCTAAAAACAGATGATTTAGTGGATTTTACCAAAAAACTCAATGAAAAAGGATTTACAACATCTGCGGCTTGTCTTGAAGGTGCAAACGACTTGGGTTGTGAAAAAATAGGATTACCAGTAGCACTTTATATCGGAAATGAAGGAAATGGGCTTTCTGATAAAGTAATTAAAGCTTGCAAAATGAAAGTAAAAATTCCTATGAGCGAAAAAATAGAATCGCTTAATGCTGCAGTTTCGGCAGCTGTACTTATGTGGGAGCTTGGAAAATAATGGATAAATATGATATCTGGTTAAGCTTTGTTCTCGGCGCGTGTTGCCCAAATGGAAAGGGTATAGTTGATAGTAATATAAAACCACAAGTTCTTTATGAAACAAGAAACGATTGGTCAATTTACGGCTGTTTTACTTCAAAGCAGGTTAAAAGAGCTGCTAAAATAGAGCTTGAAAGCCTAAACGAAATTTGTAAGCTACATAATGATAATGATATAAAATCTATAAACTATACTGATAAATCTTTTCCAGACAAATTCAAAAATATTTCACAAGCACCAATTATATTGTTTTATAAAGGGAATATTGAAATTCTTAATAGGCCATATGCAGTTGCTGTGATAGGAAGTCGCCAATGCAACGGCGAAGGTGAAAGAACTGCACAACTTATATCTGCTGACATTTCACAACATGGTGGAGTAGTAATAAGCGGTCTAGCACAAGGAATAGACAGTATAGCGAATAGAGTTTGTGTAGAAAATGGTGGTAAAACAGTAGCTATTCTTGGTGTGCCGTTAAATGAATATTATCCTAAAACAAATCAAAAACTTCAAGAATTATTAGCTAAAGATCATCTAGTAATCAGTGAATATCCTTGTGGTCAAAGATATTATGCCACAAGTTTTGTTCAAAGAAATAGGCTTATTGCTGCAGCAAGTGATGCTGTATGCGTTATACAAGCTACACATAATAGTGGAAGCCTTATTACAGTAAATAAGGCTATCGAATATGAAAAAGCTGTTTTTACAGTTCCAGGCAGTATATTTAGTCCTTTTTATGAGGGAAGTAATGAACTTCTTACAGAAGGAATAGCTAATGCTGTTACAAATGGAAAACAGATTATAGAATATCTTGGCGGAGAAATTTCTGACGGGATAAAAGAAAATGAAAGTTATGACCTTGACCCAATGGCAAAATCTATTTTGGAGTGTATTGATGGTGCAATGTTTACTGGAAATATAATTCGTAAAAGCAAAATGGGGCGGGGAGTTGTAAAAGCTATTCTCACACAACTTGAAATAGATGGTTTAATTTTTAGAACTGAGAGTGGCGAATATATACGCACAAAATGATTGTATGTCTAGTTTACCTGACATAATATTTCACAAAATAAAAAATGAGGAGAAAGACATGTCAAAACTTGTTATTGTGGAATCACCGGCTAAGGCAAAGACAATAAAAAAATATCTAGGTGAAGATTACAATGTAATTGCTTCAATGGGGCATATACGCGATTTGCCAAAAGCACAGATAGGTATTGATATAGAAAATAATTTCAAACCAAGATATATAAATATTCCGGGCAAATCTAAGCTAATAAAAGAACTTAAAGAACGGGCAGCAAATAGTGAAACTGTTTATCTAGCAACCGACCCAGACCGTGAGGGTGAAGCAATTTCATGGCATTTAGCTCATATTCTTAAGTTGGACATAACACAACAAAATCGTGTTACTTTTGGTGAGATTACCAAAAAAGGCATAAAGGAAGGTATGGATAATAAACGTACTATTGATAATGACCTTGTTGACGCACAACAAGCAAGAAGAATTCTTGACAGAATTGTTGGTTATAAATTGTCCCCGTTTCTTTGGAAAAAAGTTAAAGGCGGACTTTCAGCTGGTCGTGTGCAGTCGGTTGCAGTTAAATTGATAGTAGATCGACATAGAGAAATTGAGCGGTTTATTCCACAGGAATATTGGAATATTGATGCAACGCTGTCACCGATTGGAGCTGCTAAAAAATTCAAGGCAAGGTATTGGGGAACTGATGGCAAAAAGGTAACGGTTCTTAATGAAAAACAAGCTGAAAAGATAAAAGAAGAAAGCGAAAAATCAAAATTTGTTATTGAAAAAATAACAAGAGGAGAAAGAAAACGTGCTCCAGCTCCACCATTTACAACTTCTTCATTACAGCAGGAGGCAAGCCGCCGTCTTGGATTTACCGCCTCAAGAACAATGCGTGCTGCCCAAACACTTTATGAAGGTGTAGAGATTAGTGGATACGGAACGCTTGGTCTTATTACTTATATGAGAACAGACTCATTGCGCATTTCTGATGAAGCATATATGTCGGCAAAAGAGTTTATAGGTAAAGAATATGGCGATAAATACGTTCCAACTTTTAGAAGAACATATAAAACTAAAAACAATGCTCAAGATGCACACGAGGCAATTCGTCCTACAAATGTTGATATAACACCTGCTGTGGCTTATGGCTCATTACAAGGTGATGTAGCAAAACTTTATAAGCTTATTTGGGAAAGGTTCATGGCTTCACAGATGGTAGACAGCATACAAGAAACTGTTAGTGTTGATATTTCAGCTGAAAATCATATTTATAAAGCAACTGGATATACAGTGTTATTTGATGGTTTTACTGTCTTATATGAAGAACAAACTGATGAAAAGAAAGAAAAAGAAACAGCACTTCCTCCTCTTGAAAATGGGACAAAATTAAAATTAAAAGAGATGGAAGCACAGCAAAAATTTACTCAGCCACCTTCAGAATATACTGAGGCTACACTTATTAAAGCTCTTGAAGAGAATGGAATTGGTCGTCCATCAACTTATGCACCTATTATTTCAACAATAATTGAAAGGGGTTATGTTGAAAGAAATGCAAAAAAACTTGTGCCTACTGCACTAGGCATAACAGTTAATGATGTTTTACGGGCACAGTTTTCAGATATTGTGGATATAAAATTCTCAGCGGATATGGAAAGTAGACTTGACAAAATAGAAGAAGGAAGTGCTGAATGGACAACTGTTTTACAGCAGTTTTATGATGTTTTGTCCGCTGATTTGACCCGAGCAGAAAAAGAAATGGATGGACAAAAGGTAAAGGTTCCTGAAATTGTTACAGATGAAATTTGTGAAATTTGTGGTAAACATATGGTAATAAAAACAGGCCGTTATGGAAAGTTTCTTGCTTGTAGTGGATTCCCAGAATGTAAAAATACAAAACGAATTGTCAAATATGCACCTGGAGTATGTCCAAAGTGTGGTAGAAAGATACTCGTTCTTTCTAGCAAAAGAGGAAGAACTTTTTATGCGTGTGAAAATAGTCAAGAATGTGGATTTATGTCATGGGAAGAACCGACAGATAAAGTGTGCGAAATTTGTGGAAGTACTTTATTTAAGAAAAGTACAAAAGGTGCACAACCACACTGCATAAAAGAAGGATGTGCAAATTGTACTGTTGCACCTATATCTGCAAAGGGAAAAACAGTACAAGAAAAAGAAGAAACATCTAAAAAGAAAACAACAAGAGGCAGAAAAAATAAAATAGAAAAAGAATAATTATGGATAAAAAAGTTAAAATTTTAGGTGCAGGTCTAGCTGGTTGTGAAGCTGCATATTTTCTAGCAGAAAGAGGAGTTAAAGTAACTCTTTATGAACAGAAACCTGTTAAATTTTCACCAGCTCATAAAAACAAAAATTTTGCAGAGCTAGTTTGTTCAAATAGCCTTAAAAGCATGAGAGAAGATTCATGTCAAGGAATGCTAAAGAATGAAATGAGGCATTTTGGATCTATTGTTCTTGATACGGCCTATAAATGTTCAGTTCCTGCTGGAGGTGCATTGGCAGTAGATCGAGATATTTTTAGTGAATTAATTACACAAAAAGTTAAAAATCATAAAAATATTACAATTTGTTATGAAGAGGTTACATCAGTTGACACAGATGAGCTTACAATAATTGCAACAGGACCATTAACGGAAGGGAAACTTTATGAATCTGTAGGCAATCTTTGTGGGCAAGGTATGGCGTTTTATGATGCTGCAGCACCAATTGTTATGGCAGATAGCATTGATATGCATAAAGTTTTTGCAGCTAGTCGTTATGGAAAAGGCGATGATGATTACCTAAATTGTCCGTTTAATAAAGAAGAGTATGAAGCTTTTTATAATGAATTGCTTAACGCTGAAAGGGCAGAACTTAAAAGTTTTGAAGATGATTTGACTGTATACGAAGGCTGTATGCCTGTAGAAATTATGGCTAGCAGAGGAGCAGAAACTCTTAGATATGGACCTATGCGTCCAGTAGGTCTTATTGACCCACGTACAGGGCATCGTCCTTGGGCTAATGTACAGCTTAGATGTGAAAATCGGGAAAAAACAATGTATAATCTTGTCGGTTTTCAGACTAATCTCAAATTTGGTGAACAGAAAAGAGTTTTTGGTATGATTCCAGGTCTTGAAAATGCACAATTTGCAAGATATGGGGTTATGCATAGAAATAGTTTTATAAATTCACCAAATGTTCTAAATAAAACACTTAACCTTAAAGAATACCCTAACATATATTTCGCAGGTCAAATTACTGGTATGGAAGGGTATACAGAGAGTAGTATGTGCGGATTACTTGCAGGATACTTTGTTTGGTGTAAATTAAATGAAATAGAACCACAGCTTCCAGAATTAACTACGATTAGTGGGGCGCTTTTGAATTATATCACAACACCAAACAAAGATTTTCAACCAATGGGGGCTAATATGGGAATTTTACCTGCACTCGAAAATCATATTCGTGATAAACGAGAAAGATATATGGCTTTAAGTATTCGTGGTAAAGAGTCAATTGAAAAAATTAGTCTTGATTTTTAGGAGGTAATCTCATGAAAAGTTTTAAGCCAGGTAGATATAATTCTGCACAAGGTGTAGTGGTTTCAATATTTGGAATAGTGTTCGCAATAGTTTGGATAGTTATGGCGGTAAATATGGGAGCTCCAATAATATTTCCTATTTTTGGCGTTGGTTTTATTATCGTTTTGATTACTGAACTTGTAAAAAATATTCATAATACAACAAGTGAAAATAGATATTCAGAATTCGATATCGTAGATTCCACTGAAGAACCGGATCCATGGAATGAAAAAATGAACAATGATTATGGAAAAGAACAGCATATTTCAAATGGTAATATTTCTAATGTTATATCAAATAAGATAGTTTATTGTCCTTATTGCGGTTTTAAAATAGCAAATGATTTTGAATATTGTCCTAAATGTGGCAGAAAATTACCTTTTTAAATTTATTTACATACCTTTTTTAATAGAAGGAGATTATTATGAGAATTATTATAGATGCTTTTGGAGGAGATTTTGCACCAATTGAACCTTTGAAAGGTGCTGCACAAGCGGTAAAGGAACTTGGTGTTGAAATTCTTGCAGTTGGTGATATTCCAAAAATGGAAGAATGTTGTAAGAAAAATAATATTGATACAACAGGAATTGCTTTTAAACAAGCTGACGAAGTTTTTGATATTCATGAAGACCCAACAAAAATCGTTAAAGAAAAAACAAATACATCACTTCATATTGCGTTCAGGGCTTTGGCTGATGGCGAAGGTGATGCCATGGTTTCAGCTGGAAGCACGGGCGCTATTCTAGCAGGAGCCACTCTTATTGTAAGAAGAATAAAGGGATGCAAAAGACCGGCAATAGGTGCTGTTGTACCTGGATTGCATCCAGATGGATTTATGCTTATAGATAGTGGTGCTAATAATGAAGTAAGACCGGAAATGCTTAAACAGTTTGCGGTTATGGGTTCTGTCTATATGGAAAAAGTTATGGGAAGAATAAATCCAAGGGTTGGACTTTTAAATAATGGAACAGAAGAAACGAAAGGGCCTGAAACACATCGTAATGCTTATTCTCTTATGAAAGAAGATGAAGAAATTAACTTTATCGGAAATATAGAAGGACGAGATGTTTTGATGGATAAATGTGATGTTCTTGTAGCTGATGGATTTTCTGGAAATATAGGAATGAAATCTGTTGAAGGCACAGCTTCATTCATGAATAAAATGCTTAAACATATGTTTAAAACTAATCTTAAAACTAAAATTGCTGCTTTATTGTTGAAAAAACAGCTAATGGAATTTAAAGCTAAATTAGATTATACAGAATACGGTGGTGCACCAGTTATGGGTGTTACAAAAGGGGTTATCAAAGCGCATGGTTCATCAAATGCTAAAGCTTTCAAGAATGCTATAAGACAGGCCAAGCTTTATGCTGAAAAAGATGTTTCAAGTCTTATCGCTTCACAACTTGCTAAGGTAGAGGAGTAAAAATGAAACAACTTGAAAAAAATATAGGTTATCATTTTAAAGATAAAAATTTATTGCGTACAGCGGTTACACATTCATCATATGCAAATGAAAATAGAGGAAACATTTCTTATAATGAAAGACTTGAGTTTTTAGGCGATGCGGTTTTGCAGTTAATAACTAGTGAAAAGCTATTTAAAGAAAACCCTAGTATGCCTGAGGGAAAGATGAGTAAACAGCGTGCGGCTTTGGTTTGTGAAGATGCTCTTGCAGGTTATTCAACAGAATTAAATTTAGGGGAATTTATGCTTCTAGGTAAAGGAGAAGAAACATCTGGTGGTAGGCATCGTCCATCAATTTTGGCAGACGCATTTGAGGCTGTTACTGGTGCTATTTTCCTTGATGGTGGTATGGAAAATGCAAAGAAATTTGTTTTGCATTTTATTGATGCAGCACATCTTTCACTTCAGGATTATAAAACTCTTTTACAGGAGATAATTCAGCAGAACCCTGGTGAACGACTTAGCTATGTTGTTATAGGAGAGAATGGACCAGATCACGATAAAAGCTTTACTGTTGAGGTTCGACTTAATAGTAATGTAATTGGGACTGGCAAAGGCAAAAGTAAAAAACAAGCTGAACAATCAGCGGCGAAAGAAGCATTAGCTTTAATGGGATATAAAAACTAATTTTGAGAATGAAGGCGGAATATGACAAAACATAAGAATTTATCAATATTTGTACCGCATGAAGGATGCCCTAATCAGTGTAGTTTCTGTGATCAGAAGAAAATAAGTGGAACACAAAACCCGCCTTCTCCGTTAGAGGTTATTTCACTTTGTGATAAGTTTTTACCTTATGATAAAGAAGAAGGAAAAAGTTACGAAATTGCATTTTTTGGAGGAAGTTTTACGGCAATTAATCATGATTATATGGTTGCGCTTTTAGAAGCTGCTTATCCATTTGTCAAAAGTGGAAGAGCAAGCGGAATAAGAGTTTCTACAAGACCAGATGCAATAAATGATGAAATATTATCGGTGCTAAAACAATATGGTGTCACAGCTATCGAACTTGGTGCACAGAGTATGCAGAATGATGTTTTGAAAATGAACCTTAGGGGACATACTGTACAAGATGTTTTTGATGCAGGTAACATGATAAAAAAATGGCGATTTTCATTAGGTTTGCAGATGATGCCAGGGCTGTATGGTCAAAAAGACTATATGTCTTATGCAATAGATACTGCTGAAAAATTCATAGCAATAAAACCCGACACCGTTAGGATTTATCCTACAATTACATTGAAAGATACATTGCTTGAAAAGCTTTACCAAAAAGGTATATACACACCCCCAACATTGGATGAGATGGTAAAAATTTGTGCCGTTTTAGTAAAGATGTTCAATGATAATAATATTAGAATTATAAAATTAGGTTTGCACGCTGATAGTGGAATTGAAAAAAATATGATTGCAGGTCCATATCATCCTGCCATTAATGAACTTGTACATAGTTATATAATGCTACAAGAGTTTAAAACTGAATTGCTTAAAAGAGAAAAAGGAAATTATATAATTTATGTAAACCCACATAAACACTCACAGGCGGTTGGTCAGAAAAAGTCTAATATTAAACAACTATCTGCTCTAGGATACAATGTTATAGTTAAAGATGATAACAGTTTGTGTGATAATAAAGTTAAAATTATTTTAGAAGGGGAAAAACAGTGTATTTAAAAGCTATTGAACTTCACGGCTTTAAATCCTTTCCGGAAAAAACAAAAATAGAATTTGAAAAAGGGATGAGTGCTGTTGTAGGACCTAATGGTTCTGGTAAAAGCAATATTAGTGATGCGATAAGATGGGTGCTAGGAGAAACAAGAACAAGCCGGCTTCGTGCAAATGGCAAAATGGAGGATATTATTTTCGGTGGCACTCAAAAACGAAATCCAATGGGATTTGCGGCGGTAAGCCTTATCCTTGATAATACCGATCACAGTTTTGATGTGGAAAGTGATGAAGTTGCGATAATGAGAAAATATTACCGCGGCGGAGACAGCGAATATTATATAAATGGCGCTAGAGTGAGATTACGTGATATTCAGGAACTATTTTTCGATACAGGCCTTGGAAAAAATGGCTACTCCGTTGTGGGGCAAGGGAAGGTTAGCGAAATAGTTACAAGTAAACCTGAAGGAAGACGAGAAATATTTGAAGAAGCTTCTGGTATTGCAAAGTTTAGATATAAGAAAAATGAAGCGGAAAGAAAACTAGAATCTGCAGAGGGAAATATAACACGACTTGTAGATATTCTATCTGGACTTGAAGAAAGAGTAGAGCCTCTTAGAAAAGAAAGCGAAAAAGCAAAGGAATTTATCACTTTATCAGAAAAGAAAAAAGAACTAGAAATTTCTTTATGGATTGATACTGTTGACAAGTCTAAAGAGCTTATCAGAACAGAACAAAGAAAACTAGAGATTTATCAAACCGATTATGACAATGTAAACAGTCAATTAGAAAAAAGTGAAAAATATATAGAAGAAAAATTTCTTTACGCTAACAGCCTTATAGTTAAAAGTGAAGAAAATGTAAAAGATATACGTAATGCCGATGGTGAGATTTCAGAGATATCAAGCCAGTTAGCTGTTGATAAAAGTATTAGAGATTTTGAACAAAGACAGATAATAAATCTTAATGAAGAACTTAAAGTATTTGAATTAGAAGGTGCACGGTCTGCTGGTGAAATAGAAAGAATTTCGAATAAAATAAATAGACTGAATAGTGAAATAACTGCAAAACATTTGAAACAAAGCGAATTGCAGATGAAACTTGATGAAATCGTCTCAAACTCACAACATTCCGGGGATGAAAAAATAAGAATAAACGGCCTGTTGAATAATATAAATCTTGATTTACAGGATAAAAAAATAGAGCTAGGTGCGATTGACAGTCATACTTCTACTATCAAAAATAATCTTGAAACAGCAAAAGCCAGTCTTGAAAAAGCAGAAAATTATGCTGCTGACAGTAAAAAGCGAGCAGAAGATGTAAAAGAATTCATCGCTCTTACAGATGAAAGTATAAGTAAAAATAAAAATATACGCAGCGGCCTTGTTATGAAGAAAAATTCTGCTGTAGAAAAGCTAAATAATACGATAAAACTGGCACAGAATAATGAATTGGTACAAAGACAGACATTAGATAAAATAAAGATTTTAACAGATCTTGAAAATAATATGGATGGCTTTGCACAAAGTGTAAGAAATATTCTAAAACGTTCTAATGAAGGTGGAATAGGTGGAATTCTAGGAAGTGTTGCACAACTTATAACGGTTGAAAAAGGGTTCGAAACAGCCGTAGAAGTAGCCTTGGGGTATCAGCTTCAGAATATTGTTGTTGAAAATGAAGCAAGCGCCAAAATGGCTATAGAATATCTAAAAAAAAGCCATGGTGGTCGTGCAACTTTTTTACCAGTAGATACAGTTAAACCATCTAATTTTAATGAAAATCTTCCTGATTGGGCCAGAACAGGAGATAGTATAATAAAAGCCGATTCTAGGTTTAGAAATATTATTTCAAATCTTCTAGGAAGAACAATAATAGTTGATAATATAAATAGTGCGTCATCTTTAGCAAAAAAACTTAATTATCGTTATAAAATAGTTACAATGGACGGTCAGCAAATAAACGCCGGCGGTTCATTTACAGGTGGCTCGGTAAGTAAAAGCGCTGGGCTGTTTACAAGAAAATCAGAGATTGAAGAACTTAAAGTTAAAATATCAAGGCTAAAAGATGAGTATGATAAACTAAATAAAGAGAGACATTCTGAACAAGATGTTGTTGATAATATAAATAGTAGTATTGAAGGCTATGATGCAGAAATAGAGTCATTTATTATAGATAAAAATAACGCGGGAATTGAGTATGCGAGACTTGAACAAACTGCTAATCAGTACGCAACAACAGTGCAAAATCTTAAAAAAGACATAGATAACTTCAACTTTGGTATTACAAATAATGCAAAACGTAAGTTATCATTGCTGACTTCTATTGCTGAAAAAGAAAAAGAAATTGTAGAACTTAAGGAAAAACTTAATAATATAGGGACTGCCGATGAAGAAAGCTCACAGTTACAGAATAAGTATATAAATGATATTCAGCAGCTGAAACTTGATGTTGTTACATTACAAGGACAAGTTTCAGTTGAAGAGAATAATCTTTCACAACACGCAGTAAACTCAGAAAACAGAAATCTTAGAAAAGATTCTGTTTTAAATAAGATTCAAGAAAGTAAGTCTAAGATTGCCGAAAAAACTCAGGCAATTATTGCTGCTGATGAAAAGATTAAAGAATTAAAAAACACTATTAAATGCAAAGAAGAAGAAAATAGTCGTTTTGTAAATGAAAGACTTGAAATTGAAGCAGAGAGAACAAAAATTACTACAGAAAATAAAGGGCTCACAAATACTAGAGAAGAACTTTCAGGACATATTGTTAAATTAGGTGAAAGAATTAAGAATATGGAAGTTTCCTATGATGAAATTATTTCAAAATTATGGGAAGAATACGAACTTACTGTTCAAAATGCAAGAGAATTTTGCGTTGAAATTACAGATGAATCACTTATGAAAAAAGAGTTGGCAACAACCAGAAACTCTATAAGAAAACTTGGTAATGTAAATGTAGGTGCTATTGATGAGTATAAGGAAGTATTTGAAAGATATACATATCTTAAAAGACAATTTGAAGATTTACAGCAAAGTAAGTCTCAACTTGTTAAGCTTATAACTTCACTGAATGGTGAAATGAAAACATTATTTACACAAAGTTTTGATATAATAAATAAAAATTTCGGAAGAATTTTTGTAGAGTTGTTTGGTGGAGGTAGTGCAAAATTAGAACTAACAGATAGAGATGATGTTCTTAACAGTGGTATTGAAATTGTTGTAAGCCCTCCAGGTAAGGTTATCAAAAGTCTTACTGCTCTTTCTGGCGGTGAACAAGCCCTAGTAGCTATTTCAATTTATTTTGCAATTTTGGCACATAATCCTTCACCATTCTGTGTACTTGATGAAATCGAGGCTGCACTTGACGATGTAAATGTAGCTAGATATGCAAACTACATTCACAGAATCTGCGATAAAACTCAGTTCATTGTCATTACCCATCGTCGTGGCACTATGGAAGCTGCCGATGTTCTTTATGGCGTTACTATGCAAGAGGACGGTATTTCAAAATTATTGAAACTTGATGTAAACAATCTTTCACCATCAATTCTTAACTAAAAGGAGATAAAAATGGGATTCTTTGATAAATTGGGCTTTGGCCTAAAAAAAACAAAGGGTGGTATATTTGATTCTATCACTAAATCTTTGAGAAATTCTCAAATAGATGATGATATGTATGATGATTTACTTGATCAGCTTATTTTAGCTGATGTTGGATATGAAACAAGCCAATATCTTTGTGATGAGCTAAAAAGAAGAGTAAAAAAAGAAAAAATTAAAACTGGCGAAGAAGCAGTTGAGCAGATGAAAGATATTATTAAAGATTTGCTCAATGCTGAAGAAGATATGGATTATAGTAAAAAACCGACAGTTATTCTTATAATAGGCGTAAATGGTGTAGGAAAAACAACTTCAATTGGGAAATTAGCTAATCTTTATAAACAGCAGGAAAATAAAGTTCTTCTTGCAGCAGGGGATACATTCCGTGCTGCTGCAGCCAGTCAATTGAATGAATGGGCACAAAGAGCAGGTGTTGATATTGTCATGCATGAAGAAGGTGCAGATCCGGCATCAGTGATTTTTGAAGCAGTTCAGAAAGCTAAAAATGAAAATTACGATATAGTCATTTGTGATACTGCTGGTAGACTTCATAATAAGAAAAACCTTATGGCAGAATTAAGTAAAATTCGACGTGTTGTTACAAAAGCAGATAGCGAAGCAGGGGTTGAAACACTTTTGGTTCTAGAAGCTGTTACAGGTCAAAATGCTATAAGTCAGGCGAAAGAATTTATTTCTGCTGCTGAGGCAACAGGTATTATTCTTACAAAGCTTGATGGTACAGCAAAAGGTGGTAGTGTTATTTCAATTAAAAGAAATCTTGGCGTACCAGTAAGATTTATTGGCGTTGGAGAAGGAATTGATGACTTAATGATATTTGATGCACAGGCTTTCGCCGATACCCTTGTAAGTCTTCCTGAAAGTGAGGAAGAATAATGATTTTTGCTGCAGCAACAAATAATCAGAAAAAGTTGAAAGAAATTCAAAGAATTCTTCATGCACTTGGTCATGATGCCAAAACATTGAGAGATATTGGAATTCAAATAGAAATTGAAGAAAATGGAACAACATTTGAAGAAAATGCATTGATTAAAGCCAAGACAATCGCAAAAATTTGCAACATGCCAACAATTAGTGATGACTCAGGTCTTATGGTGGATTATCTTGATGGTGCCCCAGGTGTTTATACGGCGAGATATGCCGGAGAACATGCAACTGATGATGAAAATATTGATAAACTACTCATAGCCCTTAAGGATGTAGAAAAAGAAAATCGAACAGCTAGATTTGTAAGTAGTGTCTGTCTATACATTCCAAGAGAAAACGGTGCGGATGAGCATATTATTTGCACTGGCAAATGTGAAGGATGGATTGCTTTTGAAAGAGTGGGATTCGATGGTTTTGGATATGATCCGGTGTTTATGGTTGGCGAAGAAAGTTATGCTCAAATGAGTTCTGATGAAAAAGATGCAATTAGTCATCGTGGTAAGGCGATGAGAATGCTAGGTGATGAGATTGCAAGAATTGATTTTTAATTAAAAATTTACAATTTAATAATTTTATATAAAGGAAATAAAGGGAGAAAATATGATAACATCTAAACAGCGTGCATTTTTACGCAGTCAGGCACAGCACCTTGACACAATTTTCCAAATTGGTAAAACAGGATTTACTCAAGAAAGTATTGAAGGTATAAACAATGCCCTTAAAGCAAGAGAAATCATAAAACTTAGAGTTCTAGAGAATTGTGCATATTCAGCAAAAGATGCAGGTAAGTTACTTGCAGAAGAACTGGATGCTGAATGCGTTCAAGTTATAGGTTCAAAAATAGTACTTTTTAAACAGAAGCAAAAAGATTCAAAATTTGATCTTAAAAACCTAACAACACTATAATAGACTTTGAAAGAGAAAATTATGGATATTTTGCTTTTCGGTGGAGCTTTTGACCCTGTTCACAACGGGCATATAAATATTTTGAAAAAAGCAATGGAATATAAGAGTTTTGATAAAGTTATAATTATGCCCACTGGAACACCTGGTCATAAAGATAACTGTAAAGTTCCTTTTGACATAAGAAAGCATATGGCTGAAATTGCGTTTAAAAAGCTTGATAATAATATTGAAATATCGGATTATGAAGGAAGAAGATTAGAAAAAAGTTACAGCTATACAACAGTTGATTATATTAAAGGAGTTTATCCAAACGCAAAAATTTATTTTTTGATTGGCTCTGATAGTGCTATGAGTTTCAAAAAGTGGAAGGAATGGAAAAAATTGGCGAAATCTGTCACTTTTTTAATTTTGTCAAGAGATTTTTGTGAAAATGAAAAATTAAAAAAAGCTGTAAATGATATAAAAGAATTTTCACCAGACACTGTAATTTTAAATAGCAAAATATTACCTATTTCATCAACACTAATAAGAGAGCGCGCTTCTAAGGGTGAAAGTATATATAGCTATACCGATAGAGATGTTGCATCTATAATAAAATCAAATAATTTGTATTGCGAGGATTTTTATACTAGAACAATATCTACTGCAGAAATGCTTGTTCCTTTTATACTTAGAAAAAATAGGGCTATGCATACTTATAATGTCGAAACACTGGCGTATGAATTAGCACAAATACATAAAGTAAATGTGAACAAATCAAGATTAGCAGCTCTTTTACACGATATTATGAAACAAGCTGACCCTGATACAGTATTGCGGCGAGCAAGACGAAGTGATATAATTGAACGAATAGATAAAAAAACTTATCCAGTATTACATGGTTTCGCTGCTGCTGACTATGCTAAACATGAAATGGGAATTGAAGATGAAGAAATACTTTTGGCTATTAAAAATCATACATGTGGTCGAAGCGGTATGTGTAACCTTGAAAAAGTTATTTATCTTGCGGATATGTTATGCGCAGAAAGAAATTTTCCAGATAAAGATAGATTATTAACTCTTGCAAGAAAAAATCTAGATATCGGTATGGAACAGGCATTGAAATCAAGCATTAAGTGGTTGAAAGAAAAAGGAGACGAAATAGACTCTGACAGCATTGATGCCTTAAAGTATTTTGAGAAACTTAATAATCACGGAGGAAATGACAATGGCTAAAAATCATAGTCGTGTTACAGAGAGTGAAAAGAAAAGAAAAAATAAAAGAGTAAAAAGAAATAGATTTATGGCAAAAGTATTTATCGTACTTTTTGTTATAGGTGCAGTCGCTTTTATAGGTGACAGATTTTTGAGCGGAATGTTAAATACAGGCGAAAAAATTGACAGTGATGTTAAAACAGCTAAAGAGCTTAAAGATGATGTAGTTAATATTCTTGTTTGTGGTATTGACTGGGATGAAAGTCGCTCATCGGCAAATACAGATGTTATCATATATGTTTCTTGTGATGTAAAGAATAAAAAAGTGTCAGCGTTCCAAATACCTAGAGATACTTATATAGGGGAAGAGTTAGGCGGCGGAGGAAAGATAAACTCTGTATACAGTCACGGTAAAAAAGAAAACCAAATAATGAATTTGGTTGATGTTATAAATAATAAACTCGGTTTACCAATAGATCATTATGTAACTCTTGATATGGAAGCATTTATATCAATGGTAGATGCTATTGATGATGGACTTGATATGTATGTGCCTTATCCAGTTACGTTAAAGGATAAAAATACTGGAAAAGAGGAGACTATTATTAAAGAGGCAGGATGGTATAAAGTTAATGGTTATCTTGCTGAAAAAATTGTAAGAAATAGAAACTATCCAAACAGCGATGTTCAGCGTCTTGAAGTACAGAGCTATTTCTATGCATCATTGATTAAATATTTTACAGAAAATCTTAATGTAAGTGATTTTATTAAGATTATGAGTCGATTTACTCAATATCTTACAACCGATATGCATTGGACAAGGATTGCATCTTTAGCACAGTTTGCATTTTCAGTTGAATATGAAAATATGGTAATTATCAAACCATCACTCCATGGTTATGATGTACTGAAGCCAGGAACTAAAAATCCTGTAAATGTTCTTGTTTGCGAAGAAGAACAGTGGGCAGAATATTTAAATGAGTATTGTCGTCCACATCAAAAGCCAAAATCAGCCGAGGAATTATCCATGCCAACAAACCCACCAGCAGGTGAAGTGACAAGAGATCATGGTGTTACAAATTCTTCTGTAATGACCATTGCTGATATTCTCAACAAAACTAAACAATAAATAAATTTTATATTGATTTTAGGCTAAAAAAGCCTTAAAATAAAAACATTCAACTAAAAACATTCATATTATAAATAAAATAATATGCGAAAAAATTTATTCGCAAATTTTACTACAAGGAGGAAATATGAAAGGTTTAGAACTATCCACAGCTATCGCTAAAATTTTGGACGCAAAGAAAGCACGAGAAGTAAAAGTGCTAAAAATTCAGGACCTAACAATAGTTACTGACTATATTGTTATTGCAACTGGTACTTCAACTACACAGGTAAAAGCCCTGGCAGACGAGGTTGACTTTCAGCTAGAACAACAGTTTGGATTGCAACCAACTCGTGTTGAAGGATATGAGTCTAAAAACTGGATATTGATGGATTATGACACCGTTATTGTACATGTTTTCCACCCTGAGGCAAGAAATTATTATAACTTGGATAAACTGTGGGCTGACGGCGAAGAAATTACAATCGATTTTGAAAAATAATTTAATTAAAGTGCAATGCACATTAAAACGGAGAGTATAATGAGATATGATTTTAAGGCCACAGAAGCAAAATGGCAGAAAATCTGGGATGAAGAAAAAACATTTAAAACAAAAGACGATAAAACAATGCCTAAATTTTATGGCTTGATTGAATTTCCATATCCATCAGGTGCTGGACTGCATGTAGGACATCCACGTTCATACACTGCTATGGATATAATTTCAAGATATAAAAGAATGACAGGTCACAATGTAATGTTTACAATGGGCTGGGATGCTTTTGGTTTGCCTACTGAAAATTTTGCTATGAAAAACCACATTCATCCTGAAATTGTTACTAAAAATAATGTAGCAAGATTTAAAAGTCAATTGAAAAGTCTAGGCCTCTCATTTGACTGGGATAGAGAAATAAATACAACCGATAAAAATTACTATAAGTGGACACAATGGATTTTTCTTCAGCTTTATAAGCATGGTCTTGCTTATAAAAAGGAAATGAATGTAAATTGGTGTACAGGGTGTAAAGTTGTTCTCGCAAATGAAGAAGTTGTTAATGGCGTTTGTGAGAGATGCGGTGGACAGGTTGTTCATAAGAATAAGAGCCAGTGGGTTCTTAAAATAACAGAATATGCTGATAAACTTATTGATGGGCTTGATACTGTTGATTTTATTCCACCTGTAATTGCACAGCAAAAAAATTGGATTGGTCGTTCAAAAGGTGCACAGGTTAAATTTAATACAACGGAAGGAAATATACTAGAAGTTTACACAACACGTCCAGATACGATTTATGGTGCCACATACATGGTTATTGCGCCTGAACATAAGTTTATTGAATTGTGGAAAGATAAACTCACAAACTATGATGAAATTTTAGCTTATCGTGAAGCAGCAGCTAAAAAGAGCGATATGGAAAGAACAGAACTTTCTAAAGAAAAAACAGGTGTTGAACTTAAAGGTGTAAAAGCCATTAATCCACTTACTGAAAAAGAAATTCCTATATTTATTTCCGACTATGTTTTAGCAACATATGGTACAGGTGCTATTATGGCTGTTCCAGGACATGATGATAGAGACTGGGCGTTTGCAAAGAAATTTGATCTTCCAATTATAGAAGTTGTTACAGGAGGTAATGTAGAAGAAGCTGCTTTTACTGATTGTAACACTGGGGTTATGGTAAATAGTGGAATTCTAAACGGAATGAAAGTTGAAGAAGCAAAAATAGCAATCATTAAATATCTTGAAGAAAATGGTATTGGTGTTGAAAAAACAAATTACAAGCTTCGTGACTGGATTTTCTCACGCCAGAGATACTGGGGAGAACCGATTCCAATGATTTACTGTGATAAATGTGGGTGGCAGCCAGTTCCAGAAGATCAGTTGCCACTTGTGCTTCCAGAACTTACAGATTATGAACCAACAGGAGAAGGTGAAAGTCCACTTGCTAGATGTACAGATTGGGTAAATACAACTTGTCCTCATTGTGGTGGTCATGCAAGACGCGAAACAGACACAATGCCACAATGGGCTGGATCATCATGGTACTATTTAAGATATATAGACCCACATAATAATCAAGCACTAGCTGATTGGGACGAAATGAAATATTGGCTGCCAGTTGATTGGTATAATGGCGGTATGGAACATACTACACTTCACCTTCTGTATTCACGCTTTTGGCATAAATTTTTATATGATATTGGTGTTGTACCGACATCTGAACCATATGCTAAAAGAACATCTCATGGTATGATTCTTGGCGAAAATGGCGATAAAATGAGCAAGAGTCGTGGTAATGTCGTTAATCCGGATGATATTGTAGCTGAATACGGTGCAGATACATTTAGACTTTATGAAATGTTTATGGGAGATTTTGAAAAGGCTGCACCATGGAGTAATAATTCAATCAAAGGTTGCTCACGTTTTCTTGACAGAGTGTGGAATATGCAAGAAATGGTTTCTGATGGGAAAGGTTATTCAGAAGATTTTGAAGTAAAATTCAATAAACTGATTAAAAAAGTTTCAGAAGACATAATGACACTGAGATTTAATACAGCTATTGCAGCGATGATGTCTATGGTAAACGATATTTATGCAAAAGGTAGCATTACAAAGGATGAACTTAGAACATTTATTCTTTTACTCAGTCCATTTGCACCTCATATGGCTGAAGAAATGTGGCAGCTTCAGGGGAACAAAGGACTTGCCTCATTAGCTGAATGGCCAAAATATGATGAGTCAAAATGTGTTGATTCTACAATCGAAGTGCCAGTACAGGTTAATGGTAAACTCAGGGGGAAAATTATAGTTGCAGCTGATACAGATAAAGATAATATTATTTTAAAAGCTATGGATACAGTTGCAGAACATATAAATGGAAAAGTTGTTGTAAAGCAGATTTATGTTCCTGGCAGAATGGTTAACATTGTTGTTAGATAGTTTAATTCTACATCAAGGCGCAAAATTAATTTTGTTTTGCGTTTAACAATACATACAGATTTACATAAATGTTGAAAATATCAATATTTTCCCATCAAGAAACAAAGTTTTTATTGACAATTCAGTGTATTATCTGTATAATTGATTTGTGATGTCCAAGGTAACAGTTGGACAAATTAGAGCAAAAAGCGCAAGGGAGTGAAAAAGATGTCAGAAATTAGAGTTAAAGATAATGAATCATTGGATTCAGCACTTCGTCGCTTTAAGCGTTCATGTGCAAAATCAGGCGTTCTTGCAGAAGTTCGCAAACGTGAACATTACGAAAAACCATCCGTAAAACGCAAGAAAAAAGCTGAAGCAGCTCGTAAACGTAAATATAAATAATATATTTGCAGCGGCTTTGTGATTTAAACTTTTAGCGGACTTGCTTTTGAGTCCGCTTTTTGTTTATAAAGACTGAAAAGAAAACTCCTGTATACCATTTGGTGTACAGGAGATTTTTTGTATTGGGTTAATAATGTGATTTGTCAGAAAATAAACTTTTGATATTATAGTTATTCAACACCCTCAAGGTCGAATGGTGGTATAAAGCTTTCACTTGCAGATTCTTCTTCTTGCAAAAAGCCATTTTCAAGACCTAAGTCAATAGCATAATCTACTACTGAATTATACTCATCCCAAGTAAGTTTTCTATCAATTTCAGGATAATCACATAGGTTAGTGCAAGGTGTATATTGGCTCATAATACTTATGAAAATATTTTCGCCATATTTTTCATAAAGATATTTAATTATATCTTTTGCACCTTGAACTTGTCCAGGAAGAACAAGATGTCTTACAATAACACCTTTTTGGATAATTCCATTTTCATCAAAAACGCAGTTTGGTTGCTGCCTTATCATTTCATCAATAGCAGCCTTTGCGTATTCAGCATAATTATTAGCTTTTGAATATCTTTCAGCAACATTATTATCAATATATTTGAAGTCTGGCAGCCATATATCAATAATTTCTTCAAGTTCTTTAAGCGTTTCCACTTTTTCGTAGCTGCTGGTATTATAAACTATTGGCAATTTTAATCCTTTTGATTTAGCAAGTTTGACAGCGTTTATAATTTGTTTAGTATAATGAGTAGGGGTAACTAGATTTATGTTAAGGGCTCCTTTTGATTGAAGTTCAAGAAATATTTCTGCTAGTCTTTCAATAGTTATTTCTTTGCCAAATCCGTTAGTAGATATCGCTTTGTTTTGGCAGAAAACACATTTCATATTACAACCAGAAAAGAAAACTGTACCACTGCCATCTTCTCCACTTATACAAGGCTCTTCCCACATATGAAGAGCAGCACGAGAAATTTTAACTTTTTCGTACATTCCGCAAAATCCTTTTGTTTGTTTTCTATCAACATTACAGTTTCTAGGACAAATATTGCATATACTCATAATTAAATATTTAACTCCAAAATAACAGGACAGTGATCGCTGCCAAAAATATCACTGCGTATTTTGACATCAGTAATATCGCTTTTAATAGAATCGGAAATAACAAAGTAGTCTATACGCCAACCAGCATTTTTCGCTCTAGAATTAAAACGATAACTCCACCAACTATATGCACCTTCAAGCGCTGGATTAAGATAACGAAATGTGTCTATATGTCCTGAGCTGAGAAGTTGCGTAAACTTTTCTCTCTCTTGATCAGAAAATCCAGGGTTGTTACGGTTAGTCTTTGGATTTTTTAGGTCAATTTCATTATGTGCCACATTTAAATCTCCGCATAGAATAACTGGTTTTGATTTTTCTAGTTTTAGTATGTAAGTTCTCAATTTATCTTCATAATCCATGCGATAATCAATTCTTGTAAGATTTTCTTTACTGTTAGGAGTATATGAATTTATGAGATAAAAATTTTCATATTCAAGTGTTATAAGTCTTCCTTCATCATCAACATAGTTATCCATTCCAAAAGAAACAGAGAGTGGTTTATGTTTTGTGAAGATTGCTGTACCAGAATATCCTTTTTTTTCAGCACTGTTCCAGTATTGTTCATAACCAGGCAAATTAATTTCTATTTGATGGGGTTGCAGTTTTATTTCCTGAATACAGAAAAAATCAGCATCTTCATTATAAAAAAAATCCATAAAGCCTTTGCCTATGCAGGCACGAAGACCATTGACATTCCAAGATATAAATTTCATAAAATACTTCCTTTTTTATTTTTTAATTATACTATACAATACACAATTTTTTCAATATTGTTATTCTTGAATTAAACTATTATATGTGATACTATTGTAAATAATTTATTAAATGTTTAATAGGAGAATTTATTATGGGAGTACCAAGTGAATGCAAAGCAGGTGTTGCCGAAATCCTCACCTACAAACCTTATTTTGAAAATGTTAAAGATGACGAGATTTGTCGCAAATACACAGAAGAACTTGCTGAGGATGGCACTATGCCAGTTACAAGTCTTTTATATCGGAACCCAATACTAGGATTTATTGAAGATGCATATGTTGCAAATATTCTCGAACCAAAATATATTGACATAATGAACAATGAAATGAATGGCGAGATTGAACTTGAAGTTATAATTTATGGTTTAGAGCAGGCAAGCTATCAGCTTACAATGGCAGTATTGACATGTATAATTAGACAAGAACAATATTGTCAGGGATTATGGGAAATAGCAACAAAAGAAAAATGGTTTCTTAAAATACTTGAAAGACTAGAAGTTCTTATGAAAGAATAATTTTTACCGCCGTATATACGACGGTTTTATTTTTTTATTTTTTTTCTTGCAAAAATTCATTTGTAGATTTATTATATGCGTATGATAAAAATAAAAAGGAGACCGGTTATGAATTACTGTGAAAAATCAAAACAAATATTTGAATATGTACAAAATTTAAGAAGGACAATTCATACCTGGGCTGAAATAGGATTTGAATTGCCAAAAACTGTTGAACTTGTAGAAAAAGAACTTACAGATATGGGAATAAAACATTATAGAGTAGGTAAATCAGGCGTGTGTGGAATTATAGGTAAAGGCGAAAAATGTGTTTTACTTCGTGCAGATATGGATGCTCTACCTATGAAAGAAACCACAGGGCTGCCTTTTGCAAGTTGTGGGAATGGCACACATAGTTGTGGACATGATTGCCACACAGCTATGTTGCTTGGGGCAGCTAAACTTCTTAAAGAGAATGAGGAAAATCTTAAAGGTACAGTCAAGCTTATGTTTCAACCCGCTGAAGAAGAGCTTGCTGGGGCACTAGACATGATTGAAAATGGAATACTAGAGAATCCAAAACCTAATGTTGCGTTTGCAACTCATATCATGGTTGGACTTAGTGGTAGCACTGTAGGAACAGTAAGATATTCTAAGGGAACAGCATTATATTCCGGTGATGCAATTAAAATCGATATTACTGGTAAATCAGCGCATGGCTCATCATCTTATTTGGGTGTTGATGCCATAAATATTGCGGCTCATATTATAGTTGCTTTGAATGAGATTATATCTAGAGAAATTCCAAGTGATGAGCATTCTGTTGTGCTTGTAGGTAAAATGTATGGTGGAGATACTGTAAATACTACAGCGGGTAAAGCAACACTAGAAGTTTCTGTAAGAGCACAGACACAAGAAAAAAGAGAGTTTCTTAAAAAGAGAGTTAAAGAAATTAGTGAAAGTGTTGCAATGACATTTAGGGGAAAAGCTGATGTACAGTTTGTTTATGGAATGCCTCCGCTATACTGTGATGAAAAAGTAGCTGAAGATGCTGATAGATACATAAAACAATTGGGATATCAGCCAATATGTGTTCCTACCTCAAATGGAACTGAAGATTTTACCGCAGTTGCACAACGTGTACCCTCGGTTATGCTAAATTTGGGTGCGGGTAGTATAGAAGAAGGCAACATATATACACTTCACAATTCATCAATGATTGTGGATGAAAATGTATTATCAGTAGGTGTATCAATATATTGCCAATGTGCGACTGAATGGTTAAATGAAAATAGTATTTAATAAATCTAAATAAAAAATCAATATCAAATCGGTTTTTTTATTTTTACTAATGTAATATAAAGTCGATTTAAATTTAACATTGATTAAAGTTGACAGATATTGTATAATTATAATTTGTAGGGTAAATTAGCTAGCTTGCTAAAATATAAAAATAAAAAGGTGAAATTATGCAGAAATTTTTAGAAAAAAATAGATGGGTGGTTTTAATTGCCGCTGTTCTTGTATGGTCTTGTACAAACTTCCCATCACTTTGGGCTGTTTTTCAAGCTGATGCTGCAGCCGCTTATGGTATTACACTTGAAGAGAGCGCTATGCTTTTTCCAATGTGCACTGTGTTTTTTGGAATATCATCAATAATTGGAGGTCGTTTACAGGACAAGTTTCCACCTAATGTGGTTTCATCAATAGGCGCTATCATCATGGCAATTGGTGTTATTATGCTTTCTGTATTCCGAGAAGGAACTTCAGTTCTTACTATTTATTTGGGATTTTGTCTTCCTTTTGGTGGTGGCTGTGGTTTTATATTCCCAGCTGTTTCTGCTTCAATTATGAAATGGTATGCAGATAAAAAAGGCTTTGCAATGGGACTTAGCTTAGCTTTGTCATCTGGTATACTTGTTTTTTTAACATACATATCAAAATACTTGCTTAATACATGGGGAATTCAAAAAACATTTTTGGTTTATGGCATTATATTTATGATTGTTACAGTTTCTTGTACATTGATTCTGGTAAATCCTACAAGAGAATATATTCAAGAAAAACTTGCTATATCTCATTCTAAAAGTAATGAAATTAAAACACAAGAAACAGAAATTGTTGATTTTACATCAGTTGAAATGCTTAAAACAAAGCAGTTTTATCTTTTATTTATTGCAGCAATTTTTTCAGTGCCAGCGTATATGCTTATAGCACCAAGTATAGTTACATTAGGTATTCAAAGAGGACTTTCTGAAAGCCTTGCTGTTTCATCAGTTGCTGTTGCTACTGGTGTTTCCGCAATTGGTAAATTCATTATTCCAACAGTTTCCGATAAAATTGGTAGAAAGAGATCTGCTGTTATCTTCACAATTCTTGCAACTATATTCTCGGTATTACTTATGAAAGCTACAGGTATCTCAATGCTTGTTATCTACTCAGCCTTTGTATTCGCACATAGTGGTTGGACTACACTTATATCACCATTTGTTACAGATTTGTTTGGTACATCAAATGCAGGCGCTAATATGGGTATTATAAGCCTATATTCTACTATAGCATCTCTTGGATCTTCTTTTATACTTGCTATGTTGGCACCAATTCTTGGACCTTCCGCTGCACATATTATAGGTATAGTTGGTATTTCAATAACAGTTCTGCTTGTATCTATGATTGATACAAATACAGCAAAATTAAAATAAATTAAATACTATATAAGATTCTAATTGTTTTTTGTTGAAAATCTAGTTTATAGTTTTAATAAAGGCAGTTTTTCAAAATTTTTAGTATACAGTTTGAATATTTAAGATGTCATATTTTATACTATAAAAAGATATTGTTTATGAAAACAATATCAAAATTGTTTTAAAAGGGCTTTAAAGCCCTTTTAATTTGTGTAAATTTTAACTTTAATAGTGAATATGGAAAAAATGTGATATAATATATTTAGAACTTCAAGGAGGACTGTATGAAAAACAAAGAAAGAATAACATACATTTTGACAATATTATTTTCTATTTTGTACCTAATATTTGGGCATAAAGCGGCAACAAAAAATAAAATTGAATATACGAATGATGTTAATATAGGAACCCCTCAAAGAGCTGTTGTAACAAAAATTATAAATGATAGTTATGAAAAGGTGGTTTATGAAGGTATAGAAACAGAAGATAAACTTGTACTCTTTGAAGCTGAATTTAAAACCGGTTATAGAAAAGGAGATAAAGTAACGGCAATACAGACCATAGACAGTATGTATGCGATTAAGCCACGACAGATTTCAGAAGGCGATAATATTATTATTCATCTTAATCAGATAAAAGATGCACCTGAAGCTCAGTATATGTTTTCTGAATATTATCGCGTTAATTTTATTATAGGATTAGGTGTATCATTCTGTATTCTTCTACTCATTTTGGGCAGAATCAATGGTGTTAAGACACTAGTTTCGTTGGCATTTACTGTTTTAAGTATTTTTTATGTTTTTATTCCAGCTGTTTTAAATGGTGGAAATATTTATTCTTGGGCTATATCAACCTGTATTTATATAATATTTATGACATTGCTTATTATAAGTGGATTTTCTAGAAAGAGTCTCGCTGCTATGATAGGGTGTACTAGTGGTGTTATAGTGGCTGGAGTACTTACGTTGATAGCAACACGAATTTGCCATTTAACAGGACTTACATCAGAAGATGCCATGTATTTGTTGCTTCTTAATCCAGATAGGCCTGTTGACCTTAAAGGAGTTATTTTTGCTGCAATCATACTTGGTGCAGTTGGCGCAATTATGGACGTTTCAATGTCGTTATCATCAGCTTTAGCGGAAATTAAGCACCAGGCTGTTGATATGACGGGACGGCAGATAACGCGTAGTGGTATGGTTGTAGGTAGAGATATAATGGGTACGATGGCAAATACACTTATTCTTGCATATATAGGTTCATCGTTGTCGGTAACACTGCTGCTATCCGCATATAATCATTCTAAATTACTATTATTTAATACAGAAATGATTTTGGTAGAGTTGTTGCAAGCGTTTGCAGGAAGTCTTGGTATACTTCTTACAATTCCACTAACAAGCATTATATGTGGTATTCTTTATGAAAATGACAAAATGGAAGAAAGTTCTACAATAATAGAATAATAAAAGTAAAGACGGACTAATTATAGTCCGTCTTTTTTGCATATAAATTGTTTTAAGCTCTATATTAAACTACAGCCAGTGTTTTTTAATGTTGTTTTATTGTATTAAAAATGCTACAAGAAGAATTTTTACAATCTGGTAAGTATGATAACCTATGGATAGTTTATATTTACATAAAATGCATTTTAGAAATGAAACAATTACAACATTTTTTGTAAATGATAATTAGATATTAACTAAAATAAAAATGATTTCAAATATTTAATTAAAACATATCGTATATTGTTTTGACTAGTTATATTTATATGACTTGATTTTGGTCTTTAATTTTATTTGAGCATTTTTGATTTATTTATGGATAAACTGTAATTGAAAAATGCCAAGGTTGTAAGTTAGAATCGGGATAGTGATATATTTAAAATGTTACAAGTTATGTATTTGACTATTTTGAAAATTTTCTGCCATTTCTAGCATTTTGAATTTCCTTAATGTGTTCTTTTGATGTAGTTATCATAATGCCAAAATTTTTTAGCGCTTAATATAAAATCAATTTTATTTTCGCAATTTTTTCACTTTTATATATTAGAATTATTGTGATTATAATAAGATTATTGAATAAAATATATAATAAACTTATGATATGTCATATATTAAAAAGGAGGTAAGTTTATGCCATTTGAAATAAATTTCACATTTGTATGGCTAGTTATGGCTGTTGCACTGGCAATTATTGAGCTGAATACTACTACATTGGTAAGTCTTTGGTTTGTAATAGGTAGTTTGTTTGCATTGCTAACAAGTTTTATTACGGATAATTTGATTATTCAATTTTTGGTTTTTTGCATAACAAGCTGTGTTTGTCTTGTGTTTAGCCGTCCGCTTGCCGACAAAATTCTTAATAAGAAAACACCGACAAATATAGATAGGATTATTGGAAAAACATGTTTTGTGATTGAATCAATAACATCACAAGAAAAAGGTAGAGTTAAAATTGATGGACTCACATGGCTGGCACAAAGCGATATAGCTATAGAAAAGGGTCAAAAAGCAATAGTTAAAGGAATAGCAGGTGTAACACTTGTAGTGGAACCTGTGAAAACCATGATTAACAATTAATTATGGATAAATAAAATAGTAAAAGGAGAAATTTTATGCAAATTGCCATAATCATTTTATTAGTATTAGTGCTGATTTTGATTGCAAAGAATATTATTATTGTCCCACAAGCCGCAGAATTTGTTATAGAACGTCTTGGCGTTTATAGTAAAACATGGTCGGCTGGTTTCCATGTGAAAACACCTTTTTTAGATCGCGTAGCAAAAAAAGTAAGCTTAAAAGAACAAGTTGTTGATTTTGCACCACAGCCAGTTATTACAAGAGATAATGTTACCATGCAGATTGATACTGTTGTTTTCTTTCAAGTTACCGATTCAAAACTTTATACTTACGGTGTTGAAAGACCTATCAGTGCCATCGAAAATCTTACAGCGACAACATTGCGTAATATTATTGGTGATCTTGAACTTGATCACACACTTACAAGCCGTGATGTTATCAACACAAAAATCACAGCATCACTTGACGAAGCAACTGATCGTTGGGGTATAAAAATCAATCGTGTTGAACTTAAAAACATTATTCCACCACTTGAAATCCAAGATGCTATGGAAAAACAGATGAAAGCTGAAAGACAGCGCCGTGAAAGTATCCTTCGTGCTGAGGGCGAAAAACGCAGCCGGATTCTTGTTGCAGAAGGTGAAAAAGAATCTGCAATTCTACGTGCAGATGCTATAAGAGAACAGAAAATTAGAGAAGCAGAAGGTGAAGCTGAAGCTATTCTTACAGTTCAGAAGGCTATGGCTGAATCAATTCGTATGCTTAACGATGCTAACCCAACTGAAAAAGTTCTTACATTGCGTAGCCTAGATGCACTTGCAAAAGTTGCTGATGGAAAAGCAACAAAGCTTATTATTCCAAGTGAAATTCAAAATCTCGCTGGTCTTGTTACAAGTGTTAAAGAGTTGGCGACAGAAAAAGTTGACGAAATCGAAACTGTATCAAAATAAAATAGATAGTTAAAGTTTACGCAGGCTTTTAAAGCCTGCGTTTTTTATAATTATAATAAAATAACTATTTTTCATAAATTTTACGGTGAAAATTCAATTATTTATGTGGAAAAATTTTTAAAAATGTTGTAAAATGTATAATTATAATAAAAAAATGAAATTTGAGGGAGATTTTTGTGAAAGTTGATTTTGTAAAGATTAAAGAAACATTTAGAAAATTCAATACATATCAGAAAGTTGCAACAATATTTTTGGTAATAGCAATTCCACTGTGTATTGCAATGGGTATAAATGCAATATCTAAGTTGTCTGCTGTAAGTAACAGCATTACTCAGGACTCATCATCATTCTTTTCATCTTTTTCGGTACCAACATCTTCAACGTGGTTATCTTCATCATCGGGTACAAGAAAAGCTATCACAGTAGTCTTGAAACCTTCATCAGTTGAAGAAGACCTTGAAGTTCAAATTGTTAACGAAAAAGGCGAAAAAATTGTTGGACCAAAATTTAAACTAACTGTTAAAGGCGAGAAAAATGGATATAATAAAGTTTGGGAAGTAAACGATGGATTTTTAAAACTTACAAAACTTCCTAGTGGTAATTATACAGTTACTATTGAACCGATAGATGGATACATTGTACCTAAAGAACCTGTAAAATGTATAGTTGAAAAAAAGGTAAAATATGAAAAAGTAGATGTTTCTGATAAAGTTGTTGATGATAGTAAAGTCGATTCATCTAAAGAAGATGCAGGTTATGTTAACACAAAACCAGCAACTCCTGCCCCAGCACCAAGCGACACTGTTGAGTTTGTAAATTCTTCAAGTAAGACCGAGAAAAAAGAAGTAGAAGTTATTATATATAAATATAAACCTATTCTTATGGAAGACGGAACACTGAAAAATACAGCAGGTGTTTCTAGTGGATTGTACCCTGTTTTAGATGCAGAAGGTTATCTTACTGGTGCCTACAAACTTGAAAACCAAACTAACACAACAAGCTTATTGTCATCTTTAAGAATTAGAACTCATATCGATTCTCAAACGATTATTAATATGGTTATGCCATTAGAAGAAGTGGAAAATACAGAAGGTAACTCAGTGATGCCACAAGAAGAACCATCACCAGATGAAGGTCAAACTGTTGATCCAGTACCTCCATCACCAGTAGAACCGACACCATCAGTAGAACCAACACCATCAATAGAACCAACACCACCAGTAGAACCAACACCACCAGTAGAACCGACACCACCAGTAGTGCCGACACCACCAGTTCCTTCAAAGGTTGAAGTTGCAATATTTGATAAAGAGGGGAATCCTATAAAAGATTCTTTAGGAAATCCACTGGTTGCAATGGAAAAAGTTGAAATTAAGACTACTGAACTTAAAGAAGTTACTGTATATTACGGTTGGCAGACAATTGACGGAAATAAATACTATTTTGATAAAAATGGTGAAAAAGTAACTGGTAACCAAGTTATTCAAGGAGTCACATATTTCTTTGATAAGGATGGTAAAATGGGCAGCTGTATAGGTATAGATGTTTCTAAATATCAAGGAAATATAGACTGGAAAGCTGTTAAAGATTCGGGAATTGAATTTGCTATTATTCGTGTAGGATATCGTGGATATGGCAGCGGTGTTCTTGTAGAGGATCCTTATTTTAGAAGAAATATTCAAGGCGCCACACAAGCGGGCCTTAAAGTAGGAGTTTACTTCTTTACACAGGCAATTACTACAAAAGAGGCTGTGGAAGAAGCATCAATGTGTCTTGATGCTGTAAAAGGATATAAATTGGCATATCCTATATTCTTTGATACTGAATACTCTACATCAGCTAAAACAGGTCGTGCTGATGGACTTAGTAAATCCCATCGCACAACAATTGCAAAAGCTTTCTGCGAAACTATTCAGAATGGTGGATATAACGCTGGTGTTTACGCAAGTTCATCATGGTTCTATCATCAGTTGGAATATTCACTGATAGCACCATATGACATTTGGGTTGCTCGTTATGGCGTTGATAAACTGGATTTCACATATCGCTATGATATCTGGCAGTACACAGGTTCTGGCACTTGTGCAGGTATCGGTGGTGCAGTTGATATGAATATCGGTTATACACCATATTGATAAAAAACCATCGGTTATTAAACCGATGGTTTTATTTTGTAAATATTTAGATAAATATCTAAATATTATTGACGAACAAAAGAATGAAATGTATAATATATTTAGATAAACATCTAAATACACGGAGGAGGAAATGATTCAAGATACATTAAAGGCTTTATCTGATCCTACACGCAGAAAAATTTTGGAACTTTTGAAATCAGGTTCAAAAACAGCAGGAGAGATAGGCGAACAATTTAAGATGACAGGTGCTACAATATCACATCATTTGTCAATTTTAAAAAAAGCAGGGCTAATTCAAGATGAGAAAAAAGGAACATATATTTTTTATGAAATAAATACTTCAGTTATGGAAGATTTATTGTCATGGGTAGTCAATTTTATAGGAGAAAATGATGAATAATAATAAAAAAACAAACATAATTGTAATAGTAATAAGCATTATTGCATTAGTTATTCTTATGGCGTTCTATCCTTCTTTGCCAGACATTATTCCAGTGCATTGGAACATGGAAGGACAGGTAGATGGAACGGGTTCAAAGTCAACATTATTTTTTCTGTGGGGAATTTTAGTAGCCTCCAATATAATTATCGGATTTGCAGAAAAAATCGACCCGAAAAAGGAAAGTTATAAAAGGTTCACTAAAGTATTTAATATATTTAGAGTTATATTTGCTATGTTCATGACTGGTGTGCTTATAACAAATATATTGTTAGCAATATATCCAAACAAGTTTAATATGAATAATTTTATGCTTCCAGCTATTGGAGTTTTGTTTATACTTATGGGAAACTATGCGCCTAAAATAAAGCACAACTATACATTTGGCATAAAAACACCTTGGACTTTAGCAGATGAAACAGTATGGAATAAAACACATCGTATGGCTGGTCCCTTGTGGATTGTTTGCGGTTTGTTAATAGTGTCTCTGGGACTGATAAACAATTTAGGAAAAATTCTTTTGCCAGCACTTATTATAGACTTTGTAGTTATGATATTTGCACCTATGATTTACTCATTTATTTTATTTAAAAAACAGAAAAGGAGCGAATAATATGAAAAAAATTTCAAAAATAATGGCTGTTATTTTTTCTTTGACATTACTATTTACTTCATGTAGTAGTGTAGAACCATTAGACGAACAAACAGCAAAAAACTCAGCCCAAAAACACATACAATTTCTTGTAGATGGAGAATGGCAGAAAGTAATAGACGAATGTAATGATACTGTAAAAAAACAAATCGATTCCACAGGTTTAGAAACAGCTTGGAAACAAGTCACAGCAACTGCGGGTCGATATATTAATACATATTCAGAAGAATATTCAACTAAAGATGGCTTAGCAACTGTTAGTACTGTGCTCGAATTTGAAAGTACCGGTGTTATGGCATCAATTACTTATGATAAGGACAGAAAAATACGGGGTATATGGTTTAATTTAGCACCAATAAAAACGGTGTTGACAGAAACAGATAATTTTGAAGAAAAAGAAATTACAGTAGGCGAGTACGCCCTTAAAGGTGTTGTTACATTGCCTAAAAATATTAAAAATTACCCTGTAGTTGTTTTTGTTCAAGGTTCAGGCCCATCAGACTATGATGAAACTATAGGTGGAAATAAACCTTTCAAAGAAATGGCACATTATTTTGCTGATAATGGAATTGCAAGTGTCAGAATAAATAAAAGATTTTTTCAAAATCCAGAATTAGTTAAAGAGAATGTTACAATTTATGACGAATATATGGATGATATATATGCAGCTATAGATTGGGCTAAGAACAATGTGAGCGAAGATGTTTATGTTGTTGGACATAGTCTTGGCGCAATGAGTGGCCCTAAAATTGCTTTAGATAATGGTGCAAAAGGGCTTGTAATGCTTGCAGGTACAACACGAGAATTAGAAGATGTTGTTTATGATCAAAATATTGCAACTTTAAAATTGAATAAAGAATATAGCAATAAAGAAAAGAAAAAAATTGAAGAAGCTATTGAGAAAGGAAATAAAGAAGTAAAAGAACTTAAAGATGGTGATACAAATGTAGTTTTAGGAATTCCAGCAAGCTATTGGCTTAGTCTTAGGGATTTGGACGCAGAAAATATTCTGAAAAATCAACTTAATATTCCAGTTCTTATTTTACAAGGTGAAGAAGATTTTCAAGTTTATTATGAAAAAGATTTTATCCATATGAAAGAAATTTTTAAAGATAGTGAAAATATCAAGTTTATTTCATATGAAGGAATTAATCATTTATTTATGCCGCAGACTAAGCTGGGTGTAATTGATGCTAGTGAATACGCTCAAGAAAATCATATCCCTGAAAAGGTTCTTGAAGATATTACAAAATTTATAATTAATAAATAAAATAAAAGCCACTGTAATGCAGTGGCTTTTATTTTATATTTAATTGAAATATGCAGTGCCGCTATACCATTCACTAGGAATAGTATTTGCTACAAAACCAGCGGTTGCTAAAGATATATATATATTTACTGGGAACATTATAATTTGTACAAGTATAAGAGGAAGGAATAAATTTAACAATACTTGTATAATAGCAGGTAAAATTACTAATGAGAAAATAAACCGGATATAATTAAAACCTATGTACTTTGCAGATGCTTTGAAATACCAACTGGTAGGGTATGAAGTGTTAGCAGCGTATAAATACCATACATAAACTAAAAGGAAACTTATAGCAAACATAAATACAATTCCAAAAATTGATATAATTGGGATAATTGATATTATTGGTACAATAATATATAATGCAGAATATATAAGCCAAAGAGTAATAATTATAGACATAAGTTTGCTAAAGTTTTTACTATCTGTGAAGATTATGTACATATCTTCAAAATTAGATTTTTCCTTTATATATGCGTTGAAGTAGAAGTAAGCAGAACTGGCAGAAACAAATGATGATAATAAAGTCATAGCTGAGGTTGCTATAATGTTATTTGTTGTTACTGATAAAAAAATAATATCTACAAAAGCATAAATTAGACCAGCTATAAGAAGATTTTTGTAATCAGCTAGGAAAATATTTTTTGCGTGTTGTCTTATTTGTTTGTTCATATAAATACTCCTTTGCACTTTTTGTTTTATTATATTATAACATTTATAG
>JAHHTS010000010.1 GCA_020024475.1 Oscillospiraceae bacterium
TTTGAGAAAAATTCTTTCTTCCTGCTTTTTTTACCAATATTGAAAATTTTATTATTGCAATAGTCATTAAATATCTTATAATATTAATGTATTACATCAGCGAATTAGCGAGGTTTATTATGAGAAGCTGCGGTATTCTTTTACATATATCAAGTCTTGATTCAAATTATGGTATAGGCAGTTTTGGAAACAGTGCGTATAAATTCATTGATTTTCTAAAATCATCTGGGCAACACTATTGGCAGGTCTTACCCATGGGGCATACCGGATACGGTAATAGTCCTTATCAATGCTTTTCTACTTTTGCAGGAAACCCATATTTTATAGATCTTGATTATTTAGTCAAGGATGGATTACTTGATAAAGAAGCATTGTCTGAACTTTCTTTTGAGGAGAACGAAACTAAAGTAAATTATAATAATTTATTCTCAAATAGACTTAAAGTTTGGAAAATAGCATTTTATAATTTTATTAAGCAACCTAGTAATGATTTTTATAATTTTTGTAAGATGGAAAATTTCTGGCTAGATGACTATTCTGTATATATGTCATTAACTTTACAAACCAAAAAATCATGGCATAGTTGGGATGATGGTATTAAACATCGTAATATCAACGCTTTAAATCAATATAAGGCATCTCATAAAAATGAGATTTTATTTTGGAAATTTTTACAATTTAAATTTTTCTCACAGTGGAATAATTTAAAAAAATATGCAAACGATAATGGTATTTATATAATTGGCGATTTACCAATATATATTTCAGACAATAGCAGCGATGTGTGGTCGCATACTGAATTATTTGATTTAAACAGCGATTTATCTTTAAAAAACGTTGCTGGTGTGCCACCAGATGATTTTTCAGAAGTTGGTCAACTATGGGGAAATCCTATTTATAATTGGAAAGCACATAAAGCTACAAACTATAAATGGTGGAATGATAGATTTTCTGCTGCGTATAAATTGTATGATATAGTAAGAATAGACCACTTTAGAGGTTTTGACAGTTTTTATTCTATTCCAGCAGGAAGCAAAAGCGCAAAAAATGGCACATGGATTAAAGGACCAGGAGTAGAATTTTTTCGCGCTCTAAAAATGATAGACAAAAACAATTTTAATGTAATTGCAGAAGATCTAGGTATAATTACTATTGAAGTAAAAAAAATGTTAGAAGAATGCGGTTATGCAGGAATGAAAATTCTGCATTTTGCATTCGATTCTAATCTTGAAAATAACAATGGAGAATATTTACCACACGCTATAAGCGAAAATAGTGTTGTTTACACTGGTACACATGATAATATGACAACTCTTCAATGGTGGAATAATGAATCAAAAAGCAATAGAGAGTTTTGCCTTGAGTATACCAACTGGGAGTTCGATGATGATATATGTGATAAAATGATTTCATTAGCTTATTCTACGAGAGCGAAACTAGCCATTATTCCTATGCAAGACTGGCTTGGTTTAGATGGGGAAGCTAGAATGAACACACCTTCAACCGTAAACAACAACTGGCAATGGAGAATGGCTAAAAACAGTTTAAATTCAGACTTATCAAAAAGAATACTACGCAAGACAAAAATATACGATAGATAAAATAAAAAATCCCACATAAAGTGGGATTTTTTTATCTGTCCAATTTGTCGCAAACATCATTTATTGTTTTAATAGCGCTTCTTAATTCTTCATTTGGATAACCGCTTGCTTTTTTTACAATAGCAGTAAGTCTTTCCAGCGTTGAAAGTAACATTGAATAAGTTTTCGAAAAACTAGTATTCTTTTTAGTTCGCTCAATAACTTTTTTAGGCGCAATATAAATTTGTTGACCTGTTATTAAATCAAATTCATCTGTATAGTATGGACTATATACATCTAAACCTAGTTCGCTGTGAATTTTATTTTCAAAAATCGGAAATACCTCAGGGTCACCATGTACAAGAAAAATTTTATCCGGTTTATTTTCAAAGCCTTTTATCCAACGGATAAGTCCTTTTTGATCTGCATGACCACTAATGCCGTCCAGTTTTACAATTTCAGCATTCACCTCTATAATTTCACCGAAAAGTTTTACACTATCAACACCTTCTAGCAATCTTCTTCCCAGTGAGCCTTCAGCTTGATATCCTACAAATACAATCGTACTATCATTTCTCCACAAATTATGTTTTAAATGATGACGTATACGACCAGCGTCACACATACCACTTGCAGATATAATAACTTTAGGTTCTTTATTAAAGTTTATAAGTTTACTTTCATCGCTTGTAACCGCTGTTTTCAATGTAGGAAAATTTATTGGATTTATTCCGCTTTTCACAACAGCCATAGCTTCATCGTCAAAATATCCATATATATTGTCATCAAAAACTTTTATAGTTTCAATAGCCATAGGACTATCAATATAAACCGGCACTTTATGTCCTTTTATCATTCCCTTAGTAATAATATCTCTAAGAAAATATAAAAGTTCCTGTGTTCTTCCCACGGCAAAAGCTGGTATAACTACATTTCCGCCTCTATCAAATGTTCTTTGAATTACATTAGCTAATTCTACACGATAATCATCAACAACTTTATGCAACCTATCCCCATATGTGCTTTCACAAACTATATAATCCGCATATTTTATAAATTGAGGATCTTTTATAAGTGGTTGGTCAATATTGCCTATATCTCCAGAAAATACTACTGTTTTTTCCACATCATTTTCGCTAATTTTAATTTCAATAGCAGCTGAGCCCAAGAGATGTCCTACATCGTAGAACTTAGCCACAACTCCGTCGCAAATTTCAACTTCTTGTAGATAATCTACACCTCTCATGAGCTTTAATACTTGTTGTGCATCATCAATGGTATAGATAGGCTCTACTTGCCTTTTACCACTTCTTTTGTTTTTTCGATTTTCCCATTCAGCTTCTTGTTCCTGAATATGGGCAGAGTCCATAAGCATAATATTACACAAATCCTTTGTTGCCTCTGTACACCATATTCTTCCTTTATATCCACCTTTAACCAACAGAGGTAAATATCCTGTATGGTCAATATGAGCATGCGTTACTAAAACTACATCTATCTCATTTACAGGAATAGGCATATCATAATTTAGTTTTTCTTCACTTCCCTGACGCATGCCCCAATCAATTAAAATATTTTTACCGCAAGCTTTTAATAAATGTGCTGATCCTGTTACACCATGTGTAGCACCGACAAATTGTAATTGCATATTTGCCTCCATAAACTTTATTTAATTATAATTATATAACATAAATCAAGTTATTGCATCATTTTTTTAAGTTTTACTTATTTTTTACAGTAAATTTTCTTATCATAGGCATCACTACATTTATAAGTGGCATTATATTATATGCAAAAATAATTATTGTTATTATTATAGAAATTAAAACCCAGAATTTGTTCTCTATTACCATTACATACGAAAGCGCGCACATAAGCGCTACATTTACAGTCATAAATAATGGCGAAATATCAATGTTTATGAATTTCTTTGTTCCAAGTGCACGCAGTATAAAAACAAGAAGATAACTTATGAATGTTGCAATAGCAGCACCTTGTGCACCACATTTAGGTATAAGTAACAAATTCATAGCAATGTTTGAAATTGCACCAGCCATCATTGTAATAAGGTTTGCTCTTCCATTTTTTTGGACCATATATATGCTTGACATAAATCCTGAAAGACATGAAAAAATAGTGGCAATAATTAAAACCGGAATAAATCTCCATGAATCATAATAAGATTTATCCACCATAATTGATATAAGAGGCTTGCAAATTAGAATAAGTCCAGCTCCTGAAATAAATACAATTGCCTGATAAGCTCTAAAAACATTTTTAAAGAACAATTCCGGATGTTTTTCTTGACCTTCTTTAACAGCTGAAATCTGCCATGCCTCAGTGAAAACCGTGCCAAAAATATTTACTATAGACGGAATTTTATAGCTTATGGCATAAAGTCCGCCTACTGCTCCACTTACCATAGCTGTAACTAAGTATCTGTCTGAAACATTTGTTATCCACCAAAAAATTCCTGTTGGAATAAGCGGAAGACAATACCCAAGCATTTCTTTTGCAAGTTCTGATGTTGCGCTTGAAATATTAAAATATCTCCAGCACCCGCTGACAATAGACAAAAACAAAAAGCTTATGAAATCGGCACCGATAGTAGCCATTATGTAGCCCATGGCTCCCAAATTCATTTTTATAAGAAATACATATACCAATATCAATGTATTAACTGTAGCCATTATTCCATCAACTGCATAAAGTTTTGTATATGTTTTCGCTCTTATAAACTGTTGCACCAATGTACGAAGGCAGCTGCATAACAAGTATAAATATAAATATCTCACATATTGAGATATAAATGTAATTTTAACTATAATTGGATAGCACGCTAAAAATATTAAAAAACCAATACCATAGCTTAGTGCTGCCACAGTGAAAACGCCTCGTTTAGAGTATTTATTATCCAGCCCAAAACGAATTATACTGTTCGGTATTCCCAAAGAAACTAACGGTATTAAAAGATTAGCTGTTTGAGTCATCAAATCAGCAGCATTAAATTCTCCAGGAGAAAGAACTGCAGTACAAATTGGCATCAATAGAAAAACCAAAAACTTACTACTAAATGTACTTATAAAAAACAAACCAGTATTAGATATTAAAAATTTATATTTACTATTCAAAATAATTTTTTCCTTTTTTAATATGTGTATCTTATTTATTATAGTATGACTTGTAATGTTTTACAAGAGTTCAACAAAAATCCACAATCAGTGGGGTTTTTGTTAAAAATTTTTCTTATTAAATTTGCATAAAAATAATAAATATGCTATAATATAACATATTAAAACTAAGGTTGAGAGGCCAATTTGTAATTTTAAAAGAAGAGAAGCTACCACTTCTCTTCTTTTATTTTATATTATTAAAATATAATGTAATATAATATTTTAAACTTATAAATATTAACAACAAGCTGATAAGGATATAGTTATAGTATCGGCATAAAATTCATCTTTAATCCATTAAAACATGAACAATGTAATAATTTTTTTAACTAAAATAAAAAAGACAAGGATTCTTCCTTGTCTTTTTTATTATAAAATTTCAATAAGCTCTTTTGTGCATTTATTAAGCACTTCTGTTTCGCCATTCTCGTTAATAATAACTACATCTTCAATACGAATACCTATTTCATCTTTAATATAGATACCTGGCTCACAAGAAAATGCCATACATGGCGCAAGATTCATTTTGTAAGCTCCGTGAATATATGGTGCTTCATGAGGAGCGTAGCCTATACCATGTCCCAGACGATGATTAAAATAAGCTCCATAACCCGCATCTTCAATAACTTTTCTTGCAGCTGCATCTACATCAGGGATATATGCCCCATTAACAGCTGCGGCTTCACCTGCAAGATTTGCTTTTAAAACTAGATTATAAATTTCTTTTTCTCTTTCTGTTGCTTTACCTACTATAACCGTTCTCGTAATATCGCTATACATTCCACCAACAGTGCAGCCAAAGTCCATTTCAACTACTGTATGTTCACCAACAACTGCGCTATCTCCAAAATAGTGAGGATTTGCAGCGTTACCATTTATGGCTACAATACCACCATCGCAACCTTCTCCACCATAAACTTGACAAAGACGAGCTATTTCATTTTTAATATCTTTTTCAGTCATACCCGGCTTTATAAATTTAACAATGTCATCAAAAACTTTGTCAACGACAAAAGAAGATTTCCTTAAATTTTCAAGTTCTTCACTTGTCTTGATAATTCTTGTTAATTCAAGATAATCTTTGCCGTTTACAGGTGTAAAATCAATTTTATCCATCATTCTAATAAGGTTAAACGCCCTTACACTTCCGTTGACAGCAATTTTTTTACCTATAAGTCCATTTTCTTCAAATGCTATTTTCACTATATCTGTAAAATCATTACAATCAAACCAGGAATATACCTTATTACCTTCCATAAACTCATTTGCTTCAGATTCTGTCAGTGTATTGCATATGTAAAAAACAGTTTCATCATCTTTAATTACCAATCCTTGAAAACGCTCGCAAAGATAAGGATTGTGACCTACTAAAAACATAAGGTCGCCACCATTTGGCGCAACTATGAGAGCACTAACACCGTCTTTTTTTAACCGAGCAGCTAATTTTTTAACCAGTTCATGATTAATCATTTTTCGTCCTCCATATATTTTATAATTAAATACTATCATCAAAATTTATTTTTTACAATACGAAAAAATATCTATTTATAATAAAAGCCTAAAAAATTTTAGATAGATATATCAATATGATTCATATAAATATTAAAGTCATTGTAATATTACAATGACTTTTTATCTACAGGATTTTACTATCTATTATATTCGCAATTTCATCACTAGTCTTATCAAGAGCCCATGCAAATTCATTATATACAATTTCTTGAGCTCGTCTTAAAAAAGAGGATTGTGTTTGATTTAAATGTTTATTTTTATCAGCGCACTGTCTTTTTTTCAGTGTTAAACTAACAATAACTTTAAGCAAATTTATATTATCGTAAGTTCCTAAAAGATTACTGTAAAAATCTTGAACACCTTTAGGATTTCTTGTTTCAGGATACTCTGGTTCTATATTTTCAATCATAGATATATATTTTTGAGCCTGTTCTGCGTTTATTGCATATCTCATAAACGCCTTTGTGTTAGTAGGAACATAAATCATTTCACGGTGATTTTTTGATAAAGGTTTCAAAGTATAATAGCTTATATTGTGTGAAAGGCCTTCTATTGCTGGTTCGCCAATATTCACCACTTCGCATACACCCGTGGAATAATAAAAAACTACATCGCCAACATTATACATCACCATAAAAACCTCCCATATTTTATTAAGTATAATTATAGCATATTTTAATAAAAAAATCAAATATGTTTTACAACTTTATATTTTACAGAATTTGTATCAAATAAAAAGAGGCACTATCATGTGCCTCTCAAAAAATTATCTAATTAAATCTCTTACGGCTTTAAATCCATCAACTTTGGTAAAAAGATAAGATCCAATAAGTTGCATCATTTCAAAGTCTTCTTCGCTGTCTATATCCAAAACTGCAGTGTCTTTCATGGGATATAAAAGACATTTTGTTTCCCAAAGAATACCCGTTTTATTAGCTCGCAAGAACTCAGTTTCAAAAACATAAATAGATGCATTTATATCATAAATCTCAGGAGCCTGCTGTCTAGCTGTGAATGGGCTGTCTATAACTTTTTCAACATGATCTTCGACCGTTTTAACCATATTGAAATATGGGTTTCTTCGGCTTGGACAACCTGAGAAAATAAGTCCAGCATCTTCCCTATCAAGCTTCATCTTATATGCGTATAAAACATCATCAATTTGGCGAAGTGGGCTTGTAATATCAAGATCGATAAGATAGTCATACTTCTTATCTTGTTTTGTTTCCATATAATTTAGTGACTGCTGAAATACTGCCATTTTTGGAACTATATCTCCACCTAGCTCTTTTGGACGTTTAATTGCAAAAACTTCAGGATATTTTTGAAGCACAAGATTTGTAAGCTCCGGGCTATCTGTATTTAGACAAATATCCACATAAGCATTATTGACATTGTCTTTGAAATTAAAAGCTGAAGCCAGTGTATAATAAACTAATGGTTTATCTAGAAAAGTTTTAAGATTTTTATTTTTGAATCCCTTGCTTCCTGCACGACCACAAATAGTTATAAGTACATTTTTCATTTTAAGCCTCTTTTCCTAATGTCAAAGCAAGAACTTTATTGGCCTTAGTAGGTGTATTGATATTTTCTGCTTTTCCCTGCATAATATCAAAAACATTTCGCATTTCACGAACAAATCTCATATTTGCATCTTCGTTGCAGTTGATAATAGTACCATCAGGCATTTTTACACTACCTATACCAAATTCTGCCTCGATTGTGCCATCAGCGACAAAAACCTCACAAGTTCTTCTATACTCACGACCAAAATAATCAAGATGAACCTCACAAAGTTTATCTTTGTATCTAGCTATGTAAACACTTAAATCATCACTATCAATTTCTAAATTTGAATATGTTCCTTTAAAGTTATAACTTTCAATAGGAAATCCAAACAAATCTGTCATATAGTCAAGTTCATGTATGAGGTCAATAGTAACACCTCCGCCAAGAGCCTTTATAGCGGAATAGTTTTTACGATAATCCTGGTCTGGACGCCAGCCTGGGAGATAACTTGAACAAATTATTCTTACAGAAAATGGTTTTTTATCTTTGAGAACTTCTTTAAGCTTCATATACGCTCCACAGTATCTCATTGGACACGCAATGTATGCATTTTTATCTGTAAGCCCAAGTTTCTCTATATCATAAATACTATCTTCAAAAATAGGTTTTTCAATGAAATAAAATTTTGATTTTCCCTTCAATTCTTTAAGTGCATTATAGTGCAATGTGGTTGGATTTGTTATAAATGCTATATCATAAATTGTCTCATCAAGTTCTAAAATTTGACGATTTAATAGTTTTGCTGTTTCTTCAGGTAGCTGCCTTTGACTGCTGCGAAGTGCGGTTACATCTAATTCTATATTTCTTTCCGATGCAACTGTATGTAAGTTTTTAAGGTGTCTGGTACCTATGCTACCAATACCAACAAATAAAACTTTCATTATTCTATACCCTCAATTCTATCCATAATACTGATTGTATATAAATCTTTTTCATAAGAATATTTTGCTTCTTCTTTGCCATCCACAACAGCAAGGAAATTCTGCATTTCATCAACATATGCATTTTCAACAATATTGTCGGAGTAACGACTATCATGTTCAAATGATTCATATGTATTGATAAATTCTTTTTCTTTTGTTTGGTTATTGAATTTCCAAAGAGCTTTTGGATTTCCCTCCCAAAAAAGATGTAAACCTTCGCCAAATACCTCAAGATTTCTTACAGCTTTTGGACAAACAACATCTACAGCAATAACACCTTTTGTTCCGTCATCATGCGTAAGTGTAATAAAAAATCTATCAGGGAAATCAACATCAAGATCAGTGAGCTTATCAGCTGTTGAATAAACATCTTTTATTTTACCGAATGTTTCTATAATCCAAGGCATTTCAATACCAAAAAGTTCACGACAACCATTGGTGCGTTTATTACTTACAAAAAAGTTTTTATAACTTTCCCAAGGGTGCCAATCTGGTAGATATTGCCCCACATGATAAATATAACTTATTGGTTTATCAAAATTTTTAACCTCGTTCATTATAAAATTGATTTCGCCTCTATACAGCATTGTACTTGAAAGGAAAAGAACAGTTTTGTTTTCTTTTGCCAAACCCATCAATTCTTCATAGCCATCTTTTACAAGATTAAGTTCTGTAAATGTATTTATTTTATTTTCAAGCAGCTCTTTGATAATAGAATAATGTGAAAGTGGTGCTGTACATACAAAAGCTACATCTGGTTTTTCTTTTGCAGCCTCTATAATAGAAGAAAAAGTTTTAAATCCCATTTCTTCAACTTGACTTCGACGTTCTGGATTTGTATCAACACCGATAACTTCTGCATTTGGGTTGATTCCTTTAAGAAGACGAATTCGTCTTTTACCCATAGAGCCTAGACCTACTATAAGTGCTTTCATAGTTTTCTCCTTATAAATCATAAAATGTTTTTACCGTAGAATGTTCCCCGTAGACATACTCAGTTATAACTTGTTCAATTTTTTCGCTAGTTAAAAAGCCTGCATAATATGGATTGGTCACATGCTTACAACTTTTTCTAAATTCTTCTGACAAACCTTTTTGTATTCCGTCTAATATACTTTCTGTTTCTCCAGTTGTTTGAATAACATTTTCAGCAATAAAGCGTCCTTTCTGTCTATCGCCTATATTTACAGTGGGAGTGCCAAAAGCAGGTGTTTCTACAACCCCTGATGAAGAGTTACCTATAACAAGTGAGGTATACTTCATTGCAGACAAATATCTTTTAAGTCCAAGCGAGAAAAATGCTTTGGCTCTGCTAGAATTTTTTGTGCAATATTCATCAATCATCCGATTAAGCTTTTCTCCACCTGCATCGGCGTTTGACTTTGTAAAAATCAAATTTATATTAGTTTTGTCCAATGCTTTCAATAGCTTTAGCATTTCCTCTTCGGGTTCAGAATTTTTCTGCGTTTCTGGGTGATATGTAATTAGCATAAATGGCTCTAGATTTTTAAATTCTAAGCTGTTCTCCAATTCTTCGATACTCATAAGCATAACATTATGAATATTTTCATTTCCTAATCCGCCAACATTAAATACAGTATCAGGTTGCTCTCCTAACTGTATAATCCTTTTTGCACTATCAGCACAAGATGCAAAATGTAAATTAGACATTTTTGTTATACAATGGCGATAAAAGTCGTCTTTAGCACCTACAGTTATATCTCCACCACTTATATGAGCAACTGGAATTGACAATGTAGCTGCTGCTGTTACAACTGCAAAAATCTCATATCTATCCCCTAATATAACTAGCATATCTGGCGTATCTTTTTTAAAAAGTTCACTAAAAGATTGTATAGTATAAGCAATAGTCTGTGCGGTTTCATATTGACCAGACCCAAATTTCATAATATCCACTCTATATGAAATGGGAAAACCATCTTGTTCTATTTCTTGTATTGTATTTCCAAATTTATCCAAAAGATGAGTTCCTGTTGCTACAAGGCATAATTCAAGGCTTTCGCTGTCATTTATTCGTTTAATCAATGGGCGTAATAATCCGTAGTCTGCGCGTGTTGATGTGACAACCATAATTTTTTTCATATATCTACTCGCTTGTATTTAAAGTTCTATAAGTTCATCTAATGAAAAATCTCGTTTTGCTGTTTTTCCTAAAACTTCATACCAACGCATTGGACTTATTCCATTTCCAGGTCGTTTTACAGTAATATTGTCTACTGAATAAACTTCACCGGCTTTAATAGGAACTTTTGCCACAATGCTTTTTCTGGCAACAGCTTTATTTTTAGCTTCGCTTTCCGTGACCTTCTTAACACCATCTCCAAGTGCTACTTCTGTATTTCTTATAGCTTTAACGAGTGCCTTGAGCTCTTCTGGATTCATTGAAGCCTGATGATCAGGGCCTTCCATACTTTTATCTAGTGTGAAATGTTTCTCCACAACTGTTGCACCCAGTGCTACTGCAGCAAGTGGTGCTTCAAGACCGAGGGTATGATCTGAATAACCAACTTTTGTTGCAAAATTTTCTTTTATATCAAGCATGGCCCTTACATTTGCATCTTTTAATGGAGTTGGGTATTCAGTATTGCAGTGAAGAATTGTAATTTCTCCTGCGCCATTTTTTTTAAGAATTTCAAGAGCATCTTTAATTTCACTTTTTTCGCACATACCTGTTGACATAACAATAGGTTTATGAAGTTTTGCAACTTTTTCAAGATATGGAAGATTTGTAACCTCACCTGATGGAATTTTCCATATAGGCATATCCATTTCTGCTAGAAAATCAATTGAATCCATATCAAATGGTGTTGAAAGATATTTTATTCCGATTGAATCGCAATATTTTTTTAATTCTCTATGAGCATCAAAACCAAAGTGAATTTTTTTAACCATTTCTAGTTGACTTTCAGCCTCACCTGTTGTATCTTTCTGATACTCTGCTTTGGGTGCAAAACGGCTGATAACAAGTTCTGGAACTGCTGTTTGATATTTTACAATATCTGCACCTGCTTCTTTAGCTACATCTGCCATTTTTTTTGCAAGTTCCAGAGAACCGTTATGGTTTACACCTGCTTCTGCTATGATTAACACTGACATAGAATTTCTCCTTATTGTTTTATTTCCATAATTGGTTTTATTTTAGCACATTTATAATACAATAAAAAGCATTATTATTAAACTTTTTTATTAACAATGTTAAAAATAATATAAAAAACTAAAAAGCGACTGTTTTTCAGTCGCTTTTACATATATTTTAATTATTTTCAAGTCTTCTTCGCATCGACTCTAATTCTTCTAATTGGCCCATATCCATCCAACTATCTTCACTTACTGGATAAACCCCAACTTTAAATCCATTTTTCCTATATTTTTCCATAATTTCAGGGAAAGATATTGACTTATTATTTTCAAGCTCTTCAATAATTCTTTCATCAACAAGGTACATACCCGTATTTGTAAGAAAATTCATTGTAGGTTTTTCAGTAACACTTTCGATTTCGCCCTCTTCATTGAGATTGAATACGCCATAAGGAATTGTAACATGTTTTAAAGCGCAAACCACAGTTATAAGGTTTCCATTTTTTTTATGAAATCTGTAAATATCATTGTAGTCTGCTTCGATAAGTACATCGCAATTTGTTAGAAAAAATGGGGTATTTATTTTACCTTTTAATAGCGATAAACCTCCACCAGTTCCAAGAAAAACTTCTTCCTCAACAAAATCAACACTATAATCTTTATCTACAAGTTCATTAAAGTATGCTTTTATCATATTTTTCTTATGATTAACAATCATCTTGTAATCTTTACAGCCAAATGCCTTAAATCTATCTATAATATGTTCAACAATTGGCTTTTCACCTACAGGTATAAGAGGCTTTGGAAGGATTTTAGTATATGGATACAATCTTGTTCCGAGGCCACCCGCCATAATGACAACTGGTAAATTTAAAGCACTATTTACTGTTATACTGCTTTCGTCAAGAAACACCACATCTGCTATCTTACCATCTTTATTTAGCAAAGGAATTGCCGAAATAGATTGTTGTATCATCTCAGTAGAAGCCTGGCTACGCTGACTGACAGAAAGTGCATGAAAATTATAGTTTGCCATCTCGCCCACTTTTGCATCTAATTTTCCACCGTGAAGAATGTGTCTTCGCACATCACCATCTGTAAGCACTGCTTTCAATTTAAAATCTGGTGCAACAAATAAAATTTTTTTTCCTACCTCATTAAGTTTCTGCATTGCATCAATAACTGTAATGTCTTCACTTATGATTAAATCGTCTATAAGCATAGGGATTCTCCCGTGTTCTAACTAAATTTATTTTGTCAAATCCAAAATTTCTTCACAAACTCTTTTAACATCCTCTTCAGTTAGATTTGAAGAACATGGTATATTGACAATTTTGCCTACATAATCTCTGGCATTTGTCAAAGGCATACACTGACTATTTTTGTAAGGAGCCTGGTCCGGATTAAGCAGCCAAATTGGTCTTGACTGAATTTTTCTTTCTGCAAGTCCTTCAATCAATTCATTTCTTGTAATTGTACAATTATCAAGATACAACTGATAGAACCACATACTTGAGCGAATACCAGGTGTGTAGTCAATCATTTTCAATCCATTTTTACCATCAAGAAGTTCTTTATATAATTTATAGTTTTTATTTTTAGTCTCAACAAATTTTTCAAGGTTTTCAAGCTGGGCAAGACCTAATGCAGCAGCGATATTATTCATACGATAATTATAACCAACTTCTGTATGAATAAACAAAAGATTATCTTCTTTTTTGCTCATATCCTGTGCTTCTTCTGATAAAATAGCCATATGATGTCTTGTCTGTTCATCATGGCATATAGCCATACCGCCAGCACCAGTTGTCATAACTTTATTGCCGTTAAATGACAATGCACCATAATGACCTATTGTACCTAGATGATGTCCCTTATACTTACCTTCTGTTACAAATGTGCCAACGCTCTCTGTTGCATCTTCTAAAACAAACAAATTATATTTTTCAGCAATTTCCATAAGTCGTTCCATATTTGCCATATTACCGAAAACATGAACAGGAATCATACCTTTAACATGTGCACCTGTTGTTTTATTAATAAGTTTTCCATCTTTCATTTCACAATAGTTGTCAATAAAATACTGAACACTATCAGGATCCATACAAAAATACTTATCACAGTCTACAAAAACCGGTTCCGCACCGCAAAAGCGAATTGGATTGACTGCCGCAATAAAAGTAAGAGCTGCCGCAATAACTTCATCGCCAGGGCCGATACCAGAATCAATTAAAGCAAGATGAAGTGCAGATGTACCACTATTTGTTGCGACTGTATATTCTGTGCCCATGTAATCAGCCATTGCTTTTTCGAATTTTGGAATTAATGGGCCTGCAGTTGAAACCCATGTGGAAGAAATTGCTTCGCTTACATATTTTTCTTCATTTCCTGGGAAATTAGGAACTGAAATAGGAATAAATTTTTTGTCCATTTATATTCTCCTGATTAAAATTAGTTTAATTTTTGTATTATAGTATATAATTATACAACTAATTTGTTAAATTTTATATAGTTATTCATTATTTTTTATTAAAATTTCGAAAACAAGTTTTATTATTGATGATATGACTCCGGAATAAATAATAAATTTTAATACAATATCAGGCGTAATTGTTAAAAAACTGTTTAAAGGTTCATATTCATTCAATACGAATACACCGAATTTGAGTTTATTTCCCCGATAAATAGTAGGGTCTATTCTTAATTCTGAAATATTTTTACAATCAATTTTCGCTTTAAACCAGTGTGGAGATCCTTCTATTGGATTTGCCCATACTCTATTTTTTTCATTATATTCCTGGTTAGAATCTGTTTTAAAATATACCATTATCTCACCTGGATAAGTATAATATTCCATGTAAAACTTTATACTGCATACTTCGCCAGGATTTTTAATAATAATTTTAGGGTCATTATCGGTCGCTTGATAATATCCATCATCAATGTATTTAAGTGCATCAGTTTCTAAAGAATCAATCATGTATGTTTTTGAAACATATTTTTCAAAAATCGATTTTGAATTAAAATAATTTTCCAAAGATCCAATTAAAAATAATATTATGACGATATTAATACTTATAAATAGAATCTGAGCATCTTTGATTTTTTTAATCAATTTGTGCCACACCTCTCTTTACAAGATGAAATTTCATCATGTCATTTTTGTAATCTACTTTATAACAAGCAATCTCATTCCCACCTATACCATACATAGGCTCATCGAACAGTTCACCAAAATCATCTTCGAAAATTTTGCTTGCTGTATCAATTACTACATGAGTTACACCATAGTCAATAAAACGATCATATAATTCTTTTTGCCGTTTTTCCTTGTCGCCTTCAAATTTTAATCCCTGGTTAGGAATAATGTATGTATTTGACAATTCAAATGTGTAGGTAAACCATCTTTCACCGCTGTCATCACCGCAATAAAAATAAACCACATCATCGCTATTTAATTTATCTTTTATTATTTCTGTTTTAGCACTAATTGCTTTTCTCGCTCCATACATATTATCATTAATCCCTATAAACATATTTTCGGGCTTAACATAGTAACTAAATGTCATTAGCATGCAACAACCAAACCCTATTATCGCAGATTGTGACAATTTCTTTTTACCATTTTTTGATGAATAATATAAATTGAAAAGTGCCATATTCATCCATCCTATATAATATGTATATATATATCGTTCATAACTTGCTAAAGAGTATGCCTCATTTCCAAAAACATATACATAAAGTAACAAATGGAATATATAGTATCCTACAAATCCTATAAAACTTGTAATATACATTGCTAAACATCTTTTTTTTCCTATTTTATCAGATAATAGAAACGAAACTATAAACAAGATGGTAATCATAAAAATTACCACTATCCCCCGCCCTATCATAGAAACTTTCACATCAAAAAGTGCTGTAATAAATCTTCTTTCTAAATAAGCGAACTTTTCTGTTTGTGGGCCTAACAATAGCTCTTTAAGTCCATTAACCACAATACCGACCATACTCATTTCACCTGATCCACCCACATCACTACGATCCGTTGAAAGAACTCGGCTCATATGAAAACTCCAAGCGAAAAATGATCCAAATGTAACAATCAGCATACTTAAAGTAGAACAAAATTTTGCAATAATGCCTTTAAGTTTGAAGAATGTATACTCTTTTTTCCCTACAAGCATATCTACAAAAATTACAAATACTGCTATACAGCTTAAAGCAAATCCCATATCTTTTATAAATGACAAGAACATAATAATTGGGAGTATTTGAAATATATCGATACCGTTATTTTTATCAGAAAAAAAGTATATAGCTATAACTCCGCTGAAAACCATAGCAAGAGGTGTATCCGCGTAAAGGCTAATATACATAGGCTCCATAAAACCTTGCAAAAATCTTACTGCAAAAAAATAAGGAGTTATAAAACCAATCAAAAAAGTAAAAAAAGCACTATTCCAATCTTTCTTTTCAAATACAGATGTAAACGCACAAAAACAAGCGAAAAACATTACATCGTATGCAAAAAAACACATCCACTCTGAAAATGCAGGGGTAAACCACTGAAAAAAATAAGTCAATATTGGCAATGCTGGAGGATATGACTTGCCTAATATACTAGATTTAAAATATGTGTAAAGCGTATCATGCTCTTTAAGCAATTTCCGACTCATACCCCAAAAAGAATACTCATCCCACTGATGAATTAATGGCTTTTTACAACTCAAAAATATAAGCATCAAAATACTTGAAATAGCAAAAAGGGTCACTCCGGGTGTAAAAAAGCCACTTATTTTTTGTTTTATATTATTTTTATTTTTATAAACTGATATACTGAATGTAATAATTGATATAAAATACGCAGTGTAAACGCCATATCTCAAAGCGCCAAAAATAGCTCCAACTATAACAATATCAATTATTAAAGACAATGAAATTAGCGGTGTACTAGCTGGTCTTAGATTTGCACAAGAGTATATTGAAAAAGCCAATATCATTACAGCAACGAGGCCTAAAATACAATTAAGCATTCATCATCATCCTTTCAGTTAATTTTAATAAATCTATTTTTAGTCAAAATTTCTTGTTAAAATTTCAACTATAAATTTGATAATAGAACTAATTAGCCCAGTATAAACAATAAAATTAAATACTGTACCGTATGAAATTTCAAAATAGCCAATAAACGACATTTCTTCATTAAATATAAAATCTCCAAATTTAATTATATTCCCCCGATACATTGTAGGGTCTATCCTTATCGAAGTTACATTTTTCATATTCATATCAATACAGTACCAGTTTTTCTCACCTTGTACAGGTATTGCCCAAATTCTTTTTCTTTCAGAAAATCCTGCATCTCCTTCTTCAGTGTAATACATTGTCATTTCACCGGGAAACATACTGCTTTCCATATAAAAATATATACTAGTAATTTTTTGTTTTTCTTCAATAATCATTTTAGGGTCATTATCGGTGGTTTGCCATTCGCCATTTTCAAGCTTTTTCATTCCATCACAGAAGAAATCGTCTACTGTAAGCCTTTTCTCTATAAGACTACCATTTTTTCTTGATACTGATTCGACTACAAACTGTGCAATTCCATTAAAAATAAACAAGACGATTAACGAAATTGATGTAAATACTATTATCTTTTTGGAAGTTATTGTTTTAGCTTTATTAAGCATCTAAAACTTCACCTCCTTTTATAAGTTCAAAATGAAACCAATCGTCCTCATATACAACTTTGTAATAGGCCATGGAGTCCCGTCCGACATTTCCTACGTTCCAATCGAATAAATCACCAAACAAATTCTCAAACTCTTTTGATGAGCAATCTATTAAAACATTTGTCACTCCCTGTTGTTTGAATCTTTCGTAGAAAACCTTCTGGTATTTTTCTTTTCTTTCTTCTTCTGTCAAACCTTCAGTGTCAACGCTACGCTCTTCTATAATAATATTTGATGCCAATTCATGCGTGTATATAAACCATCGTTCTCCATTATCTCCACCACAATAAAGATAAATGACATCATCATCTTCTATCGCGTCTTCAATATATTTTACTTTTTCTTTAATATTAAGTCGTGTTGCAAATGAACGATCATTACACTCTACGAAAATATTATCATAGCTTATATAAAAATTAAACAAAAGAAATGTGACACCTATAAATCCAAATAAAGTACTTTTAGCAAAAAATCGCTTTCCATCTCTAATAGCCAAACAAAGTGCGAAAACAGCTAGACAAAGCCAACCAATATAGTATGGGTATATGTACCTATTGTAACTTGCTAACCCATAAGCATTTTGATCTCTAAAAATGTATACATATAAAAAAAGGTGAAAAATATAATATCCCAAAAAACCTATTACACTTGTAATATACATCATAAGTGTACGTTTTTTACTAATTTTATTACCAAAAACAAAACTAAGCACAAACAAAATTGTTATAATAATAAACAAAACAAATCCACTACCAAACATGCTTATTTTAAAATCAAAAAAAGCATGGTACATTTGGTCTGTCACATCAATAAACTTTTGACTTCGAGGTCCGATTAAAAGTTCTTTAATGCCTGTAATCAGCATCTCGACTTGTCCCATATTGGTAACTCCACCAAGCTCAAAAGGATTTCTTTCAAGAACTTTAATCATATGTAACGACCAGCTTACAAACGACATTCCTGCTGTACCAACCATTGTTGCTCCAGCCAAAATTTTTCCCAAAACACCTTTAATCTTAAAAAACGAAAATTCTTTTTTCCCAACTATCAAATCAAAGAAAATAATGAATGCCGCTATACACGATAGAGCAAGGCCCATATCTTTTATCATTGTCAGCATCATGATTATAGGTAAAACCGGTAAAATATCTCGACTATTGTTGTCACTGGAGAAAATATACGTTGCGAGAATACCCGCAAACATTACTCCCAGTGGTACATCAGCGTAAGTTGTTATATATACTGGCTCAAGATAAATTATTTTTGTATAAACCTCGAAAATATATGGACATAGAAATCCGAAAAGGTAAACAAAAAACGAGTTATTCCATCCTTTTCTGTCAAAAGCAGAAGTAAATGCACTGTAACAAGCAAAGAACATTACATCATAACCAAAAAAGCAAATCCATTCAGAAAACTCTGGTACTGACCACTGAAAATAATAAGCTAGTACGCCTAATGATGGTGGCGTTGAATTTCCTATCATACTAGAAGGATAAAATGTATAAAGTTGGTCATGAATTTTCATAAGATTTTTACTTATACCCCAAAATGAAAATTCATCCCATTCACTCATAAGTGGCTGTCGAATGCTCAAAAAAGTAAGCATTGCAAGACTACTGATAACAAAAAATATAACTCCTGGTGATAAAAAACTATTTATAGTTTCAGATATTTTATCTTTATTTTTATAAATTGCATATACTAAAGCAAAAATAGAAGTTGCGTATGTGATCCATACGCCCTCTTTTAACATATCAAACATTGCAAAAACAATGTTAATATCTATCAAAATAGCAAGTGAAACTAAAGGTGTGAGCGATGCTTTAAGATTGTAAATTGTATGCAATGCAAAAGCAAACACTATAATTGCCAAAAATGAAATTATGCAGTTAAGCAACAAATGCCACCGCCCTTTCTGGTAAATAATAAGCAATAAGCATCAATGCAACAGTTAATATTGTAAAAATATAGCTGGTACATATGCATGAATAATCTGTATTTGTAATATTTTTTGCTGTTCTCTTTGAAAAATATTGACCGATAATCATACAAAATCCGAGAAACGCAGGGCACATATAACGCATCTGCAGTCCTATTATTTGTGGTAATGTGACAGGCGTCCAAGATAAATACAATCCCGTCATAACTACACCATAAGTCAAAATACTACAAACAAAAAACATCAAGGTTTTATTTATATCTTTTTTGTCAAAAACATCCGATTGTTTTACAACAGAGAAAACGATAACAAGTGGTGTGAGGTAATTTATAAGTGGCAATTTTATATCAAGCCAGCCCAAAAGTCCTCCACTAAACAAGAAGAATGAGTTGTTTTTAAGTGTGTTCAAAAATACTACTGAATATCTTAATGGGTATCTTAAAATAAACTTTAATTGTTCCGCCGGATTAGAATCTATAATTGGGCGAACTATATCGCCGTAATTAGAAAACAGCTGTACATAAAAGTTCATTCCTTTATACAAAACCAAAAATACAACAATAGTTATGAACAAATACACTATTTTACCTATTTTTTTATTTTTTATTTTTACTTTCCAATTTTCTTTGTTTACACATAAAAATAAAGGTAAAAATACAATATAACTCATTTTATGAACGCATAAAACAGCAAAACATAATGTGAAAATAGTTGCCTTTAAATTATCGAATTTTTCGCTAAAAATGGTTGAAAACATAAGAAACATCAACCGAAATAAAATACTGTCTGTATTGCATGAAGCATAAATAAACACAGTAAGTGGCATGGCCATAAGAGTAAACATTATTATTCTAAACTTGCCACTGAATTTCAGCGTCCAATACGCACATATGCAAAAGAAAACCAAATTTGCGAGTCGATTTGCATAATAAGCGCCTAACGCTCCAAATCCGATGGCTCTAGCAATAAATATTCCTATTGCACCTGGAATATATGGTATAACCTGGAAAATTATAATGCTTATGTTTTCGGCTTTTTCGCCATTATACACAGCTCTTTTATAGTCAGTAAATCTATTATAAATAGTGGCGCCCTCCCTTGCTGGATAGCCATTATTATACATAATAGGAAAATACTTCATAAGAAGATTAACATCATTTGGATAACAATGATTTTCATCAAAGCCTAATTGTCCTTGTGCCATTGCATGTGCACGCAAAAAATGGCTCTGTTCATCAGGCACCTGATTAGGTGGCGTGGCGAAACAAAATGCTGCGCCTAATGCAAACAATAGCAAAGTCATGAACAAATTTTTATTTTTAAATTTTGATGAAAAATAAAAAACAGTCCACATTACAGCTAAAGCAATAAAAATACCTATTGTACCATTAATTTGATTTAACCAATCAGCTAAATAAATTACCCTAAAGTAATATGTAAACAAAAACGAAATTGCAAACAAAATCAAACAGCCCATACCGTATACCAGCATAGGCTTTTGCTTAAAATTATTGAACTTATTTTTCAAACTATCCATAAATAACAACCTTTGTTATTTATACATTATAAATATCAGTCTTGTATGAACCCATATGGTCTTTAATCCATTCAATAGTTTCAGCAAGACCTTCTTCAAATGTATAGTTTGGTTTCCAACCTGTTAATCCATTAAGTTTTTTAGCTGTACCAAGAAGACGATTAACCTCACTTTTTTCAGGGCGTAGACGATCTGTATCTGTAACAATTTTTGCATTAGGATTTATCTGTCTAATCAATTCCTCAGCCAGCTGTCCGATAGAAATTTCTTTTTCGGTAGCAATATTGAGTTCATGTCCAATTGTGTTATCATGTTTTGCGATTGTAACAAAACCATTAGCTGTATCTTTTACATAGTTGAAATCTCTTGTTGGTGTCAACGAGCCAAGATGAATCTCTTCTTTACCTGCAAGAAGCTGAGAGATAATTGTAGGAATAACAGCTCTTGCTGACTGTCTAGGTCCAAATGTATTAAATGGTCTTACAATAGTTACAGGTGTATTGAATGAGCGGTAAAAACTTTCAGCAATTCTATCAGCACCTATTTTAGTGGCAGAATATGGACTTTGCCCCTGGAAAGGGTGATTTTCATCAATAGGAACATATTTTGCAGTACCATAAACTTCACTTGTTGAAGTTACAAGAACTCTGCGTGTATCAAGCTCTCTTGCTGCTTGCAAAACATTTAATGTCCCTTTGATATTTGTATCTACATAAGTATCAGGTGAGTAATAAGAAAATGGGATAGCTATTAAAGCTGCCAGGTGGAAAACAGTGTCTATGCCCTGCATTGCCGTACGAACACCATTAGGGTCACGAATATCACCCATAATAACATTTAGAGCATTCTTTTCTTCTTTAGAAAAGGAATCAACCCAACCCCATGTACCAAAAGAATTGTAAGCACAGAATGCTGTTACATCATAACCTTCCCTGATAAGTTGCTGTGTAAGATGTGAACCAATAAAACCATCTGCACCTGTAACAAGTACTTTTTTAGACATATATAAAAACCTCACTTAAAATTAAAATTGAATATACTCTTGTTAATTATATCTTATGTATAATAAAAATACAATACAAACCACAAAAGTTAAATCCGAGTTTACAATTTAAAGTTTGTCGATTTTTTGTATTTATTTACAAATAATGGCTAATATTATATAATATGATTTAAACAATTTATAAGAAGTGAGGTTTTTATGCTGAAACTTATAAAAAAATTAGCTATAATAGCTTTACCAATAATCATTTATTTTGGTATTTTTATATATTTTGAACCTTATAACTATTTTGGCTTTAAAAATAATGAATATGTTGATGACAGCGCTATTGTCAGGGTAAGACAGTACAATCAAGAGCCAAGTGATATAGTTATTTTTGGCGATAGTCGAATGGCTCATTTTGATATTAAGCTTGTAGAAAGCTACACCGGTGAAGATGTTAAAATGCTCAGTTTTGGTGGGGCAAGCCTGAATGAGAGTATGGATTTGCTTGAGTATGCAATGGATACAAATCCAAATTTAAAGACTATTTATTTTGGAATAAGTTTTTATACTCTCAATGAAAATTATTATAAAGATAGAATGAGTCAAATAAAAACTATCGCAACAAATCCTTTTGCCTATATGCTAAACTTCAACTATAATATTGAAATGCTTAATGAAATAAAGTTTTTTATTAAGGGTGAAAAAAATGTAGCTGAAAAAGACGAGGGGCATTGGAAAGAAAGCGACTATTATTATGAAGACGGCTCTCCAAGAAAATATCGAAAAAATCTTGAAGAATTTGCGGGTAAAATTTTTGATGTATGCAAAAATTATTATTTTGATGAATTAGATGTTGAACGATACGTTGAACTTATGAAAGAATGTGAAAAGCGCGGTATAAAAACTTATACAGTTATGCCGCCTCTTGATAATTCTATAAAAGATTTAGTTGTAGATGAACTTGGACTATCAAATTATATATTTAAATTTATTGATTCAGTTGACCCATATACAACAGTTTTGAACTATGAATATAATGAAAAAAATATATTCACTCAAGACGAATTTTATGATGGGTTGCATCTTGATGTTGTAAAAGGACTTCCAAAGTTCACACAGATACTATTTGAAAGGTAAATAAAATGGGACTTGATTTTTTGATTTTATATGAACATGTGGTTAGAGAGTACGAAAGTATATGTCTATTAAAACTAGAATTGGAAAAACGCGGATATACAGTTGATATACGACAACTTTTAGATAGAAAAAAGCTTAAATATTTTACATATAAAAAGCCAAAAGTCCTAGTTGCTTCCGCTATGTATGATGATAAAACTATGAATAGCTTTGTTTATAACAATGTTGGTAAATGTAACAAGGTTGTAAACCTTCATTGGGAGCAAGTACTGAGTGAAGAGCAGGAAAACAGTCCTTTTTTTAACTGTGGACAATCTGCTTCTTACGCCATGCACACTTGCTGGGGAACTCAAGCAAGAGACCGTATTGTAAAATACGGTGTTCCTATCGAAAACACAGCAATAACAGGACCTATTCAAATGGACTTTCTCCGTGAACAATTTGATGGCTATTATAAAGATAAAGATTCGCTTTGTGAAGAATTTGGTCTTGACAAAAATAAAAAACTTGCCCTTTACATTTCATCTTTTTCAACGGCGTATATGACAGAGCAAGAAGTTGAGGAACTAAATAAATTGGCTGGTGTAGGTTTTGACCAATTCAAAATAACAAGTCAAAAAACAATGAATACAACTCTAGACTGGGTTGACAAATTTCTTTCTAGTGATGAAGGTCAAAATGTAGAATTTATTTATCGCAGACATCCAAGCGAATGGAATAGTCCAATACTAGAAAAAATGGATAAAAAACACAATAATTTTCATCTTATTACAAAATACTCTGTAAAACAATGGATAAAAGCTAGCGATACAATTTTCTCATGGATGAGTACATCAATTGCAGAAATTTATTTTGCTAAAAAAAGTTGCTTTGTTGTTCGTCCTTACCCTCTTGAGTGGGAATACGACCCTGTTATTTACAAAAGCTGTGACTTTATTGATAAATATGAAGACTTTAAAAAATCATTTACTATAGACAATCCAAAATTCCCTATTGATGAAAAGTTAATGCTAAGTCACTATGATTTCACAGAAACACCAAGCTATATTCGTATGGCTGATGTGCTAGAAAATGTTCTTATTAACGATGAGGGGGATCGCAAACCTTTCGATCATTTTAAGCCAAAATTCAGTTGGCTTAAATATTTTTCACTTATAGGCCTTCATGCAATGTATTTTATTAGAGTAGACCCTGCAAAGCTCAAAATTTTTGGGCCCTTGTCTGTTTGGGCCGGTAGAATTTATGGGCACATTAAAAACACACGTGTTTCTAAGCGACAACAGCAAGAATATCTAAATAATATAAAAAAATTCATGTAGGAGGTATAAAAATTGAAAGAAAAATCCTCCATGTCGCCAATATGTTTTTTGGCTTCAATATTAAAGTATTCAATTGCTACACTAGTCAACTTTGTCATATATGGTGTTTCACTTTTATTAGTCGCATGGTTGGTAGACCCTGCAGTATGGAGCCAAGTTGATATATTTATATCCGCTTCCACACTTTTGATGAATATTTGTATTTTAGGACTTGACCAGTCATTTATTCGATTCTTTAACGAACCTCCTAACCCACTAGACAAAGACGCCTTATTTGGTACATGTTTTGGGATTTCATCAATCTTTTTGGTTCTTACTTGTATTATATGTTGTGTGTTCTTTCCGCAGCAAGTTCTATCAGTATTCTTTGTTGATCCTTTGAATAACATTTACCTGGCATTATTGTTTTTAAACGCATTTATGTCTATGATTGGACGATATATTAACATTATGTATCGTATGGAAGGTAATATAAAACTTTATACTTTTGAAAGTGTTGCAATGCAATTCTTTTCAAAAATGTTTTATCTAATAGCAGTATTTATCAATCCTTCATTTGATAATATGGTGCTTTGGGTTCTCATTGGTATGGCAATTTTTTCTTTTGTGTTCTTATGGCCTAATAGAAGCCGAGTTACATTCTCTAGCTCTGTTCTTTTTACAAAAGCAAATAATACGCTTATGCCTTATGGCCTTGCTCTTGCCCCTACCGCAATTATGCTGTGGTTAAACGGTCTTTTTTCAAAAGTTTATATTTCAAAAACAATCGGCGCTGCTCCTGCTGGCGTTTTCAGTATGGTCAGTCTTTTAAGTAATGTTGTCGCATTGGTACAAGCTGGTTTTGCTACTTTTTGGTCAGCTTTTATTTATGCAAATTATAAAACTGAACAAGAAAAAATCAAACAAGTTCATGACTACCTAACATTTTTAATAGTAGAGTTCCTATGTCTTATTTTAGCTTTTGAAGATATTATATTCTTTTTCTTAGGCCCAGGATATAAGAGTGGTGTAGATGTTTTTCCTATTATGTTACTAGTTCCTATTTTTTCAATTATTGCCGAAACCACTGTTTATGGCATTTCAATTGTTAAAAAACCGATTCATGACACAATAGGTATTGCACTTTCAGTTATATTCAATATACTTTTCTGTATATGGTTAGCCCCTAGTTTTGGCCTTTATGGTGTATGTATAGCTCTGGCGGCATCAAATATTATTATGTTTCTTTATAGAACAATAGTAGGTCAAAAATTTTATTGTAGTATAGTAAATGCAAAGCGTACAACTATTGTTATACTTATTATGTTCTTAATTGTATTCGGTGCGTGTGTTTTCAGCCATAATTTCATTGTAAAATTTGCTATAAGTTTAATAGGCATGATTGTCTATATAATAATTTATCGTAAACAGTTGAAAAACGCTGTGGATTTGGCAAAAGAAATTGTTATTAGCTTTAAAAGAAAAAAATTCAATAATCATTAAAAAAGCGGCTTTTAAGCCGCTTTTATTATTCACTATTATATCTAGCAACATTATTTTATTTTCTTTTTGACTTTGACTACAAACAATATACAGTTTTTGTTAAATATTCATTCAAAAATAATGTATATTTAGAATTTTATAACCTAAAAATACATATTTATTAAAAATTATTTGCTATTTTTAACAAATCGCTAATATTTTTGCAATATTTATTAAACCATTGCCATTAATACAATTAAATAAAATATCAATAAAATTGTAAAAATATTCATATTTGCTATTGACTTAATCAAATTTTAGTTGTATAGTATGTTCATACAAAAAATTGAACATAAGAAATGAGGAGATAGATTATGAAAAAATTACTTTCAATTATGCTTGCCGGCATAATGGCTCTTTCACTTGTGGCTTGTGGGAGCAACTCATCTAAAGATGAAAAAACAAAACTTACACTTGCAACAAGTGCAGACTTTCCACCATACGAATATATAGCTGATGACCAATCTTTTGTAGGTATCGATATTGAAATTGCTGCAGCATTAGCTGAAAAACTCGAATTAGAATTTGAAGTTATAAATATGGACTTCAACTCAATTATTGCGTCAGTGTCATCAGGAAAATATGACATTGGTATGGCTGGTCTTACTGTTAGAGAAGACAGACTTCAGTCAGTTGATTTTACAAATAGTTTCGCAACAGGGGTACAAGCAGTTATAGTAAAAGAAGATAGTCCTATCAAAACAGTTGATGATTTATATGCAGAAGATGCAACATATAAAATTGGTGCTCAAATTTCAACAACAGGCGCTATTTACTTTGCTGACGACATCGAAAATGGTAAAACAAAATGCACACTTAATGAATTTAAATCTGGTGCGGACGCAGTATCGGCATTGACATCTGGCAAAATTGACTGTATCATCATAGATAAAGAACCTGCAAAGAACTTTGTTTCTTCAAATGAAGGACTTAAAATTCTTGATACAGAATATGCAGTTGAAGACTATGCAATCTGTGTAAAGAAAGGAAATACAGACCTTCTCAATAAGCTAAATACAGCTTTGGAAGAACTTAAAGCAGACGGCACAATCGCAACAATTATTGAAAAATATATTCCTACAAAATAATTTATCAAAATTAAAGAGGGCAGTAATTCTGCCCTCATTATCTGTCTATGGAGGAAATAATGGCCCTTTGGTTTGAAAATCTGAAATCACAATTTATACTTAATTTTATCGAAGGTGACAAATGGAAATGGCTTGTTGATGGCCTTATTGTGACATTACAAATCGCCTTCTTTGCTGTTATCATTGGTACAATAATAGGTGTACTTGTTGCAGTAATTCGTTCGTCTTATGATATGAACCACAAAAAACTGCATGGACCCATTCGTCCTATATTGAGTATTCTCAATTTCATAAGCAAAATTTATCTAACAGTTATTCGTGGAACTCCTGTTGTTGTACAACTTATGATTATGTACTATATAATTTTTGCATCATCAACAAATGCTGTCGGAATTGCAACAATGGCGTTTGGTATTAACAGTGGTGCATATTTGGGAGAAATATTCCGTAGTGGTATTATGTCTATCGAAAAAGGCCAATTTGAGGCAGGTCGCTCATTGGGGTTTAGCTATATACAAACAATGTGGTATATAATTATTCCACAAGCACTTAAAAATGTGCTCCCTTCTTTATGTAATGAGTTTATTGCACTACTCAAAGAAACATCTGTTGCAGGTTATGTAACAATCACAGACCTCACACGCGCTGGCGACCTTATTCGTGGCAGAACATTCTCAGCATTTATGCCAATTTTTGCTGTTGCTCTTATTTATCTTGTGCTTGTAATGATTCTCACAAGCCTTGTAGGAAAATTAGAAAGGAAGTTAAGAACAAGTGACCACTAACGAAGTATTGATAAAAGTTGACAACCTCACAATGGATTTTGACGGTATGAGGGTTCTCAAAGGAATCTCAACAGAAATAAAAAAAGGCGAAGTTCTTGCAATAATTGGTGCATCTGGTAGTGGCAAAAGTACATTCCTTCGCACATTAAACCTTTTAGAAGAGCCATCAGGCGGTCATATATATTTTGAAGGCACTGATATCACCGATAAATCAATAGATATCAACCTTCATCGTCAAAAAATGGGGACTGTTTTTCAGCAGTTTAACCTTTTCCCACATATGACTATTTTACAGAATATGACATTAGGTCCAATAAAACTGCTCAAAAAAAGCAAAGAAGAAGCTGAAAAAGAAGCTTTAGAACTTCTAAATCGTGTAGGACTCAAGGATAGAGCAATGGCATACCCAAACCAGCTTTCAGGTGGTCAAAAACAGCGTGTTGCTATTGTTCGTGCACTTGCAATGCATCCAGATGTAATGCTTTTTGACGAACCTACTTCTGCCCTAGACCCTGAAATGGTTGGCGAAGTTCTTGATGTTATGAAAGAACTTGCAAAAGAAGGCATGACTATGGTTGTTGTTACTCACGAAATGGGATTTGCTAGAGAAGTTGCTAGCAGAGTAATGTTCATCTCTGAAGGTATAATTGCTGAAGAAGGTGAGCCTCAAGAATTTTTTTCTCATCCTAAAAATCAAAGATTAAAAGAATTTCTTTCAAAAGTTTTATAATAAAAAAGCACCCGAAAAGGTGCTTTTTTATTATTTATATTTTATTTACTACTATTTTTATATTAAGATTCTAATATAAGTATGTAAATATATACTATTAGTAATTTAAAAATTCAAAATAATACATCACCATATAAATTGTCATTACATTATTCATATAGCTAAATGATAATATTTTATATTAATGCCACAAACCACTCCATAAACAATTTTTATAGTTCCGTTGTATATAGTTACTACATTTTGCTAGGTAAAAACTATTCTCTCTCAATTTTCTCTTTCCATGATATTCACATTACGCTTGCTAACAGTATCATATGGTCTTGCTTTAGGCTTTTCAAACTCTCACTCTATAAAAATTTTTTCATCTTTTACTCTTGATATATATTTTTTATGAATGAGCACTCACCAATTACCCATACTTGCACAATCTAAATATCTTGCAATAGCTTTATATTAATATCATCTAATATATTATTATCCACCATTTATGCTTTGATTATTTTAAATAACTTTATATCCGTTTTGTTGTAAAAATAAATCAGATTGAAGCAAACATTGATCTAGAAAATTCACTATTCTATAATGATTAAAATATGTGTGAGTAAGTTTATCATAAATTTTATAGATAATTGTACCTTATAGTTTAATAACAATGATAATAGCATTTTAAGTTTGCCCACAAACTATTCAACAGTTAAAAATCAATACATCATTGAAACCAAGTGAAAATATTTTTACTTTTAATTTTTTGGCATTTCAATAATCTATTTATAGAAACATGGCGTCGAAAATTATTATCATTATAACATAGTCTAATATCATAAACAAAGTCTAAAATACAAAAATAAAAAGAGTTGCCATTAAGACAACTCTCTCCTATTATTTTGCACCAATCTCAAGTTCATCAGCATGTTCTTTCATTGCTTCAATACAAATAGATGCAACATCCTTAACTTCCATGTTTAGCATTTCACAGCCTTTTTTTATAACTTCTCTATTGCATTTAGCAGCGAATTTCTTGTCTTTAAATTTTTTCATGAAACTGGAAATTTCCATATCTGTAATTCCTGCTGGTCTCATTCTTGCTGCTGCTTGTATAATACCAGTTAATTCATCAACTGTAAAAAGTGACTTTTCAATTGTAGTAATAGGTTCAACATCATTGCAAACAGTATAGCCATGTGCAAGAATCGTTCTTATTTCTTCATCAGTTAAACCTTCTGATTTAAGTGGCTCTGCTGTATGCTGAAGGTGTTCATCAGGATACTGTTCATAATCATAGTCGTGTAGATATCCAATTGCCTGCCAGTGTTCTACATTTTCTCCAAAATGTTTTGCAAGTCCTCCCATAGCATACATAACATTTTTAGCATGAAGAATAAGATGTGGTTCTTTTGTTGTTCTCGCTAAAATCTCCTTAGCTTTATCAAGTGTAAGCATAAATGCACCTCTCATATTATTTTAGTATATTGATATAATAATAGCACTACAATTTCTTTAAATCAACAATGTAAACCTATTTTTATAATAATCTATAATTCCATCTTTTTTCATTCTTGAAAGTTCTCGCGAAAGAGCACTTCTATCTACTCCTAAAAAATCTGCCATTAGTCGGCGGTCAAGGTCTATTAAAAATGTTTTAGCTTCTTTAATGTCACTTTGCCATTTCAAATAAGTTATAACTTTTTCTCTAACACTTTTTAGCATAAGTATATCCGTTCTTTTATTCTGTAAAAAGTATTTTATAGATATATTTTGTATCATATTCCGTAATACTTTATGTATAAGCTCATGATCAGAAGAAATAAGCCGATTATAATCTATAAACAAAACGGTACATTTTTCTATTGCTTGCACTGTAACTGGACTTGCAAATCCATTCGCACCAGATAGAATATCACCAAAGACTTGTCTTTCATTCATTTTTGAAACTATTATTTCCTCGCCATCTGGAGTATATTTTTTACCAATAACATTTCCGTCTATAACTATTCCTATATTGTCTACAATATCTCCCTGATGCACAATAACATCTTGTTCATCAAATTTTTTAATCATATGTGGTATTACTGAAATAATTTCTTGTATTTCTGATTTGTTCATTCCATGAAACAAAACATTATTTTCTAAACTTACCATATTATATAACCTTCAACTGCAATTTCTATTATATTTATTATATTATATATTGCAAATTTTAACAAAAAAAGAACAACTGCGTTTTTTCGCAGTTGTCCTTCATATCATTAAATTATTCTTCAACGATAGCTTCTACTGGGCACTGTGCTGCACATGCACCACATTCGATACATACGTCCTGGTTGATTTCGTAGATATCGCCTTCTGAGATAGCTTCTACTGGACACTGACCTGCGCAAGAACCGCAAGCAATGCAAGCATCTGTAATTCTGTATGCCATGATTAAATTACCTCCATTATAATTAAAAGCTTAATTGCTCAAATATAGTCTACTACAAAAGTGTAAAATATGCAACTATAAATTTTGTGAATAAATCACCAATCAATCTTCAAGCTTTTTAAGTTCCTTTTCAAGGTTTTTATCTGTATGAGTCTTGCCAGATTTACGCAAAACCCTTATATCATCAACATTATAATCTTTAGGTGCTCCTTCTTTATTTTTATCAAGTTTCACTTTAAGTTTTCCCGAAAGAAGATTTACTTCGCTCACAATACCTGTTCCTTCATCAGTTTCAACAAGACTGCCTACACCAGGAGTAATACTATTAAGATATTCATAAACATTTTGTTCATAACTAAGGCAGCACATAAGCCTTCCACAGCTACCACTGATTTTTGTAGGGTTAAGCGAAAGTCCTTGTTCCTTAGCCATTTTTATACTTACAGGTGTAAAATCCGAAAGAAATCTTGAACAACAAAATGGTTGTCCACACACTCCAATACCACCCATCATTTTACTTTCATCTCTAACTCCAATTTGACGAAGTTCTATTCTTGTACGGAAAACCTGGGCTAATTCTTTAACTAATTCTCTAAAATCAACACGACCATCTGCTGTAAAGTAGAATAATGCTTTACTTCTGTCAAAAGTATATTCAACATCTATAAGTTTCATTTCCAGTTTATGTTTCTCAATCTTTTCAAGACAGATTTCAAAAGCCTTTTTTTCATCTTTACGGTTTTGATTCATCTTTTCTATATCTTGCTTAGTCGCAATTCGGGATACAGATTTGAGAGGTTTTACAATTTTGTCTTCACTTTCTTCATGTATGCCTTGTACAACAAGTCCACATTCAAGCCCTCTTGCAGTATCTACGATAACATAATCTCCTTTATTAATATCAAATTCAGATGGATCAAAAAAGTAAACTTTTCCGCTTTCTTTAAATCGTACTCCTATAACTTTAATCATTTATCAAAATGCAAAATTTGCATATCCTTTCTTAAAAACTATTATCTATTTATATTTTATAAAAAATACTTTAAAAATGCAATTATTTTGTTATTTCAATAGCAAAATTTTCAATTACTAAGTTCAAGTTAACATTATTTTCTATAATTTGTTTATACTTTTGAATTGTATTGATAATATAAACTGTTTGTATTGATAAATTTCTATGACAAATATCTATCAAATCATCAAGAAAAAGCTTAAAATCTTCTTTATTTTTATTGTAAATATAGCATAATTTCGATACTTCATATGCGTTATTCTGCTTTATATATTTATAAGTAGACACTGCATTTTGTAATATGGCATATCGTTTATCATTAAAAATGACATTTTTTATTTTTCCGATATTTTCACCATAAATTGAAATAAATCTTTCAATTGTATCCATATCAACATCTTCATCAATAAAAAACTGCTTAACTTCATTTTTTTTGGGACAACTTAAAGTATATATCGAACATCTCGAACGAATAGTTGGCATAATTGACTGAGGTTGATTGGTAGTCAAAATATATGTTATATCATCTTTTGGTTCTTCCAAATTTTTTAAAAGAGCATTTGCAGAATTTGAGTTAAAGTTTTCGCAATTTTGAATAATTACAACTCGCTTTTCACCGCTGATAGATGAAAAATTAACATTTTCATTTATTTGTCTTATTTTATCAACTTTTATTAGTCCACTTGCACCTTCGCCATGCACTACTTGAACCAAAGGGTTTTTACCTTGTTTTATACTGTCCAAATCGCTTGTGCCGATAATATCACAAGCCAATAAAAAAGCAAAATGGTTTACTCCCATACCTTTTTCACCACACAGAAGCAAACCATGAGAAAGCCGCCCTGCTGCCAGTGCACCAAGGAGGCTTTCTTTAATATTCATATTACCGGTAAATGTGTTTAACAACATTATACTTTTAAGAACTTATCAACAGGAACAACAAAAATTGTAGCACCGCCAACTGTAACTTCCAATGGGAATGCTGTTGTAACTCCGATGCCATATGTAGCTGTTGAAGGAACAATTTCCTGACGTTTCTGTGAATGAGCCTTGATAGTTTCAATTACTTCATCAACTTTATCATCTTCTGTACCAATGATAAGTGTAATATTACCAGCCATAAGGAATCCACCAGTTGTAGCAAGCTTTGTAACTGAGAATTTAGATTTTGTCAAAGCCTGAGATACTTCTGTAGAATCTTCTTTATTGATAATAGCAAATATAAGTTTCATAAATAACCCTCCTTAAAGGATGTTTTATTTCATATCAAAGATTTATAATATCTTTTAACATATGATAACACTAAATTATAAAAATTTCTACTGTTTTTTTTCATTTCATTATATTTACACAATAACAACAATATAAAAATGTGTAAATTTACATAATTCAACAACGAGTTGGATAATCTTCCAATAATCTCCGCTTTATAGGAATCATAGCATTTTGGGCCATTGAAAGATAGCGTACCCCTAAATCAATATATGCTTTTGCACACTCTGCATCAGCTGCGCTCTCTCCGCAAATTGAAACTTTTATACCAGCCTTTTTTGCATTTTTAACTGTAATATCAATAAGTTTCAAAACTGCTGGGTGGAGAGGGTCATAATACATAACTGTGTCAGTACTCATACGATCCGCTGCCATAGTATACTGAGTTAGGTCATTTGTCCCAATTGAGAAAAACTCTACATATTTTGCAAGCTCGTCACTTATAATAGCTGCAGCAGGTGTTTCTATCATAATACCCCATTTTACATTATCTTTTTGAATAATTTTGTCGTCTAGTAATTGTTTTTTCAATTCATTAACCATTTCTAAATAATCCACAACATCTTTTACTGTTGAAACCATTGGTAACATTACATTGACAGTCCCCTGCTTATCAGCAGCCATAAATAGTGCTTGGGTTTGCTGCATAAATAATTCTTTATATTTATATTGTAAACGAATACCTCTCATACCGAGGGCTGGATTAGCTTCTTTTTCAGATATTATGCCATCTACCTGTTTATCTGCTCCTATGTCGAATATTCGAATCGTTATAGGCTTGCCTTTGGCTGCTTTTATACATTCACAATAAAATTTATATTGACTTTCTAGTGTTGGTAAACTACTTTTCATAAATAAAATTTCACTTCTGACAAGCCCTATACCTTTTGCACCATTATTTATTGCAAGTGTTATATCTTCGGGATCATTACAATTTGCCCAAACCTCTACTTGTTCTCCATTATCTAAACAAATATTCTTTTCTCTTAATTCTATAAGAGACTGTTTTTCTCTATGTTCTTGTTTAATTCTATGGGTAAATAATGTTACTGTTCCCTCGTTAGGTGTAATATAAATTTCACCTGAATAACCATCTACACAAACTTCTCGTCCATTATTAAGAGGATTCAAAATTTCACTATCTAATCCGCACACAGAAGGGATACCCATTGTGCGGGCAATTATATTTGCGTGGCTCTGATAACTGCCTCCAACAGTTATAAATCCCATAGCAAATCTACGATCTATCGATGCCAAATCACTTGGTAAAATTTCATCAGCAACAATTATTGACGGTTCTGTTAGGTTAAATCTTTCTCTACTTCTTCCATCAAGAATATCTACAACCCTACCTAAAACATCACGAATATCGCATGTTCTATCAGCAAGATAATGATCTCCTGTGCTTTTAAGGCGATTACAATATTCTTCCATTGCTATCTCGACACTACGAGCTGATCCTTTTCCTTCAGCAATATGATGTTGAATCATTTGGTTTAAGCCATTATCGTCGAGCATAACAAGTTGGAAATTCAATATATTTTGATGTTCATTATCACTTGTTCGCATTAGCTGTCTTATTTCATCTTTAGCTAAAATAATAGCTGCTTCATAAAGAGCTTTTTCACGATGCGTTGCCAAAACCACTCTTTTGAAACCTATAATACGGCGGTTTATTACTTTTATTTTGCCAATAGCCAAACCGCCTGAGGCTGCGTTTCCTATGTACTTAATCATAAAATTCTCCGTGTATTAAAATTCAAATGTTTTACAAAATCCGATAACTGAATAAGCAATGACAAGAGGATGTACCGTTGATAAGTACATTACATATGTACCAATTTCAAAACTAGAAACTTCTACAAAAGCTATCATAGCACATCTTAAAATAGCCATTCCTAAAAAGCCTAACATTACTACATTTAGCATACTATCTATATCAAATTTTCTTAAAGATAAATCAAAAATCAATTTCTTTATCTGCCATAATACAGCAATAACAGCCAATGTAGTAAGCAATATTTTATATATGCTTGTAATCACTTCCATGATATTGTGAAGTAACTTTCTAGAAGGCGACATATATGAAATATCAGTTCCTTCAATATAGCCTGTATCCCCTTTATTATGTATAAAATCTTCTACCCGCTGTATCTCATTAGGATACCCCACTGCTTTTTCAGCATAAGGATAACATTGTTCAAATAAAATAACAGTTTTAAATCCGTTAATAGTTTCTTCAATAACGCTTGGAACATATGTAAGTTTTATAGGCGGGGTGATTGATTTTCTAAGATGATTGCTACCACTATCAGTATTTAGTCTTCCTTCATCTACTGCTTTTTGAATTTCTTTTGTTAACTCCTCATAATATTTTTTTGCTTTTTGTGGAGTTTCATAATAGCCTAAATTCGATAGTGCGTTTCTTAACGCCCAATAAAATGAACCTGATTGAAAATCTCCTATATCGAAATTAAAATATCCAACTATTATAAGCGGGTCTTTAATCGCATCTTCAACTGATGCGAAAATTGGAACCTCCCTATAAACATCTTGCCTAACTTTTTCTGGGATTGCAACTATCGGATTCCATTCTTCTTGCTTTAAACTAGTAAGCGCCCCATAAGCAGATTTAAACTCTCCACTAGTAAAATCACTGATTATAAATCTTCCATAATGGGTATAATTCATATAACAATACGCTAAGATTATTGATAAACTTATCACAAATGGAGATAAGATTGTAATTGCTTTTTTTATGATACATTTGTTTTTTTGTAAAATTAGAAGCCCTATAATTACTATAAAAGCTACTACAAAAAACGGAAAAACCCAAATTCCATCTTCTCTACACAAATATATGCAGCCGAAAGCTACGCCATACATAAAAAGCCACATAATCCATCTTTTTATATTTTGTTGGTATCTTAATCCTACTCCCAAAATACCAGAAAAGAAAAATAAACATAATGATGGAAAAATAGAGTCTCTATAAATTCTTGTCGCATACTGTGCCCAAGTTGCAGGATTGTAAACTAAAAAAATAAATACGAATAATTTTTGCCAGTTCTTTGATAAAGCCGGACTTATCGCTTTTGTAAAAGCATAACAAGCCAATATCCAAAGCATGGCATTTGCTATCAAATAAGGAATTCCAATTTTATGTACAAAAGCAAGCCATATAGAAAAAAACATATGTTTGGAAATTGTAAGCCATGTATATTCACCTAGCCAATTTCCATTAACTATGCTTTGTGCTGCTTTGAACATTAAATCATCATCAATAGGAGCTAATGGAGGATAAATAGTGGCAAACTGACCATAACTTAATATAAGTCGAGCCAATAAAGCGAACATAGCCAAGCCTATTGCTGTAACTCTTTTTAAGTCTCCATCTTTAAAAAATGCAACCTTCATTGTAAAAATCCCCAAAATAATCATTATTTATTCTTATTATTATAACATTTACTTTCTATTAGATAAAGTAGTATTTATATATTTTGTACGAAAATCCATATTTGGTAAAAATTTTGATATTTTTTGTAAATATCTTACAAATTTTATTTTATTATAAATTTCATTAAAAAAATTATTGAAAATAAAGAAACTATGCTATATAATAGTACAGTGGTAAACAAGTGTTTGCTATAATAATCCCTAATTTAATTTAAAATTATGAAATGAGGAATCAATATGTCAAGAACAGTTGGGGCTGTATCCCGCGGTATAAGAACACCTATCATCCGCGAAGGCGATGATCTGGTAAATGTTGTTACTAAAAGTCTTTTGGAAGCATTCAAAGAAGAAAACATTACTCTCCATGATAGAGATATCATAGGTGTGACTGAAGCCGTAGTAGCAAGAGCCCAGGGCAACTATGCTTCTTGTGACGATATTGCTGCAGATATCAAAGCTAAATTTGGCGAAAATACCATCGGTCTTATTTTTCCAATTCTTTCAAGAAATCGTTTTTCAATAGTTCTCAAAGGTATTGCAAGAGGAGCTAAAAAAATCGTTCTTATGCTTAGCTACCCTTCTGACGAAGTTGGTAACCACCTTGTAAGTCTTGAGCAATTGGATGAAAAAGGCATTAACCCATGGGATACTATCATGGATGAAAAAATGTATAGAGACAACTTTGGTAAAAATCCACATCCATTCACACAGGTAGACTATGTTGAATTTTACAAAAACCTTATTATTGAAGAAAACTGCGAAGTAGAGGTTATCTTTGCAAACCGTGCAACAGACATACTTGGTTACACTGATACAGTTCTTTGCGCTGATATTCACTCAAGAGCAAGAAGCAAGCGTCTTCTTAAATCAGCTGGTGCTAAGCTTGTTCTCGGTCTTGATGATATTCTTACTGAATCTGTAAACGGAAGTGGTTTTAATGCTGACTACGGTCTTCTTGGCTCAAATAAAGCAACAGAAGAGACAATCAAATTATTCCCAAGAAATAGCAAAGAATTTTCACTCAATCTCCAAGAAAACATTTTGAAAGAAACTGGAAAGAAAATGGAAGTTCTCGTTTATGGTGACGGTGCATTCAAAGACCCTCAAGGTAAAATTTGGGAACTCGCTGACCCTGTTGTTTCACCTGGTCATACAGATGGTCTGATTGGTTTGCCAAACGAATTAAAACTTAAATACCTTGCTGATAATCAGTTTGCCGAACTTAAAGGCGAAGAGCTTACAAAAGCAATGACAGAATATATTGCAAACAAAAATAAAGACCTAATGGGTAGCATGGAAAGTCAAGGTACAACACCAAGACAACTTACAGATCTTATAGGTTCATTGTGTGACCTTACAAGTGGTTCTGGCGATAAAGGTACACCTGTTATATTCATCCAGGGATACTTTGATAACTACGCAAATGACTAATAACAAAAAAAGAGGAAGCTAAAGCTTCCTCTTTTTTATTTAATTGAAAAATGAAACAACAGTTCATTCTACATATCCAAAAATATACATTATTACAAAAACTGTAATTAAACTTGCTAGTGACATTACATATGTGGCTATCTTACTCTCAGAAATATTTTTGACAGTGTTAAAATATTTAGAAAAAAGCCATATGTCCGAAGAAAAAAACAATATATATAACCACTGATTTCTAAAACACAACGCTATACTAGAAAGTGCATAACTTATTATAATATAATTTATTGTTTCTATTGTTATATCAATGATTCTGTAAGTTTTACTTTTCATATAATTGATCCTGCTAGACAAAAATTTGTATCATAGTTATTTCTACACCATTTTAATACTAGAAAGCTGATTAAATAAATCTTCTCTACTCATCAGCATCTGATGACCAGATAATACTTTATCAAAATCCCATTCTTCTAGTTTACTCATAAGTTTTTTATGCTTATCTTTGTAAAAAACTTCTTGTTCTGGAGCCAAATCAGCATAGTGAATATCACCTAAAAAAACACATTTTTCTTCTTCAATATAAGCGATTGCACAATCATCACTGTGAGAATTATCCACTTTTTCCATGTGAACTCTTATCCCACCTAAATCTATGGTAAGGTTATTCTCATATTCTATATCAGCTGTTTTAATCTTAATTAGTGACTTATCTGGATATTCATCATTGATATGTGGATAGGAAAACGCTAGATCCTCTCCTGTCTCAATTCTTTTTTTCATTTCCTCATCTGACCATTTCCAATCTTGCATACTCTTTAGTAAAACATTAGTTTTTCTTGTAGCAAAACTTATCACATTGTCCAAATGTGCCAACCCGTAAGTATGATCCCAATGCCAATGCGTTAAAACACACAAATCAGGTCTTGGTAAATTATTTTTTTCTAACTCATCATAAAATATCTTCACATGGCGATTACTGGCACCACTATCAAGCATCAATACATTTTTATTTCCCACTACTAGTCCTATTGTGCACCAGTCATTTTTTTCATAATGTGGCAAATAATAAATTCTATCAGTTACTTTTATAATTTTTAATTCTATCTTTTCCATGAATATATGTCCATTATTAATTCTTTGTACTATTTAGCTTAAATACAATATCCGTAAAAAGTACCGTTGATTTCTACCTCAGCATAGATGAATCATTTTTATTGTTTACAAAAATGATTCTTAGTATTACCATTTTAATATTTTGTAACATCGTTAATATATTTTTTCAAATATACAACAAAATTATATGACTGTGATGTTATTAATTCATTTACTTTTTAGTTCTGTTACATTTTTCAAAATTTTCTTAGCTATGTTATCAATAATAATATAACTTTATATTTTTTGCAACACTATTTAGATTTGTGGTAGAATAAAAAAAACAGCCTTATATGGAGGGGTATAAATAATGAATATAGAATTCAGCCAAAGATTAAGTGAGTTTTTAGAGAAAAACAAACAGTATCACTATAATATGACAATCGAACTAGCTCAGATTCCTGCACCATCAAACAGAGAAGAAAAGCGCGCACATTGGGTAAAGAATTACTTTGATAATCTCGGCGGCACTAATAGTTATATTGATGATGCCCTAAATGTTGTTCTTCCTTTTAACTGTGAAAATAGCAATGATATAACTGTTTTCATGGCTCACCTTGATGTTGTCTTTCCAAACGAAGATAATCTTCCTTTAGAAGTTAGAGATGGTAAAATCTTCTGTCCAGGAATATGTGATGATACCGCAAATGTGACCGGTATGCTTCTTATAGCTAAATATATTCTTGAAAATAATTTAAAACCAAACTCAGGGCTACTTATAGTAGCAAATACTGGTGAAGAAGGACTTGGCAATCTTAAAGGAAGTCGTCAAATAATGGAAGATTATCAAGGTCGAATAAAAGAATTTATTTCTTTTGATGGTACTTTTGGTTTCGTATGCAATGATGCTGTTGGTAGTCATCGTTACAGTGTAGAAATTAAAACAGAAGGTGGTCATAGCTATGGTGATTTTGGTAACAGAAACGCAATCGCAATCTTATCAAATATGATCGACACTCTTTACACAATGAAAGTACCACCGATGGGAAAAACTACTTACAATGTTGGCACCATAGAAGGAGGTACTAGTGTTAACACAATTGCTCAAAACGCAAAAATGTTATACGAATATCGTTCTGACAATCTAGAGAGCCTTGCCATTATGGAAAAATTTTTCAATTCTGTTTGCGACAGTTATCGTAATATGGGTATTGAAGTAAATGTTGATATTCTTGGCAAACGCCCATGCAAGGGTAATGTTGATAAATCCGCTCTTGATGCCTTGACAAAAACAGCTGTAGAAATCAGTCAGTCTATCACTGGTATAAATTGCAAAATTAGTCCAAGTAGTACCGATTGTAACACAGCACTGTCTCAAGGTGTTCCCGCCGTTTGTCTAGGGCTTTGTTCTGGTGAAGGTTCTCACACTCGTGGTGAATGGTTAGAAATAAATTCTCTTCATATTGGCGCAAAAATTGCTGCTGCATTTATTGGAAGATATTTCAACAACTTTTAGCAACCTCACTTATGCTTTGTCAAATCATATATATTTGTGAACAATATATGAAAAAATATTTTTTTCAAGATTAAAAATGCACAATTTTTATGAATACATTTAATCAATATGTAGATTTTGAATAAAATGCTTTTAAATCTCATAAATGTATAGTACAATGTAGGTAAATAAACAGTGACAATCACTGTAATACGAAAGGAACGGTATACTATAATGGCATATTCAAAATACGCTAACAAATTCGACTTTGTTACAGTAACAGACCGTCGTGGTCTTGACTCATCAAAATGGGACAATATTCCAATTCCAAACGCAGAAGTACTTCCAGGTTTTTCACACATTCCAATGTGGGTTGCAGATATGGACTTTCCAACAGCTCCATGTGTAATTGCAGCTATCCAGGCACGTTTGGCAGCTTCACCAGCAATGGGTTATTTTGGACTTAAAGAAACAGGTTTCTATGACGCAATTAAAAAATGGCAGTTCGAAAGAAACGGTGTTACAATCGAAGATGACGATGTAATTTCATACGAAAACTCAGTTCTTGGTGGTGTTTCAAACGTTATTAGAACATACACAGAAGAAGGCGATCCAGTTCTTCTCCACAGCCCTACATACATTGGTTTCACAGGTACAGTAAACGCTGCAAAACGTAAAATCATTTTGTCAGAATTGAAACAGGATGAAGAAGGCACATATAGAATGGACTTCGAAGACATGGAAAAGAAAATTGTTGAAAACAACATCAAAGTTGCAATTTTCTGTAACCCACACAACCCAACAGGTCGTGTTTGGACTCCAGAAGAAATCCAGGATTATGTAGAATTGATGGTTAAACACAATGTAAAAATCATCGCTGACGAAATTTGGTCAGACTTCATCATGGAAGGCAAACACACACCAACACAGTCAGTTTCAGAATTGGCTAAGATGAATGTATCAGCAATGTATGCATGTACAAAAACATTTAACCTTGCTGGTCTTGTAGGTGCTTACTCAATCATCTACGATAAAGACACAAGAGAAAAATGTCGTGAATTGGCTGCTCAGACACACTACAACCAGCCAAACATTCTTTCAGTTCACGCTCTTGTAGGTGCTTACAACGAAGGTGCTCCATATGTTGATGAACTTATTAAAGTTATCAAATCTAACCAGCAGCATGCTTATGATGTAATCCAGACATGGGGTGGTCTTGTAAAGACACAGAAACCACAGGGTACATACGTAATGTTCCTTGACTTCACAGAATTCTGTGAAAAACGTGGTAAAACAATGGATGAAGTTCTTCAGAAATGTGTATCTGTTGGTGTTATCTGCCAGGATGGTCGTCCATTCCATGGTCCATGTCATGCACGTTTCAACTTCGCTTGCCCACACTCATCTGTAGTAGAAGCTTTCGATAGATTGACAAAATACGTTATCAACGCTGAATGGTAATTTTATTAAAAGCAACAGAAACTATATTCACTATAACCAATCTAATATATAGATATTAAATTGTTATTTTGATTTAACGAGTAGTTGTATATCTAATGATATACAACTACTTTTTTATTTACTAAAAATTCAAAATCATCAAATATTAAAAATAAAAATTATTTGTTCACATTTGTAAGGTTGCTGTGATTAAAATAATACATAATCATCCAAACCAAACGTTTGAAACATTTGGCTATAAGAACGTTATTTAAACAACACGCATTTTAATAAGGTAGGATATAATGTTAAGTAATACACTAATTCCATAAAATAATCTATCATTGATAAAATCACTAAAATGAATCGTCTATATTTTTATAATATGTATGATATTACAACGACTAAATCTATATGTCCAAATGTTAAAAATAGAAAGAAATCTACCATCTATGCATTGATATTGTTAAATATTTGATGATTACTAAATATCTATCGTATAGTAAATGATACTTTCCAAACAATATTTATAAATAAAATAATTACCATATTTGTTAAAGAAAACAGATGTTTCATCCATATTTCTTTCTAAGTTATTGAACAAGCAGACAGTATTTCTAAATTGCTAAACACTATGGCCGTGATAAATACCAAAGTATTAAATATTTTTATTAGTATTAAGTTAAACTAATTTACATTTAATTATATTGTTAAAAACTAATTCCTTATTGATGGTGATACTTTTGAATATTTGGTTTAAAAACTTTATATTAATAAAATAACATTAGTTATATTTAATAAATGTGTTTGTTTTGCTAAAGATAAATTGAGTAAAATATTTTTGTCAGCAAAACTGGAAAAAGATTTATGTATTATAAAACTTAGTCACCATTATTTAAGTCATCAATAAACATTACTAAATTTATAATTACATATGGACTATATAAAAATGTTATCATTTGTCCTTACAT
>JAHHTS010000100.1 GCA_020024475.1 Oscillospiraceae bacterium
TGTCACGAGTAACCAAAAAAAAGAAGAGAAAGTGTACATAACGACTAATGGTAGAAAAAATATTCTATTCGTAGTGAAAATGGTCTTCTAATTCTCTTTGTGCACAAGCGAGAGCCTCTGGAATGCTTTGCAACCCTTCATATGCGTTTTTAATTGCTTTTCCTAAGATACCTATAAACTCATATTCGTTGAATGAACAGGGATGATTTGGGTGGATACGGGAACCGTTTGCATTTGTAAAATTCTTTTTGGCTAGGTCAAGCCAAGGATAGTGATTAATTATTTCGTAATTATCATAGGATAGTTTGCAAGGGGAAACACTTCCCAAAGCAGTTCGTGCTGATGCAATAGGTTCACTACAAGCCCAACGTATATACGAGAGCGCTTCTTGTGGATAGTTACTCATTTTAGAAACTCCTAAATATCCGCCACCAATGGCAGGATTGTTGCCGGGGGTATTTGCATATCCAATGTTTCCGATAATTTTTGATGATGAATTTAAAATATTTGAGGCAAAGTTACTATATAAAATTGCCATGGCAACGTTTCCTTGTGCGAATTCAGTAGCTGTATCCGTCCACCAAAGACTATATTTTGAATCCGAGTATTGTTTTGCATCAATTAAATGAGTTAAAGATTGAATGGAATTTTTGGAAACAAGATTGATTTTACCTGTGCTATCATAAAGATTTTTTTGTTGACTAAAAAGTCGAACCAAGTATTCCGAACAAGCTACACCTAGGGAACCAAGTGTCATAGTTGTTCCATAGTCAACAGGAGAAATCGGGTTAAATTTTTTGGTGAAAAAACGAGCAATTTTATTGTAATCCTCAAAATTTGTTGGGACTTCAAGATGTTGTTTATTTTCTTCCCAGTAAATTTGTTTATAAAAAGGATTATTAAATAAATCTTTTCTATAAAATAAAAGCTGGATGCTTGGATCAAAGGGAAGGCTATAAATATGTCCATTTTGTATAGAATATCGGTCTGCAGTTCCAGGTATAAATGAATGAAGTGATTCTATTACGGAACTATCAATTAGTTCTAAAGGCTGAAAAATCCGTTCGGAAAACCAATTCAACCAAGTTACATCCAATCGAAGAATATCATAGGAAGAAATAGATTCTTCAGTAGAGATAAGTCGGTACATTTCATGGTACGGATAAGTGGTAATATTTATAGTTATGCCAGAATATTTAGTAAAAAGTCTAGATAGATGGCGGATGCTATATACGGTTGGAGTATCTAACATAAGGATGTTTAATTCGCGGCACTTATTGGATGAAATAATATTGGAATTCCAATTTCGAAATCCAGAGTTATCAAGGTATTGGGATGATATTGGGACAGACTTTTCCAAATTATCAATTAGTTTTTTGGCAGAAAGAGTCCCAAGTTTTCGATAGTTTAACTCGTATTTAATAAAATCATTTTCAGGCATAGTAAACAAAGGGGAAACAGTATAGATAGGCAAAGCTTTTGAGAAAAAAAGCGTGCTATATATATCCTTAACTCCTTCGGCAAAATCATAATTAGATATAAAAACGGCTTGAGGTATTTTGGAGTCAAACAACTTCATCGTATTTTGCAATTTCCTATAAGCATCTGTTTGTATATGTCTGACATGACAATTGCTTTCTGAAAGAGTATCCATGAAACTATAATAAAAATTTCGCTCATTAGAAAAATTTAAGGATCCTGTAAGTAAACAAATATCAGTAAAATTTTGTTCCATAGCTTTTAAGGCTAGATGTTTTCCGGCTGCTTTATAATCAAATCCTATGAAATGATCAGAATAGGAGACGTTACGATCTACAAATAAAAGTTGTTCGTTTTTTAGAGGATTCCCTAAATCATCAGTATATGGATTGGAGGAAGAAGGAGTATTAAAGCTGGTAAATACCGCGATGCCGCCTGCCATATAGGAACGTATTTGCTTTACGGCCTCTATTTCAGCTTCTGGACTATTTTCATTAGAAAATTGAATTAACACATCGTATTTGTGATCCGTTGCATAGGTTTTGAATCCAGAATAGAATTCTATGTATTGTTTGGAATGGATATTTGGAACGATGATACCTAATAAATTTGTGTGCCCTTTACGAAGTAATTTAGCTCTTTCGTCTGGAATATATCCCAATTCTATGGCAGCATCCATAACTTTTTTAATTTTTTCGCTACTAACATTACATTTTTGATTTAACACATTTGAAACAGTGCCTTGTGAAACCCCAGCACGTTTTGCAATATCTAAGATTGTGGCCATAACTTTTTAATTACCAAATTCTAGTTAAAGAATATGGAAAAGACTCCCTTCTACAAGAAATAATCTTATAAATTTACAGTAATAATAGCATATGAAATATTGAAGATGCAAGGAACTGTAGATGCTATAAGATAGGAAAAACATGAAATGTTAAAAAACAATGTGCAAAACAGACAAACAAAAAGAAAAGAATAAAAAAATACTATGCAAAATGACTACAAAAATTATTGACACGTTTCAAAATAAATGATAATATCAAATCAAGGAAATAAATAAAGGAGGAGGAAACATGAAAAAAATCAAAAAGTATTTAGCACTTATGTTAGTGGGCGTTTTAGGAGCAACAACTTTTTTGGCAGGCTGTTCTAAGGAAAAAAAGAAAGAAGAGTCGAATGGACCGCTGCATTTAACATTCTATTATCCAGTTAATGTAGGCGGAGATACGGCTAAAATTATTGAGGGTTTATGTGCGGAATTTAATGAAGAGAACCCGGATATTGTAGTTGAACCAATTTATACAGGAAATTACGACGATACTGTTACAAAAATTCAGACTGCGATTCAAGGAGGCACTCCACCAGATGTATTTGTAAATTTAGCTACACAGCGTTTTACTATGGCAGATACAGGTATGGCGATGCCTTTGGATGATCTTATTGCTTCAGATGAAGATGGAAAAGAGTTTATTCAGGACTTTCTTCCAGGCTTTATGGAAGATTCTTACGTAGATGGAAAAATCTACTCAATTCCGTTTCAAAGAAGTACAGAAATTATGTATTACAATAAAGAGTTGTTCAAAAAAGCAGGGCTCGATCCGGAAAAACCACCAACAACGTGGGATGAGATGTTAGAGTATGCAAAAAAACTTACAACAGATGATTGCAAGGGTGTGGGACTTGCATTAAATTCAGGTTCTGCTCAGTGGACGTTCACAGGATTTTGTTTGGAGAATAGTAAAGACGGCAAAATGTTAATGAGTGAAGATGGGAAAAAGGTATACTTTGATACACCAGAAAATGTAGAGGCACTACAATTTTGGATTGATCTTCAGAATAAACATAAAGTAATGGCGGAAGGAATTGTACAATGGACAGACTTACCAACACAATTTCTAGCCCAAGAAGTTGCTATGATTTACCATACTACTGGAAATATGGCAAATATTAACAGCAATGCAGAATTTGAATTTGGAACATGTTTTATGCCGGGAAATAAGCAGTTAGGTGCAGCAACAGGCGGAGGAAACTTTTTCATAGCTAATGGAATTTCAGAGGAAAGACAACAAGCAGCTTGGAAATTTATCAGATTTATGACAGAAACAGAGCGAGCTGCACAGTGGTCGCTTGACACAGGATACGTTCCAACGAGACAGTCTTGTTTTGACACAGATATAATTAAAAAATATTATGAGGATGTTCCACAAGCCAAAGTTGCATATGAGCAAATTGAATATGCAAAACCAGAATTAACAACTTACAATGCGGCAGAAATATGGAGAATTTTAAATGATAATATTCAAGCAGCTGTAGTTGGAGATGTGAGTGTAGAAGAAGCACTAAAAAATGCTCAAAAGGAGGCAGAAGAAGTTTTGGCTGAATACCAATAAACTATTAAATAGAAGGGCTGTACATGGGCAGTCCTTTTATTTTAGAAAAATACGAAAGAGAATAAGAAAGGGGCATTTATGAAATCCAAGAGTTTTGGAAAGATAAAAAAAGAATCGCTACAGGGGTGGATGCTTATAGCACCAGCATTGATATTTATGATAGTGTTCACTGTGTTCCCAGTGTTCAGAAGCATTTATCTTAGTTTACATAAGTATAAGCTTGGGATGGCAGTACCAGAATTTGTGGGGTTGAAAAATTATCTTGATTTATTTCATTCTGGTTTGTTTTGGAAAGTAATGATAAACACCATATATTTCTCCTTGATTACGGTTATACCTAGTATGATAGCTGGGCTTGGACTTGCATTGCTTGTTAATAGAAAGGGAAAACATATTGGCTTTATTCGTACAGCATATTTTTATCCATGCGTAATGCCAATGATTGCAATCGCAAGTATTTGGATGTTTATTTATATGGCAAAAAATGGACTGCTAGATCAACTTCTTATAAGAATAGGTATGGAACCGATGAATATTTTATCGGATAAAGATAAAGTATTGCCAGCAATGGCTGTCATGTATGTATGGAAGGAAGCTGGATATCTTATGATATTCTTTTTATCTGGTCTTCAGGGAATATCAGGAGAGATTATAGAGGCTGCAAGAATTGATGGAGCATCCAATTGGAGAATTTTGAAAAAAATACAATTACCTTTATTGGCACCAACATTTTTGTTTGTTACTACAGTTGCTTTTACGAATAGTTTTAAATTAGTAGACCACATTGTTATTATGACAGAGGGAGCACCAAACAATGCAAGTACATTATTGTTGTATTATATTTATCAGCAAGGATTTACAAATTTTAATTACGGAGTGTCCTCTGCTTTAACGGTGTTAATGTTAGGATTATTATTAATCGTATCTTTACCTAGATTCATTAGTCAAGATAAAAAGATACATTACAATTAGGAGGGATAGGATTGTATCAAAGAAAGGTCAAAAAAATACTGATTACAGTTATGTCGATTTTGCTCGCAATTGTGATGCTTGCTCCATTAATTTGGCTCGTTGGGACGGCATTTTCAGAACCGACATTTAATATGAGTTTTTTACCGACAACAAAATTTACATTGGACAATATAAAATATGTATGGGAAGCAATTCCGTTTGGAAAGTATTATATCAATACAATTACATTAGTAGTGGTAACATTCTGTGTGCAGTTTATTACATCTACATTAGCGGGATATGCGTTAGCAGTTCTTGATTTTAAAGGAAAAACTTTAATTTTTGCAATTATATTTATGCAAATTATTATCCCAAATGACGTTTTGATTACACCTAATTATATGACGCTTTCAGATTTGGGACTGATTGATACAAAATTAGGAATTATGCTTCCGTTTTTTGGAAGTGCTCTGGCTATATTTCTATTACGACAGCATTTTAAAACAGTTCCTAAAGCACTAGCAGAAGCGGCAAGATTAGACGGGGCAAATACATGGCAAACAATTTGGAGAGTTTATATGCCAACAGCAAAACCAGCATATTTGTCATTTGCAGTTATTTCTGTTAGTTATCACTGGAACAATTATTTATGGCCATTGATAGTAACAAACGCACCGGAAAATAGAACATTAACAGTTGGACTTGCTATTTTTGCAAAATCGAAAGAAGCAAATATGCAATGGGCAAATGTTTGTGCGGCAACCTTTATTATAATTCTTCCATTGTTGCTTGCATTTTTTATCTTACAACGTCAATTTATGGAAAGTTTTGTTGGTGCAGGAATAAAATAAGGAGGAGTCCATATGGAATTAAAATTTCTTGGGAGTGGAGCCTGTTTTTATCCAAAATTAAAAAATACAAGTGCATATTTCATTCATAAAAACAATTTAGTATTGCTCGACTGTGGAGAAACAGTATATGAAAATTTAATGAAAGCAGAAAAGCTAGATAAGTTCGAAAATGTATATGTTGTTATTACACATCTACATGCAGACCATGTAGGGAGTTTAGGATCTCTGGTATCGTATTTTAAATGTGTTTTACATAAACAAATTTATGTTATACATCCTCAAGAAACAATATGTCAGCTTTTGACATTACTTGGAATAGAGGACGATTTTTATATTTATGTGAAAGAAATTAAAAATCAGATTACTGATTTAGAAATTGTGCCACATCTCGTAAATCATGTTCCAAATATGGAGTGCTTTGGATATGAAATCAGAGACAAAGAGACTTGCATCTATTATAGTGGTGATAGCATAGATATTCCGGATATAGTTCTACAGAAATTTATGGAAAAAAAGATTAAGATAATTTATCAAGATGTCTCGACGTATCAATCTAAAAAGCCAACACACATGTATTATGGAGAATTAGAAAATAGAATTCCTAAAAGCGAGAGAAACCGAATTTTTTGCATGCATCTTGACAGTGATTGTCAAGAGTTGCTTCGAAAAAAGGGCTTTTGCTTGGTAGAATAGAGTATGTTTTTAAGTTGTTTTAAAAATATAAATATTTATACCATTTTATTGCGGGTTTTTCTTGCGCTCCTTATAGGGGGAATCATTGGACTTGAACGAGGAAGAAAGAGACATCCTGCTGGATTTAAGACATACATGTTGGTGTGTCTTGGTGCAACATTAGTAATGATGACGAATCAGTATATATATGAGACATTCTCTATGACAGGAGATATTTCAAGATTAGGGGCACAAGTAGTTAGCGGGATAGGATTCCTTGGGGCTGGAACAATTATAGTTACAAAACGAAATCAAGTTCGAGGGTTAACGACAGCAGCAGGTTTGTGGACAGCGGCATGTGTTGGTTTGGCAATTGGAATTGGATTTTATGAAGGTGCACTGGTTGCGGGAGGAGCCGTATTTTTGATTATGACTTTTTTTAATAGATTGGATGTGTTTCTGTATTCTAGATCGACAGTTTTAAAATTATATATGAATTTGAATAATACAGAATGTGTTACCAAGCTTGTAGAATTCTTTAAGCAAAAAGAATATCAAATTAGTGATATGCAGATTTATAAAGAAAAAGAAGCTGGGATAAGATGGATTTCAATTGTGTTAACATTAAAACTGCCAAAAGGTATGGATCATGAAAAAATTTTGGAAGAAGTTGCAGAGTTTGATGGGATTACCTATATTGAGGAGTTATAAAAAGAAAGAGTAATAAGAGAATAGAGGTGTTGTGAACCAAGTAAAATAATTCCAGTTCACAACACCTCTATTATTGAAATCTCATTTCGTTATATTGTATCATTTTCAATCATTGAAATATACTTTTCGAAAATACGATTGAACATTTTGCTATTTAGATAGGCAATTCCAGAGAATCCAATTAGAAACATAAAAGGTATCAAAAAATATGCAGAAAATGGATAAGAGGATAGTGTGAGAATAGGAGTGATGTTTAGGAGTACTATTAAGAATGTCCAAGGTATAAGATTAGCAATACTTACTGTAAAAGCGTTTTTAAAAGTTTGCTGAATTGAATTAATAAACTTGCACTGTAAAGGAAAAATATAACTTATAATACATGTAAGACAAAAAGCTAAAATTAAAAATATATATCTAAATATAGTTGGAAATTCAAAATGGTTTACAAGATATAAGTCAAGTCCTAAAATTAAACCCAGTAAAAGTAGAATGATCCATATAATAGTTGATTGGCGAAAATTGTTTTTAAAAGCAGAATAATAATTTTTTAGAAGATGTGGATCATTGTTTTTGGAAATCTTCATGACTACAGAATAAAGTGCAGTTATGGAGGCTCCTATTGTAAGTAAAGGAATGCAAGTAATAAGAAATAAAATGTTCAATAGCACTAAATCTGCTAAGGTTGAAAAGAAATTCCAAACAGAATTTTCGGGACTAAATATACTTGAGTTCATTTTGCGTACTCCTTGTTTTTTATGTAATTATAACATAAGCGTTTCAAAGAGTAAATTGAGGAGCAATAAGCAAAGTTGATTCAATTAGTGAACTTCATTGACGAAAAGAAAGTTTTCCGCTACAATAAGTACATTGAATTTTGAAAGAAAA
>JAHHTS010000101.1 GCA_020024475.1 Oscillospiraceae bacterium
ATACGATTGTCGATTTTGGAAATAGAATTTTCTTCAAAATTAAATTTTAATATTGGCAATAATATTATTGCCAAAAACAAAACAATTGTTATCTCCTTTAATATTTTCATTCATTTTCTCCTAGTATTGAAAGTAAATAAACGGACTATATGTAGAATTAACCATAAAAAGAATTGCAAGTACAAATATTACAATCAGTACCATCTCTTGTACTATATATCCTATTTTTGTTTCTGATATTTTATAATAAAGACTATATATTCTAGAATTTCCTAAAATAGTAGCACCCAAAATTCCGATTGCTGTAAAACATAGTATTTGAGCATCAAAATAATACTTCCATGAATAATAAATTTTATCGAATGTAAGTGTACCAAATATGATTTTAAACCAGTTGACTACTTCCGTAACATTTCCAAAGCGGAATAATTGCCAAAAACACATTACAATCAGCATTGTACAAATATATTTGATATAATTTGGTATTATCTTATAAATTCTTTTATCCACTATGATACGTTCTAACATCATAAAAACAGCATTAATCATTCCCCAAAGAAAATATGTTTTTCCACACCCATGCCAAAGACCTGTTAACAAAAAAACAATAAATAAATTTCTCAACGTAACTTTTAAACTTACACGACTTCCTCCCAAAGGAATGTAAATATATTCTTTAAACCATGTTCCTAAAGAAATATGCCATCTTCTCCAAAATTCTGTAATTGATTTAGAACGATAAGGAAAATTAAAATTAGAGTCACAATGAAATCCAAATAAGTTGGAGAGTCCAATCGCAATATCTGAATACCCGGAAAAATCATAATAAATTTGTAACATATATAACACTAATGTTCCAACTGCTGTAATTTGATCCACATTACTTGTACCAATCGATATAATACAGTTTCCAAAGCTATCTGCTAAAATCACTTTCTTTGCGAAACCTATCATAATCCGATTTATCCCTTGAACAATCAAATTTAGAGATATTGCTCTATCTTTAATCTGATTCTGAAAGTTTTTCCATAGGATAATTGGACCCGAAACAATCTTAGGAAAAAATAAAATGTACAATGCACAATCAACAAAAGATCCTGTTGTTGCATCCTGGCGATAAATATCACATAAATATGAAATTGCTGAAAAGGTAATAAACGATAATGCAAGCGGTGCCACAAGACTATGTGCTACCAAACTATCTCCAAATAAAAAGTTCCACACATACACTATGGCTGAAGTATATTTGTAATAAACAAGGTAAAACACGACTAACGACATTACCCCAAAAAGAGTTATTGTTGACAAATAGATCCTTTTATTTTTTGTAGATTCCCCTTCCCGTTCTACCTTCACATATAACTTACACATTCTGCTCTTTTGAAGTATTCTTGCAAATTGGTAGATAACCACAATATAAATCAATAACTTAAAAATATTATCAAAACATGACCATGCATAAAAACCGCAACTAAAAATAATGAGCAAAATATCTTTTATACGTATCTTTTTTATGTAAGCGGTTACGCATCGTACTCGTTCTAAAAGAATCACTGCATAATATGTACTAAAACATATTGGTGCAAAGATAAACAAAAAAAATTGTGTTGTAAATCCCATCCTCATTCCTCTCTATTCTTCTTCGTACAACTTCATCAAAAAGTCTTGGTTTTGCTGACTTTGTCAAACGGTCTATAAGTTACGTATACATTCAAAATAAAGTTTTTTTGACATGAAACAGCTCTATTCTTTTGCATGAATAGATTTGCATTTATATCTATAATAAATCCAATACAAGCTCCCTGATACTATATATACAATTCCTGTAGATATTCCTGCTCCCCATATTCCAAAATGTACTATCGATGCATAACATATTCCAAAATGTATTACACATGAAACAACTGCCATAATTGCGTTAAATCTTGCCACACCTATAGCTGGTAGAAAATTCATAGGCACCATTCTTAATGCTGCGTTTAAAGCATATACTACCCAAAACACCATCATAAGAGGAATTGCATCTTCATATCGATTTCCATAAACAAGTCGAATAATCCAAGGACTAAATATAGCTCCTACTATAGAAATTATAATAATAATAAACGCCGAAAAAAATCCTACTTTTTTAGACAATTTCCATATTTCTTTTCCGTCACTCATTTTTGCTACAATCGTAAAATAATAAACAATTATTGACTGTGTAATAAAGGACAATTGACTCGGAATCATGATTGCAATTTTGTAATTTGCTGTAACCACTTCATCTCTCAGTAGTTCATTAATCAATGTCATTTCATTAATTGGCATGATTAAGGAAAATAGGTTTGAAACCATCAACGATAAAGACATTACCATGAATCCTTTAACTGCGGGCTTTGATAAATTTGTTCTGTTCACGTTTGATAAATATTTCTTAAGAATAGCCGCTGTAAATATAATCGCAACTATCATAGACAAATATCTTGCAAACGCGATTCCGTTAATCCCAATCAATAGCACAAAAACTACACTCGCAAAAAATACAATAACAGTCTGTATTACTGCTGTCTTCGCATACACCTCATTTTCACCATGTGCTCTTAAATATCCCAGTACAGTATTTAAAATATTATTTAAAACAGGATACAGGATTAATATATACGTAATGCTTTTTGCTTCAGGAAAAGGAACTTGTGCAAAGGTAACATATGCAACTATGATTAATGATAAAATCCCTTCAAATAAAGTTCCGTACCTCAATGCAAAAAGAAAATATGCCTTATCTTCTTCTTTACTTTTAGCTGATGCACAATACTTTAACACCGCTGACGCCATTCCTAAACCCGCAAAAGATATTGCATAATTGTATAGGTTATCTGCAAAAGTCAAATATGCGTATTCATCTTTTGTAACTAACCGTACTATTACAATACTAGAAATAAATGCTATCATTTTTACAAGTGTACTTCCAAAAAATATATGGAAAAAGCCACCTTTGATTAAATCCTTAATTTTACTTTTTATATTCAATTTACTTACCTTTTCTTTTACAATACTTTTTAAATTTATTTGTAATCTTATAGTTTCTATTATCTGACTCCAATAATAGGTGCAATAATAGAAGTGCTGTTACCGTTACTATGATGTCAAAACTATATATGAAATCGCAAAATCCACCATGCATAATTGTAACAAAACGAATGGTCAAAACCGCTGACATTGTAACTGTAACCGGCTGTTTTTTCATTTTCAACATTGCAAAAATTACAAGTGAAAAAATAAGAGCTACCCATATAATAGATAATGCCACACCTGCATATCCCCAATTTGAATACGCCTCGCCCACAAACAAAGTGTTCATTACACCAGCCGTACCATTAAAAACTTTTTCAGATCCATAATAATCCATTATTAATTTCGCACTTCGAAGGTGTAGTTCAGGATTCATCCCCAATATTTTTAAAACAGTTGGTGAAAAACTTCTTCCGCTCAAAAAATCAAACACGCGTGGAAACAGATCAAAGCAATAAGATAATGTTCCTACTTCAGTAAATAACGTTCTACCTAATGGCCCATTATATATGTCTAAAAATGCTCCTTGAAATCCAACACTCATGTACGAAAACGCAAGTATACCTACTCCGACCAGTCCCATCACACCCATGTAGACAACTTTTATTCCTCCCTTTATATAAATGTATATCAAAACATAAATCAAAAGGTGAAAAAGTAAAGGTGTTTTCTCAAATTTATATGTTTTTATAATTACAGATAACAAAAACATTACAGTACTCAAAAAAATCCACTTCTTTGCTTTCGTAGAAATCGCATACGCAAAACATATATATGCAGCTAATGGTAATATTGTAAATAAAACTAAGTTAGATAGATGTGGTTCTATAATATATAATGTAGAATTTCTAACCCGTTCTGTTGAAAACAAAAAATCATTTTCGCGATGAACTATTTTAAACAATGGTATATATCCTATTTTTATTAGTATTAAAAATAAGAAAACACTGCACACTGCACACACACTCCCAATTGTTTTATAAATTCTTGTATCATTAGAATACTCTGTATGTCGAATCAAGAATTCATTATAAGATTGACTCATTTTAATTTTCATAATTTTTTGACAAATTAAAATACAAAATGGAAATGCCATAGAAACAATCATAATGACAACTAAAGTTATATTTAGACTACGTTTGTAATCAATTAGGTATGCTAAAGTATAATGTTTATCAAATCCCAAAGCAATAAATGCGGCGCCGGCAAAAAACTGCAACATAAAGATATAATATGCTGCCGAAATAATGTTTAGTTTTCCTGGATTTAATGTCCCAGCTGCTTTGTAAAACAAGGTTGTTGAAATAATAAAAGTTGCTATTATCATAAATACAATTAATAATTTCGTCATAATCTAATCCTTCAGTTCGTGTTGTTTTGACAAGAGATATTTTTTTGATATTGGATCAGCATTTCTGAATTTGCCGATCATGAAGTCAATCTTAGTTCGATCAAAATTGTCGTCAAGATAAATCTCGCCAAAATTTTCCAACTTCTCTAAAAAACTTAAATCTTTAATTTGAGTACCCCGAATATCTATTTCAATTAATTGTTCTGCTTTAGTTATCCCCTGTAATTCCTTATATTCATTATTTCGAATACTAAGTTCTTCCAAATTCGGGCAACTTTCCAAAACATTCAAATCACTTAAGTAATTATCCGAAATATCTAGTCTCTTTAATTTCAAAAATTCACCCATTTTATTAAGTTCCACAAAAGAATTTCCAGATAAATATAAAAATGTAAGTTCGTCTAAACTTCCAAGTTGGGGCGTAATTGTCATTTTATTTCTACTAGCGTTTATTTCAACAATATTTTTCATATACTTTAAATTGTTAATATCAATCAATCTATTCCCTGAAATATCCAGTTTTTGTAATGCTTTCATATTACTAATTTCAGGATCAATTTTACTGATATTATTTTTAGAAAGATTCAGGTTTTCTAACTCATACAATCCAAACAGAGGTTTAATATCACTAATATTGTTTCCTGAAATTGATAACTCTCTTAAATTCAAAAGCTTTTCAAATCCTTTAATACTCTGAATTCTATTACGAGAAAGATCCACTTTCTTTAATTTATCTAATGTCGTCAATGGCGTTATATCACTCACCTGACAATTAACAATTGAAACAGATTCCAAATTTTGTAATTTTGTAATATCTTCAATATCATTTAATTCAAAGTTGTTTTCTATTTTTATTTCTGATATCATATCTAAATCTTTCTGAAAAATGTCTCGTTTATGAAAGAGTTGTTGAACTTCTTTTTCAAATGCTTTACTACTAAATTTGACTTTTGTTTGATTATTATACTTTTCTTTTTGCACAAAGTCACTCATAAACTTAATCAAAAACATAATTGATATCACAACAACACATGTCCAAATGATAAGCAGAAATGGATGTCTAGAACTATACTCACCTATTTTATTTTTTATTTTTTCCATAAGTCTCTCCTTTTTTTATCATTTCAATGTAAATTTCTTCCATCCTCTTTACATTTTTTTCCCAGTCATATTTTTTTTGTACATATTCTATTCCTTTGTTTCCCATTTCAAGTCTTAAATCAGAATCTCTATATAAAGTAAGCATTTTTTCTGCCATTGCGTTTGCATCTCCGACCGGAACAATATATCCTGCCTTTCCATCTGGAAGTACTTCTTTAAACCCCTCTGTATCTGTTGCAATAACAGGAATACCACAAGACATTGCTTCAATAACTGAAACACCAAAACTTTCTTGAATGCTACCTAGAACACACACATCCATTTTATTTAAAACTTCTGGAACTTTCGAATTAATGACATATCCTTTGAATTTAATTTGATGTGATACTGTTGTTTTTTTTGCAAATGTTTCTAATTGTGTTTTGCTTTCTCCATCTCCATATATTTCTAGATATACGTGTTTTTTTTCTGTTTCAGATAATTTTCCACAAAACAATTCAAATGCAGATATAACAGTATCTACTCCATATAGAGGAGTTAATAATTTAACGATTCCAAAAATAAAAACATCTTCTTTTTTCTTTTTAGTCTTCTTAAAAACATTCGTGTCTACGCCAAAAGGGGTGATTTCTATAGATTTCATCTTCTTTAAAAACTTTTGTGTTTGCTTTTTCATAGCATAACTTGTAGAAGCAATCTCATCAACATAATTCAAATTTTTTATTAATATTCCTTTTTTTAATCTACTTTCGTATGGAAACTGGTATACATCACTTCCCCATACAGAAAGTAAAACATGTTGAAGTTTTGCAATTCGAACTAAGGTTCCATATCCACTTGCATAATGGGCATTTATAATATCAGGTCTAATTTGTCTTACTATTTTTCTTAACCCATGGGCATTTAGGTAATATCCTTTAAAGCCTTTGTGTTTTAGTGAATGCAACTTAACTAACGGGGAAATTTCAACTGTTTTAGGCTTATGATCTGCATTAAAAACCAAATGAACTTCATTTCCATTCTTGCTAAGTGCATTTACCCATTTTGCAGTATGTGAACTATTTCCAGCAGATATAAATAAAATTTTCATATTATCTTTCCTCCACTAAATCATGTATCACTTTTTGACATCTTTTGGCCCAAGTGTTTTCTCTTAATTGTTTTTCTAATACAACACGCTTATTTATTATTTCTTCTGGATTCTTTAAAAGTCTGCTTAAGCATTCCTCCAAAGCTTTTTCATTGTATGACACATTCCATCCAAGATTCTTTTCTTCAATATAATCACCCGAACAAGTCCCTTTTACACCAATCATAGGTTTTAAATGCCCCAAATATTCAAATGTTTTTATTGGCATTGCAACAGAAAAATATGTTCCTTCCCCTGCATACACACTACACACATCTGCCCACAAATAGTATTTTTCTAATTCGTTCCCTGAAGCATGAATAATCTTTATGTTCTCATTAATATATTCTCCATAAATATTCTCCACACGTTTCCACTCTTCTTTTCTGCAACACACAATTGCCTTAACATGTTTCATTTTTGAAGTAACTCTAAGAAAAATTTTTAAGTCATAGATTCCATATATTCCACCAACATAAAAAAGTCTTAATTCTTTTTGTATCTCTTCTATGCTTCTACAAGAAGATTTAAACTGTGACGTCTTACTTCCAGGCATTAGAACATCTGACTTTTCTATTAATTCTGGGTAATCACTTAAATATGTTTTTACTTGTTCTGTTGGGAGATAAAAAATATCAACATATTTTTTATAGTTATATAGATCATATCTATACAAAGGATATGTTATCATTCTTTTTGATAAGGTAACTTCACGTTTATACGCTTCATACTTCCACTGAATATCACGATAAAACAGTCCAATTTTTATTTTATTTTTTTTGCAAAATTTCATAAATGAAAAATCTAAAAGTGGGTATTGAGGAAAATGATTTTTTTCCGTTAAAAGTGTTGGCATCGTACTACTTTCTGAGTACAAAAAATCATATTTAATTCCATTTTTTATATTTTCTTTTATTTGTTTTATTTGTTTTTTTCTTTCATTTCCATATCCCATCACACAATCGACAATGTATCCATTTTCTTTAAATCCATTTATCATTTCGTATGGTCGTAGCTGTGATCCAGATTTTATAGATATATCTAGATGATTGGGGATGTGAAAAATACATCTTCTTTTATCCATGGACTACTCCTTCATTAACTCTCCATCACAATGTAAAATTTATACCATTAGATTATAGTAACATATTCTCTATTTAACTACAACAAATATATTTTCTTTCCTCCTAGCGTGTAAATCTGATGTTTTACATAATTTTATGCAATCCACCATATCCTTTTTGTAAATACAGTGCTATAATAGGAACTACATCATTTATGTGTACATACAAAGGAGGACT
>JAHHTS010000102.1 GCA_020024475.1 Oscillospiraceae bacterium
AGAGGTGATTGTTGCGCAATCGAAGGCTTATCTGACGTTATCGGATGGTTCGCAAGTTGATTTGGACATAAAAAAAGAAATTTTGGTTGTCAATGGGGATAGTTTGAAAATAGTAGTTGATAGTAATAGACAGCTACATTATGTCAATATGCAGAAAGATATTCCAAATAAAAAAAATCGTTACAATACTCTAACAATACCTCGTGGCTGTGAATACTTTATTTCTCTAAGTGATGGTACTAAAATATGGTTGGAAGCGGATTCATATTTGGAATATCCGGAAGTCTTTGGAGAAGAGAAACGAGAAGTCAAATTAAAAGGTGAAGCTTATTTTGAAGTTGCTAAAGATTCTTTACGTCCGTTCATCGTTCGTTTCGGTGAATATCGGATGCAAGTTTATGGAACAGAATTCGATTTAAATACAAATGATGGAATACAAGTACAATTGATATTGGTCAAGGGTTCTGTCGGATTTCAGGCAAATGAATCTGCGGAAGAAGTGTTTTTAATGCCAGGCCAGCTAGGAGAAGCTAATATTTTGACAGGAGAATATAAAATACAGGATGTGGATGTAAACCACTATATTTCTTGGAAAGATGGTTATATTATTTTTGAGAATGAATGTTTGGAGTCCATTATGGAAAAAATTTCTCGTTGGTATGATGTAGATGTATTTTTTGAAAATGAAGACTTGAAAAATATAAGTTTCTATGGAAATTTAAAAAGATATGAAGATATTCATGAATTTTTGAATTGTTTGGAAAAGGCTTCAAATCTTCACTTTAAAGTTAAAAATAGAACTATTATCGTGGGGGTGTAATAAAATAGGAGAGTATGTTTATATGTTTGAACGATTTATTTGTGTGTTTAGGATAAACAAAATATAATAAGCTGTTGATTAATTTTTTAAATACTTGTTTTATTACTACTAGAGCTATTTAAGTACGGTAATTTACTAACAAACCATTAAATTATAAAAACTTATGAAAAAACATGTCTGTACTAGATTTTTGACTAAATTCAAGCGAATTTGGAGAATTATGAAGTTGTGCCTTATTTTTATTGTCTGTTTTGTATGTATTGGATACGGGGAAAGTATTGTTTTAAATCAAAAAGTGACACTTGATTTAAACAACGCTTCTTTATTTGAATTATTTAAGCAAATAAACGCGCAGACTGGTTTACATTTTATTTATGATGCAGTACATTTAAAAGAAATAGAGCGAGTAAATATATGTGTTAAAGAAGAAAAAGTAGAGAGTGTATTGGATGATGTATTCAAAGGTTCGTTGTTAAGTTACGAATATAATGGAGACGTCATTATTATTATGCAAAAGCAACCACAAATAGTGCGGGTAAAAGGTTTTGTCCGTGATGTTAAACAGCAACCGATCCCGGGAGTAACAGTGAAAATCGTAGGCCTTACCATCGGTTCTGCAACAGATTCCAAAGGTTGGTTTGTTTTTGATTTGCCCTTGCAAAAAGGCATATTGGAATTTTCTTGTGTTGGTTATCGTAAAAAAGAGATTGAATTTACCAATAAAAGTGATACTTTATATGTCACTTTACAAGAAAAAATTTCGAATTTGGATGAAGTAGTCGTACGTGCGTATGGAACTCAGAAAAAACGAGAGACGGTCAGTGCTATCTCTTCTGTAAAAGCAGAGGAGATGAAAGAACTTCCTTCTGCCAGTATAACGAGTATGCTGCAAGGAAGGCTTGCTGGTGTAAATATTGTCCAACAATCCGGAGCTCCTGGTAGTGCTGCTGTTATTGCTGTTCGTGGTTTTAATTCTCTTTTTGTTGATGGTGCCAGTGATGGACAACCTCTTTGGGTAATAGATGGAGTGCCGATGCAGTCATTTGTGTCTCCCGTGACAGGAACTAATACATTGGCTGATTTAGATCCCAGCCTTATTGAATCTGTCGAAGTATTAAAAGATGCAGCTGCAGCTTCTATATATGGTAGTCGCGCTGGAAATGGAGTTATTTTGATTACGACAAAAAAAGGAAAAATTGGAAAAGCGGTGTTTAGTGCAAACGTTTCCTATTCATTGTCACAGTTGATGGAATATCCAACTCAGACAGGAGGTAGAATGGAGCGTTGGATGGATCTCATGCAGTTCAGAAATCAAAAATTACCTGGCACAGACGAGTATGGTGACGGCTTAACTTATTATCCAAGTTCGTATGAAAGTGTATACGATCCTATAAATAATAGGTATTTGGGGTCTTATGACAAATTTTGGGGCAACAGTGAAAAGGGGAATGCATATTTGAATCTCCAACTTCAAGACAGCCTTAATCCCTATTATAATAATTGTACTAATTGGTGGAAATATGCTTTCCATACGGGGAAAGTAATTAATGCAAATATTTCAGCATCAGGAGGTTCTGAGAAAATTCGATATATGATAGGGCTTGGATATTATGATGAAACCGGTATAATGATAAATAGTCAGTATTCTAGGGTAAATTTAATATCAAATTTTAATGTTGCTCTGCATTCCAAATTAAAAATGGATACTCGAATTTATTTGGCATATACAGATAAAACGATGAATGGAAATTCTACTGGCAACCGTATGAAGTTTGAAGGTTTGACAGTTGATCCAAGATTACAAAACTCTTATTTATCTGCAAGTAAGGAATTAGAAGATGAGTGGAAATCCAAAATTATGGGAGTGAAAGATAGAACTGATAATTATCGTGCAATGGTTAGTTCTCTCTTAGAAGCTAACATTTTAAAAGGACTTGATTTTTCTGCTTCTATAAATTTAGATTTTACTCAAGGAAATCAAAATATTTTTACCCCAAGCAATCTTGATGCGTTTTATCATGAAAATAAATCGGAAGGGGCTGTTTCCAGACAATTGACTATACTCACTGAGGAATTATTACATTATCAGACGAATATCAACGACGTGCATAATATTGATATATTATTGGGTTTCAATGCAAATAAAGAACAAAATTTTTTAAATAGCGGATGGGGTAAAAGAAATCCGAGTGATAATATTCTATATTATGATCCGGATCGTACTCCGGAAGTTGTAAATAAAGGGAGTGAATTCATTCCTAAATATGAATCGACGAGAAATTATAAATCAGACTTTACTGAAAAAAGGATGATGAGCTATTTCGGGCGCATAGGCTATAATTATAAGCAACGTTACTTGGTTGAATTTACTTATAGAAGAGATGGGAGTTCTACTTTTGGAGAAGGTAATCGTTGGTCAGAATTCCCTTCTGTTGCTGTTGGTTGGACTTTTTCTGAAGAACCATTTATTAAAAATGTTACTAACCGATGGTTGAATTTGGGGAAAATACGTTTCAGTTATGGAACTTCTGGGAAAACATTTACAGGTGCTTATTTGGCCCATGGGCTGATGTCTTCAGGATCTAAATCATTTTTAGGTAATACAGGTATTACATCTGAAATACCAATTTCTCCAAATTTAACATGGGAAAAAACTAAACAATATGATTTAGGAGTAGATTTGGATTTGTTCAATTATCGAATCAATTTTAAATTTGATTATTATTACAAATATACTGATGCATTGATGCATAATGTTGAATTACCCGGTTCTTTATCTCCTTTCTCGGAACGAATGGAAAATGCTTTAGATGTATCAAATGAGGGAATAGAAATAGAATTACAGGCAGATATTCTGCGTGAAAAAAGTCTATATTGGAGAATGAAATTTAATTTTGCTCGTAATTGGAATAAGTTCGAAAAATCGTATAATGGAAAGGATATACAAGACTTAGTTATAGGGCGTTCATTATATGGAATGTATGTATATGCTTTTGACGGTTATTACAATAGCGAAGAAGAGGTTCCGCACTATTATGAAACAAATGGAAATGAAGTATTTAAAGGTGGTGTTACTGTGAAAAACCCTGTCAGTGGTATGGTCGGAAGTTATAATTTGAAAGATTTTAACCTTGATCACCGGCCTGATCAATATTATGCAGGTTCTCCTATACCGACGGCAAATGGTGGTTGGGTAAATGAAATGAAGTGGAAAGGGTTTGATCTAAACATATTGTTTAATTATTCTTTTGGAAGAAAAATGATTAATGCTCACATTGAAAAATCATTTAATGATGAGGCACATACAAAGATGTTTGATTATAGAAAATTCAGGCATTGGTCTCCCACTGAAAAAAATCCCAATGCTCCAGCTTGGGGATATACGATTAGTCATAATATTGATAAAAATATTGAAACAGTTTATTCAATTAGTTTAAAGCAACTAACTTTCGGATATGATTTGCCAGAGAAACTTTTTGCAAAAACAAGTTTAACAGGAGTGCGTTTTTTCGTCACTGGAGAAAACTTATTTTATTTAAGTAATTATTCAGGAGAAAATCCTGAAGTGATTAATGTTTATAATGGGATTGATAGAGGTGATCAATATCCCCTTCCACGTAAATGGACATTAGGATTAACATTAAATTTTTAAAAAGATGAAAAGATATTTTGTATATTTTATATTGTTGATGTTACCATTTTTTTGGCAATGTTCAGATTTTATAGATGTAGAACCGGAAAACAGTGTTACATTTACAAATTATTTCAATGACGAAAATGATGCTGAAGCATTATTAACAGAGTTGCAGATTCAAGCAAGAAATGTATTTTCACGTACATGGAATTCTAACATTGGTATCCCAACGCATCCTTATTTTTATGGTTGGGCTATACCAAATATGTTAGGGAAATATTCGTGTACCTATAGTTGGAGTTTGTTTGCTGGTTTAGTGTATCAAAGTAATTTAATATTAGATAATGCTCACAGATTTAAGGTAAAAAAAGAAGTGTTGGAACCATATCTGTTACAAGCACACTTCATGAAAGGAATGGCATATTTTTATATGGCTATGATTTGGGGAGAAGCTCCTATATTCCCAAATTCGACTACGTTTAAAAAAGTTCCTAAATCAACTATGAGCCAACTGTTGGATGAGGCGGAAAAGAATGCATTAGAAGCCATGAAACTTCCTGTTTTTCAGCAAATTAATTCTGGAATATCATATAAACGAATGAAACAGTATGGTTGTAAAGGATCTGCAGCTGCTTTATTGGCTTATCTATATGCTTGGCGAGCAGGAGTTGAAAATGAAAAGCAATATTGGGAAAAAGCAGAGAGTTACTGTACAATGATAATTGAAGGTCAAGTTGGTTCATATAGTTTGGCCTACGATCCAGAAGAGGTGTGTACACAAGTGATGAAAGGAGATAGTCAGGAATCTATTTGGGAAATCTATGGTGATGCTGCAGAAGAAGAAGAGTATGCTTGGGATCAATATGGTGTTGGTTTTCCTGTTATTAATACCGGAGATTATTATCCCGGTAGTTTTGCGACTCCTTGTTTGGCTCGCGAAGATGTAAAGAAAATGTATCCAGTGGGAGATTTGCGCCGAAATTCCTATTATTGGGCTGTAGATTCAAATTTTATTTACATGAATAGGATTAATGATCAAGTCATTCCATCTTTGGAACCTGGTGATGATGTCGTTATTACTTATGATCTTGACAAAATTGCAAATGGAGACAGTTGGTTGGGAATTAATTCTTTTGGAGAGTCTTTCTTATATAAATTCCGCTATCCTTATTATGTTTTCAATGAATGGATTCAACAGCCTTTATATAAAGGTTTAGTGCAGAATAAAATCATTTATCGCTTGGCTGATATATATTTACTTAGAGCAGAATGTCGAGCCCATCAGAATAAGCACAATGCAGTTGAGGATTTAAATATTATTCGTGCTCGTGCATATGGAAATCTTAAAGATGGTGTAGTCATAAATCAGGCAAAGGCACAAGAATACAGTTATCCATCTGCTTATGATAAAAAACAAGGTCTTGAACGCAATATTTTATTGGCCATATTTAGAGAGCGAGAGAAAGAACTGCTAAACGAAGGACATCGTTATTACGATATTGTCCGATTTGGTATGTGTTTTATCAATGGACAAGATTCATATGATTATATTAGGGAAGAAATATCTCCGGCTTACAAAAGATTGACAGACCAAGATATTAAAGATGGAGCATTATTCAGTCAAATAGAAATAGATTGTTTTAAAAACAATGATTTAATTCGTCAAAATAAATTTTGGAATCGTAAAATTCAATAAGTATGAAAAAAATAATGTATTTGCTTATAATAGTATCTGTCTTTTGCACTTCTTGCACAAAAGATAATTTTATAGATACAGGTATTTGTAATGGCCGGTTTGATGGGAATGTTATCGACTATATGAAATCATCCCCATACGATTGGGATTCTACAAGACTTATGATAGAACATTCTGGAGAAGATATGGTACGTTTATTTAAAGGTGAAGATCCCCAATATCCTGAAATTACATTTTTGGGAATAACCAATCACTCTATACGCCGATATATGTTGCATAATGGAATTAAATGTGTGACAGATTTAGATAAAGAATGGTGTCGTCAGATTTTATTAAATCATATTATAAATGGGAAAATAAAAAGAGCAGACATACCTATAGGGAAACAAGGGGAATTTGGAACGGTTGGAACTGGTGGAAAAATTATAAAAACATTATCTGGAAAAGAGTTATGGATATATACTGTTTTAGAAGAACTAGGTTTCGGTGCAGGAGAAAATTTACCTAAGCATATTTATGTTAATTTTATGTCAACAGAGAATTTTGCAATAGCTTCTGGAGACATAGAACCAGACAATGCAATTGTCCATGCATTAGAATATAAATATACGTTAGGAGATTCAGAGGGAAATATGAATCCTTTTTCAGATACTCCCAATAATTAAAGTGATAAAAATAAATGTGCGTATATCTTAATATTATAAAATATGAAAAATGTTTTTTTTCTGATAGTCATTATCTTATGTTGTTTTGTCAGTGGATGTCATAAAACTACTATCGGATATTTAATTACTGAAAATGCATCTTATGAACCAGATACAATGTATATTCGGAAAAATCCTATTTGGGAATTTGACAGTATACGTATAAAAAATAAAGCCCCGTGGGTATCCTTACAGTTGCAGGGATATGAAGGTACTGAAGTTATATATTTTGATGTAGAATCCGTTACATTTGTAGAAGAAACTCCTACATCTCAAGGAATTCAAGCAAGTAAGACATTCATGGATGAATTGTCTATACGTAGTGGGGGAGTGTTGCTTTATCCATTTGAGAATACTGCCATACCTGGGAGTTATAAAATCTCTATTAGAATTAGTAATCCAGGATACAGTCATGTCCTTCAGGATGTAATGACAATTATTGTGTTAGAATAATTTTATGATTGTTCCGTGAGAGAGGATAAATAGAGATAGTCGTAATTATAGTATTAATGCTTAATAGAAGTATATGGGATATATGACCGATGTTATAATTTAGTTTTTTTGTATAGATGGAGAATGTGGATATCCAGTAAACTGATATATTCCTATATATTATTTTCTTTTAAAAGTTGTATTAATGTTTGATTACCAATAATATAAAATTGAAAAATCTGTAAGTTTTCGTATTGTTACAATTGAAAACTTGCAGATTTCATGATGAAAAAACCGATTTCTGAGATTTTATCAGTTTATTTGCAGATTAGTTGAATCAGATCTATCTTGTAGTTTTACGTGTTTGATCATTGCATTTCGTTTTGTCAATTATACGATCTTGATTAATTATGTGAAATTAGAAAATAAAAAAAATATTTTCGAAACTATTTCTACTTTATTTTTTTTGATGTATCTTTGCCT
>JAHHTS010000103.1 GCA_020024475.1 Oscillospiraceae bacterium
TCCCATAAAACCTGGTGAAACTGGAGAAATACGAATTGTATTTAAGCCAAATTCGCTGGGCACATTTTTGAAAACAATAGAGGTATATTGTAATACACTTGAGCGAGTTGTAAATTTAAAACTACGTGGTACTGTAAAAGAAAGCTGATTTTTAAGTGTTAGTACAAAATATAAATGGATGTCCCTAAAAACCAAATATTTAATGAAAAAGATTTTTTATTTGATAATAGTTATTGCCATAAGTGGGCTTGTTGTGATTAATCTTAGCTGTTTGGAAAAGCGGAAATGCTTAAAAACAATGCAAAATGATTATTCATTTATCATTGGCAAAAAAATAGACTTCACTACCATTGATACAACACAGCATAATCTTGAAGATACCTCTACTTATATACTAAGCATTATTACCCCTACATGCGAGGACTGCTATGTAAAAATAAACAAGTGGAGTCATCTTGTAGACGAAAATCAACATCTCAAAGTTATTTTTGTAGTAACAGGCGATGAATTTGAGCGATTGGATGAGATTGTAAAAGAAAAGAAAGATTTGCATTTTTTGTTTGACTATGATAGTGTGTTTCAAAAAAAGAATCCACATATATTGCTTAGTCAAACTTATTTGATTGAGAATAATACTATTATTTTATGTGGCGAACCTTTACAGAACAAAATGGTGATGAATATTTTTATGGATTATATAAAATAAGAAAACATGAAATACTTACAATTATTTGTTTTTATTCTATCACTAGTAGCATGTGACAATAACAAAGTTAAATATCATTGTCAGGTGATAGAAAACAGTAAATTTGAGATGTTTCCTGCTATGATGCTGGTGGCAGAAGAGTTCGTGCTAGATGATTCGACACTGCTTGAGCCTTTTCGTTTGTGGATACAGGATTCATTGTTGGTTGTTTTTGACTATCCGGTAGGAGATAATCGCTTTTTAAAATACTATTCACTGAATTCAGGGAAGTTGTTACGTAGTTTTGGTACCATAGGACGAGGTCCCAATGAATATCTGACACCGGAAGTTCATTGGGATACGGATAACACTTTTTTGTTGACAGAGAAATTGAGATATTCCGTATTAAATAACGATAGTTTATTGCATAGCACTACCTATCAACCAATAAAGCAAAATGTTCAGGCTGGAATAATCGCAGCCTCTGCTGTCTATTTGCTGAATGATTCTCTTATGCTGATTCATTCTAATATGTCTGACGAGCAATTCTCTATAAACAATAGGATTACAGGGGAATATATAACAAAATACACCAATTATCCTTGTTTTGTTTCTGATGCTAGAATGAATGATTTTATCTCGAATTCCAATGTCTACTTTGCTTATTATTTATTGAGACCGAGGAGTAAGGATTCTCTTGCCATTGTGTATAAACGCTTTCCTGTTGTAGATATTGTTGCGTTGAAAGATTTCAGCACAAAGCGAATCCAGTTTCCTATTGACAAAGACGTAAACCATGTACAGGTTATGGATAAATTAAATGCCCGTATAGATAATAAGGTAATATATTATACAAGTTTTTATAGCACTGAGAATTATTTTTATCTGTTGTATAATCCTATTCCTACAATGCGAGACCCTAAATATGTTAAAAGTTTTGAAATTCAACAGTTTAACTGGCAGGGTGATTTAATGATGCGGTACAAAATGGATAGGTCTATTAGGGAATTTTGTGTAGATGAAAAAGAACAAAAAATTTATGCTACAAGTGTAGGTAATAATGAAGATTTCTCTGTAAAAATTTGGACGTATGATATGAAGAAAAATTTGCGATAAATAAATATAATGTTTAATGCGAAGAGTCAAATAGAAAGGTTACGCTTCTGTGTATATATTTCGACACACACTCTTCTTAGCTAAAGAAAAGGAGGTCATTATGTAAAAATTAAAGAAAGATTTTATAATAATAAAATGCAAGGCGCATCGTATGAATTTATATTAAAAATAGCACAACAATTAAATCAAATAATTATGAAGAAAAAATTATTCGTATTTGGAGGAAGCTTGTTATTTGCCCTATTCACGATTATAAATGTAAATATGGAAAGAAGGAATAAATCCTTTATGACAACTATTTTGTCTAATATAGAAGCATATGCAAGTTCCTCTGAAGGAGAGATGGGAGGACGTAAATGTGGAAGAGCTGCTTATACTTGGACTGTAGTGGATGAAAGTGTCTCACCGGAAAAAATAGAACATTTTGTGCAATGTGTGAAAGGGTGTCCAGATAAAAGAGGAGTTGATCCTCTATTTCAAAATTGTTAAATCTATATACGAGAGAGGGGTTAATCCCCTTCCTCTTTGTATAACTAATATTTTTAAGCATCCTTACTTCTAAGATAAAAGAGATGTTCATGTATTTACCAAATTAATTCATCTAGAGCAAGAATATAAATAATGAATTCGACTGTATTAAGAGAGAGGGCAACCTGTGTCTTGTGCCCTTCTGCCATTGAAACCGTTTCTGCTTTCCCTTGCTTCTTGTCTGGATTCCAACGGTAAAAACGAGGACGGTTTTCCTGGGTATCAAATCTGACATAGGCACTGAATGGTTGTCTGGCTTTGTCGGTCATGTTCCTGATGTAGAGTGTCCGTCCTTTGTTCAGTGCCTGCTGCTGTTTTTCGGACAGCTCCACACCACAGATTTTGGAAGAGATTCCTTGTTGCTGTCGGGTACGGATATTTTGCGCTTCGCTGAATTTTACACTATCGGCAAATTTGAATTCAATACCCCGTTTTTCAGCATTTATTTGAAGGGTTGCATCGAATGTTTTGCCGCTTTTAGCCTGCATGCCTTCTACGGTGATGGCTTTCCCATTGGCAAGATCTTCCTGCTGCTGTTGGGAAAGAGTCACACCTTTGATTTCTGTCGGAATCCGGACACGATTGCTTTTAAGGGCTACCAGTTCGTTGGTCAGCGGATCAATGGATACGAATGCCTGGAACGGTTCTCCGTTCTTTGGGGTGACTTCTGCTATCCTTCTGAGATTGCCTGTCGTAAGAAGATTGGTTTTGTCCTCTCCGGTGAATTGCACTCCCATAAAAGGATAATCAAGTTTGGGCTCCTTACGGATAGTGTGTATGGCAAGGGTTAGATTTCCTTCTGCATTTTCGCGGAAAGCAAGACGTGCTTCTGTATATATTGTCCTGTCTCCGAAAGGTATGGTTATCGGAACCAGGTTGCTCTTGCCCCAACTGAGCATTTTTTCAAGATTGCCAGAATCAAGAAGTTGTTCCCGGCTCAATCCGATTGCGGACAGTTCCTCCCAGTCTATACGGGTCTCGTCAACCTTGCCGAGTTGCTCTTTGAGTGAATATTCTTCAAGGTTTACCTGCATCAGCTTGATGGTATCCTCGTTCTCTTCCGGCTTTTGAAGCATTTCCCATAATACATTGACAGAGGCTTCCACCTTGTCTGCCACTATCCTGTAAAGTCCGAAATGGAAAGGGTCTTTGAATTGCTTGCTGAGATTTTCAATAAAATTCTTGAAAAGGCTGTCATTCTTACGGAACTTCATGAAATGTCTGGAATTGGCATCAAGGGGTTCTACCGTTTTAATGTTGCCTTGTGAATCCATGGCAGAAACTACTGACAGCTTCTTCTTGTCTTTTTCCTCCAGATACGAGGATGAAATCGTTGGTGTTTACGTCCATATCTTACATATATTTTATGATTTGAACATCAAAAATATACGTAACTTATACACCTATTACAATTCCGATAATATTAGGCAAGATGATGGAAAATTATGGAAGTCTAAGTTGTCTTCTTAAATTAAATACAAGTAACCAATTTGTAACCAACTCCAAATTCATTTTTAATATAGATTGAATGGGTTGACTTAAATTTTTTATTAAGTATACAAATATAACGAGTAAGAGATCTTTCTTTTTCAAAAGAATGAAATCCCCATAAATTTTCACACATTTCAACAGAGGGGATTGTTTCGTTAATACGAAGACAGAACAGCCAAAGAATACGGCTTTCCATGCTCTTTAGTTCTTCTTTTTTACCTTGTACAATAAGTTGATGCGTATTTTTGTTAAATGTGGTTGAAGGAGAAATATGAAATAAACCATCATCTTTTTCCATCATACTTTTTTGCACTCTGGCAATAGCTTTGTCAATACGGGCTTTTACTTCATCTATACTACATCCTTTTACTAAATAGTCATCGGCACCTTCATAGAGAGCGTGATTGTGATTAAGAGAACTGAGAATAATAATTGGAACTTCTCCTCCATTTTCTCGAATAAGGCGGATTAACTCATGTCCATCTTTACCTGGAATATCCATGTCAAGTAATATAAGATCCCATATCCTGTGTTGATATAAATCCCATGCTTCATTTCCATCTTTTGCTATTTCGATGGAAAACCCCGCATCTTCCAATATCTCCGAGTAAATCAGTGCAGCTGTTGCATTGTCTTCAGCATATAGTATTTTTATTTTTTTGTCCATTTTCTTATTTTAATTGTAAATATACATCCATTTTCGGGGGTACTGTTTATTTTGATGATTCCTTTATGCAATTTAATTACGGAATAGACATAATGTAAACCAAGACCATAACCTACATTACTTTTACCGGCATCCTTTTCTGTTATTCGATAGTATTTATCAAAGATAAATTTTTGTTTTTCTTTGGGTATTCCAGGACCATCATCTATTACTTTGATTACAAGAGATTTATCTTCTTGAAAACATTTAATAGAAATAGACGGACTTTCTTTTCCATACTTGATAGCATTGTCAAGTAAATTACGGATAGCACATATTAGATGAAATTGTGAAGCATAGACAACAGAACTCGGCAATAAATATTGTAAATCGAAATGAATAACTTTGTTAGGATTTGCAGCCTTCTCTTCTTGAATCAAGGAGAGAAGCCCTTGTTTTAAATCAAATTCTATTTTGTCTAACTGAATGCTTGTAGATGCAAACAGTGTTTTCATGACTTCCTGCGAACCATTTTGTAGGTGTTCTATTTCCTGAAAAATAAATTGGATTTTATCCTGACCTTTTTTGTCTTCAGGGGATATTGATTTCCTTTGAAGTAGTTCTGTCATGGCTTTAACGCTATTCAAAGGAGTTTTCCAGTCATGAATAATTTTATACATCATATCTTCCTGATATTTAGACAACATCCGCATAAAACTAAATAGATAAACAATCCCTATCATAAGAAGAATAAATAACAATGTGATAATGCATATTGTCAATAAGCTATTCCAGTTATCCTTTAAAAATATCAGAAAAGGAAAATTGTAATATATCTGCAAAGACTCGCCGTCAATGAAACCTAGTATATAACTTTTTGACGAAATCATATTTGATATATTTACTTGTAGACTTGGAAACCGGTCTATAACATTATTTAAGCTGTCGCTTTTATGAATGACAAAATTGATATGCTTAGAACAAAAAGCAGCATTAGTATGTAATATACTATCTAAGTGTTTAAGCGGAGCTAAATTGTTTATACGTAATTCATACATAGCTCTAAGCATAAGCTCTTCCTGCATTTCAGTTGAATCGGTTTTGAAGTCATACCGAACTTGATTTCTCAAGATTGTTATGGTTTGATTATCCGGATTAAACGAGACTATATTAGAGTGAAGAGGGTCGTATGAATATAGCATATCATAAGGTCGGACATATGAATCAATACTATGACCAACTATTGAATCCATCAGTTTCTGCCATTGTAATTTTTCAGATTGATAGATTGATTTTATGGCAAAGAATTGATTTATCCATAGAATGGTAAAGATTATAATAATAATGCCAGCTATCGGTTTGATACTATACCTTGACAACATATAAATTGTAACAATTTTACAATAAATGCCCCTTTTTATAATAAGAAACTATCTTCATATTTGCATTGTAATAATTCCATTTTTTTCAACACAAAAATAATAATTAAAGTCATGAGAAAAAAAATAACGATTACTATTTTGATTCTTTTAAGTATGCTTGTCAATTCCCGTTTAAATTTTGCAGGGAATAAATTTAGAGACCAATTAGAACAGGTTGAAATTTTATCAAATCCTGAAAACGCTTTAAGTCCTTGTGTTGCTGTTGGAGGATGGTGTTTTAGTACTGGAAGACCAACCAAAGGATTACATATAATATAAAACGTTTAAAGCCATGAAGAATTATATATATTATTTGCTAGGTATTTGTCTACAATATTCATGCACAGATATTTTAGAAATAGAAAAAGAGGGTAGAACATATCTGCCCATTTCAACAGACACCGTGAACGTAGAAACAATTGATTCATTGCTAAAATATGATATAACAGATCCAGAGGATTTTATAAAATATGGACAATGGTTAATCGTGGGACGGTCCTACGAAGATTACCAAATATGCGCAATAAATTTAAAAACAGGAGCTAGTATTAAAATGTTGAAATTTGGCAAGGAAACGGGAGAAGCATTAGGCATTACAAGCATGACAATAGATCCACAAGGAAATCTGGCTGCTCTTGACTATAGATGTAAAAAATTACATGAATTTTCATCCCCATTATCAACACGCAGCGAATCAAGAAGTAATGAATTACAACTAAATTCGGATGAATATCACCTTTCTGTGATAAAAGGTAATACGTTTATGATTTCTACAGGTCTCTATGAGAATGGTCGTTATCGTTATTATTCAGAAATTACGAAATCTGCAAAATACTATTTATCATACCCTAATCATCCTCAATACAATAATTTGTCAACAAAAGCCAAAAGTATTTTATACGCAAGTTCTGTTCTTCGTTTACGACCTGACAATAAATTCTTTGTATGTGCCGATATGCATAGCGGCATTATAGAGATTTGTAAAGTGGAAAATGATAGCATACAACGAGTCTTTCAACATTGTTTTTATTATCCTAAGGTAAAAATTAATGATTCTGGTCTTTTGCCTCATGTTGCATATTACAAAGATAATATTGCCGGTTTCCAAGATATTGCCGTTTCGAACGAAAAAATATATGTCTTATTTTCTGGCCAAACTTATCGCGATGCACAGCAAGCTATTGGTCACTGCACAAACTTGTTTACTTTCGATTGGAATGGAAATCTTATTTCTTCAGTCAAATTAAATGAACCTATTTATAAAATATCTTTTGATACACAAGAAGATTTGTTATATGGCTTGAAAGGGACATTCAGAAATGTCTCACTTGTACATTTATACGTAAAGTGATTAACAACTGAACATTACAACAATTTTACAACACATAACCATATGTTATTAAGTTAATTTCTCATATGTTTGTCTTGTTATTTTTCACAAAAAAGTAGTGTATAATATGCAAAATATATCGCTCAAATTTAAATTAAAGAGATGAGAACAATACTTCGGTAAATTTTTACCGAAAAATTATAAGTTAAACAATAGAACCGG
>JAHHTS010000104.1 GCA_020024475.1 Oscillospiraceae bacterium
ATTGGAAACCATAGTGAATTATTTGTTTTAATTGGAATTATAATATCTTCTGTTTCTTTATATAAAACATACCAACCAGTGGAAGTAACTAATATACCACAAAAAGAGCTTTCCTGTATAATAAATTATAGTAAACCACTTATAACATTACATACAACCAACGAAAACTTCAAAATTTTATATAAGGACAAAGAAGTTTCAAATCCATTCTTATACAATATAACTATAAAAAACATTGGTGAAAAAGCAATTAAAAACGAGAATTTCAAAAATCCACTTTCAATAAAATTCAATGATTTGGAAGGAATACTTTATACAAGCATTTTATCCTCCACTAATACATAACTAACGAATTACTAACAATATCATCAATCGAAGCTGATGAACTCATATTTTCTAGATTTCTTCTGAATAGTGGTGAGGAATTTGTAGTCCAAATTGTTACTGATGGAAAAGCATAAAAAGTTTTTTTATTCAAAGAATTGTAGATATGCCAAATTTAATTTTACGTGATAGTGTTAGCAAAAAGCACAACAATGTTAAATCTGTGTTGATTATTTTCTTTGTATTTTTGATAATAATTATTATAGTTTTCGTTATAACAATGATAAAAATGCATATTGACGACTTCAAACGGAAAAAAGCAGTGAAGAAATAACAAAACGTCAAAAAGAATAAGTAAAGAATGTGTAATGATTTAAAATAGCAAAACAAAAAGCGTCCTGCAAATGCAAGGCGTTTTCTTTTTTCTATTTAATTTTCGTCTGGTAATTCAGTGGTGTGTTTGCTTAAAATTTTCTAACATTATCTCAAATTTTAGCTGTTGGCAGACAACACAGGTTAGATTTTTCATGTTCGTTCATTTTTGCTATTAAAAAGACAACGGCTTAACCGCAAAAACTGCCATTAAGCCGTTCAATTATCATAGAAGATCTCAATTTACAGAAAAAATTTCACATTGTTTGTAAAGCAGGCCTTCTACTACTATATAAAATCTAAATATGGTAGCACTATAAATAATATTTAAAAAATTCATATTATTAATTACGCAAGAGCTGCAACGATGTTTTCATATGCTTGCTGTGAGTTCTCTGTCATTGTAAGAATGATAAGGCCGTTATCTTCCTGTGAAACAACTGCACTAAGGGCTATCTCGTACTGATCTGCAAGATATCTTTCAAATGATTTTTGAATACCTTTTACATATTCATTAACATCTTCGAAAAGTGCCTCTTCACAACCTTCTTTTGGCTGTAATACCATAACTGCGTAAGCTTTGATATTCACCATTGAAACCGATATAGCACCTGCTTTAATGTTATCTTTATCAAATTCATTAAGTTCATAGAAAAAACTTAAATCTTCATTGTCAAAAGCAATTGCTGGATTATATTCTAACTCTTCATCTTCAATAGCATTAACCGCTGCAATAAGTTCTTCATTTGTAAATTCTTTTTTAGATGAACATCCTGTGAATACCCCAATAAGCAATACTGTCGCAATAATAAAGCTAAATACTCTTTTCATAATTTTATACAATTCTCCTTTTAATTTTAAGTATATAATTTATATATTCACTTTTAATACGATACGCATATATACAATATTGCACCTTTAAATAAAAAAATGCGGCAAATTTTAAATTTACCGCATTTTATTTTAAATAAACTATTATTTTTTTGTAACAACAGCCATTGTATCACGAGCAATCATAAGTTCTTCATTTGTCCGAACAACAAGAACTTTCACTTTGCTGTTAGGTCCTGTAATATCATTGATATCAAGACCACGTTTTTTATTCTGTTCTTTATCGATTTCAACACCAAAGTAACCAAGGCCTTCACAAACGCCTTCACGAACTGTAGATGAGTTTTCGCCGATACCAGCTGTAAATACCATACAATCAAGACCACCCATAGCAGCTACATAGCTACCTACGAATTTCTGGAGCTGATAGAAGTACATATCAAGAACTAGTTTAGCTTTTTCATTACCTTCTTCTGCAGCAATTTCAATATCGCGGCAGTCACTTGAAATACCAGAAACACCAAGGAAACCAGCTTTCTTTGTGAGGTAATCTGTGAGATCATTACCTTTAATTCCAGTAAGTTCTGAAATATAACCTACAACAGATGGATCAAGGTCACCAGAACGTGAACCCATCATGAAACCGCCAAGAGGTGTAAGGCCCATTGATGTATCAATAACTTTACCACCGTCAACTGCTGCAAGTGAAGCACCATTACCAAGATGAAGAGTAATCATCTTTAATTCTTCAGGTTTCTTACCAAGGTATTCAGCTGCTGCTCTTGAAACAAATTTATGGCTTGTACCATGGAAGCCGTAACGACGAATAGCATGTTTCTCATAGAATTCATATGGAACTGCATACATATAAGCTTTAGGTGGCATTGTTGCATGGAAAGCTGTATCGAACACTACAGCATTTGGTACATCTGCACCAAATACTTCTTTAGCGCTTCTAAGACCGATAGCATGAGCTTTGTTATGTGCTGGAGCCAAAACTGACAAATCATCAATAGTCTGGATTACTTCATCAGTAACGAGACATGGTTCGCTGAATTTTTCAGCACCTTGTACTATACGATGACCGATAGCATCAATTTCTGATTTACTTTCAATAACTTTGCCTTCACCTTCTGTCATCATTTCGACAACTTTTGTGAATGCTTCTTTGTGTGTTGGGAATGGTGTTTCTACTTTCCATTCACTGCCATTTGCTTTATGAGTAATGAATGAGCCATCAATACCGATTCTTTCACAGTTACCTTTACAGATAACGCTTTCATCAGTCATGTCAATGAGCTGATATTTCAATGAACTTGAGCCACAGTTTATAACTAAAACTTTCATTGTATTCCTCCAAAATAATAGTAATTGTTTAATTAACTATTTTATTATATAATAATATCAGAAAATTTTCAAGGTTAAAGGAGAATTTTATGTCTAAATCTGTAGGTATTGTTTCAGAATATAATCCTTTTCACACTGGACATAAATATCAGATTGAATATTTAAAAAAAAGTGGATTCAATACAATAATTGCAGCAATGAGCGGTAGCTGCGTACAAAGGGGTAGTCCTGCACTTTTTTCAAAATTTGATCGTGCAAAGATGGCGCTTTTAAATGGTGTAAATCTTGTATGCGAAATACCATTTCCTTTTTCATGCATGAGTGCAGAAGGATATGCATTAGCTGGCATGCAAACACTTAAAGCAATGAATGTAGATGCCATATGTTTTGGCAGTGAAAGTGGAGATATAAAAATACTAAAGTCTATTGCTGAATACCTATTAAGTAATGATTATGAGAATTCACTAAAATTATATCTTCAGAAAAAAATTCCATTTGCTGTTGCAAGAGAAAAATCAATTTTTGATAAATTTGATTTAGACAAAAAAACATTAAGTGCATCTAATGATATTTTAGGTATCGAGTATATTAAGGCTTGCCTAAAATTAAATTGGAACCCAGAAATAATAGCTTTAAAACGTATAGGTGCAGATTACAATCAAATTTCTGAAAAAAATGGATTCGCATCTGCTACTGGAATACGCAAAATGATAAGTGAATATCGTCTTGAAACTGTCATAAACTACATTCCAAAACAAAGTCAAAAAATTTTTATTCAAAATTTAGATAGAGGAAGTTATTTTTTACCAGATGAAGCATTTGAAAAATTTGTTCTTTTCTCACTCCGTAGCAAGACCAGCTACGATTTCAAAAAAATTATGGATTGTAATGATGAATTAGCAAACAGTTTTGAAAAAGCAACATCAATTGCTTATAGCTTCGATAGTCTTTTTGACAATCTTCCTACCAAAAGATATACTCGTTCAAGACTTAATAGAATAATATTGAATTCATTATTAGAGCAACATGAGTTGCCTCAAAATATACAATATATTAGACTTTTAGGATTTGACAAAATTGGAGAACAATTTTTAAAACAATCAAGTAAATTATGTCCATTGCCAATTTCACATTCCTCAAAAATTTTAAGTGAAAAAAACAATGATTGTAAAAAAATAGTTATGGCTGAAGCTTTGGCAAACGATTTACAGTCATCTTTTTTTAAAGTAATTGGTAATCCTAGGTCAGATTTTAATACTAAACTTATAAAGATATAATAAAAGCTACTCTTTTGGGAGATACTCTTTAAAGTTAGACTTTATTAGTGAGACAGCTTTAGCTGTCTCACTAATTTTATGCATCCAAAAGCTTGAGTCTGTATTGTATATGGAACACAAATCCTAGTTTGTCTTTAATTTTTTGTTTGTTGTAATAATTTATGTATCGCTCAAATTATGATTTTAATTACTAATAGCTGTAGTAAACTATCCGTAATAAATTTCTTGTTTAAGTATTCAAAATAAATTTTGCATTACAGAATTATCATGGTAATTTACTTTCATTTACATACTTTAAATATTCGTTCTTCTTTGTCAGAAAGGCTTTTCTCAATACTAAAGCTCACATACATATTCATAAATATATCTAGACAGAGTTTGCATATGTTCATATTCATTTTAGAAGATACTTCACAGTATTTAAACTCTGAATATCAGTTGTGATTTGTTGTAAAGTTCATATTGTAATTCTTTTACATATTTTGTACTTGCATCTGTTTTTTGCTTTATCTAGTACATTTTAATTATTGTGCTACTATGTTTTATCTTTTTTATATTTACTTAAAGTTTTTTATGACATTTATTAAGAGTGCCTAAACCATTGGACCCAACAGCATGAAAATATTGGACTCAGTTAGTAATAATTGATGGATTTGCTATAACTTCTTGAATAGATAACTTATAGTAAGAAACTTAATCTAATAAGTATAACTCTACAATACTAAGCTTATCTGTGAAATTATATTTTTGATTTTTAGTGAACGCTTTAATACTCTTCTCAAAATTTTTAGCCCATTTCCAAGAGGACGATGCGATGCTATATTATATTTTTAGTAATGTGACGATAACCACCTTCGCCATTTAAATATTCCAAAACAACATTACTTTTAAATTAAAAGTAAAATTTAAACATAAAAATACCGACCACCTAATCGTTAGACTTTTGGTCTAACTTTAGGGGGGCGGTACATTTAAGCATCGATTATTTTTTAATTTTCCTTTTTGTTTTTAAATACAAACAATTTACTTAATAAGTAATTTCCTATTGTTACTAATACCTGTGACACTAGTGTAGCAATTAAGTCATATACTCCCATTTTTGTTACCATAACTGCCATTATTAACATATCAAGGAAAAGAGTTGCTACTCTTGATGATGTAAACTGTATAAATTCTTTCCAAATATCTTTTCTTTTACTTTTAAATACAAAAATTCTATTTGTCACATAAGCGAATAGCACACCAGAAACCCATTTTATAATATTTGCAATCTGCAACTCGATAGGATTGTTGGGATTAAGAAAAGTTCTTGTACTTATAAAATAAAAAACAAGACTCACAATAGTTGTCATGACACCAACTATTATATAATTAACTATCTCTTCATGTTTTTTATAAATATTCCAGATTTTATTCATTATATAATCCTCTTTAATTTTAAAATTGACGCTTCTATTGTACATTTATTATTTTAATTAGTCAACTACAAAAGAGCAGGGCTATATAATACACCTGCTCTTTTGTATTAGTATTTTGTCTGCTCAATAATTTGCGTATTAACCACATTTTTATTATAGTATTGATGCCATTCTTACAGTTAACCTTATCTGTATGAGCCTTACTTGTTATAGTTACTTAATCACTAATTGTTTTTTGATAAAAATGAAAATGATTTGACTTGTCTTTATAAATTTGAAATTTTGGTTTTTTCCGTTCTTCCTACCTTGCTAAGGTTCGATCCCTAATCTTGATAATTTAACATTTCTTATTACAGTTTGTATTCCTTCCTAGCATATATCTAGTTCTTTGTAAAGTTTGCTAATTGCAACCGTTTAACAATTTTCAGCTTTTAAATGAAGGTTAAAAACTGTAATAATTTTCTTTATAATAAACTTTCCTATAATATTACACTTTACCTAAGCTGTAGCGAGAAATACCATATAAATCACCTGAAATCCTATAACAAGGAAACTAATGGCTAATGGAAATTGTTTATAAAAATTAGAACTTTCTTGATATCTTCTTCTATGTTTAGTCCCCATGAATACACATATTATCAATGCTGATGGACTTAGGAACAATGACAGTGCAGACATTTGAATTATTGTTCTCACTACCGAAATATTGTCAATATTGCTAGAAACTGCAATGCCAATAGTCATTAACATCAAAATTGCTGTAAGTATTGAGTATAAAACTGGTACTATAAAAGTTGACTTTAAATAATTATCCTTTTCTTTTAATTCTTTTTTTGCTTTTTGAGCTTGTTTCATAATATATTTCCTTAAAATAATTTATTATTTATATAATACATTATTTTATATTATTTGTAAAGGTAGCCACTTTAAAATAAATATTTTATCTAATAATATTTTCACCTGTCTAATACTATTGACTGAAACAATCTAAAGTAGTAAAATGAATTCATTAACTCGGGATATGGCTCAGTTTGGTAGAGCGCTGCGTTCGGGACGCAGAAGTCGCAAGTTCGAATCTTGTTATCCCGACCAATAACGCCGAAATGCCTATAGATTATAGAATTTCGGCTTTTTTAGTATAAATTTTCTACAAGTTAATTATTTTTAATACATATATTATAACTATTTTGATTTATCCTATATTATTGAAAAAAATATAGTACTATGTTAAAATAATTATTATTCAAAGGGAGGCCACAAAATGAATATTCATGAATCAGGCGAAATGTACTTGGAATCTATTTTGGTATTAAAAAAGCAGAATCCTCAAGTAAGAGCTATTGATATAGTAAATCATACGGGTTATTCAAAGCCGAGTGTTAGCCGCGCTTTGAGAATTTTGAAAAAAGACGGCTTTATAACAGTGGACGATGCTGGTTTTATATCTTTTACTGAAAAAGGAGAACACCATGCATCAGTTATCATGGAAAGGCACACAGTTCTTACGAAATTATTTATCCAACTTGGAATAGATGAAAAAATAGCCAGCGAAGATGCTTGTAAAATCGAACATGTTATAAGCAATGAAACATTTCAAACAATAAAAGAAAAATTTAATTTATAAAAAGAACTTCTAAATGAACAGCTCCAATTTGTGTGGACAGTACAAAAAGGCATCTGATGGTAGAATTATAAAGTTTTAATCGAAATACTG
>JAHHTS010000105.1 GCA_020024475.1 Oscillospiraceae bacterium
ATGGATGACTCTTAAAGTTTTAATAAAGTATCCATGTGATATTTCTTTATTATTCCATTAACTTTTATTTGTCAAGGAATTTAGGCACATAAAATTTATACAATGATTTTATTATATTTTACATCATATTACTTTTTGCAACTATTTAAATACAGTTTTATTTTACATAAAAAAAGTAAGCCAAATTATAATTTGGCTTACTTTTTAAGTTGGATTATTTATTTACGCTAGATGTACCTTTTTCAAGAAGATATGTTGCTTCAAGGTCTGCTAAGTGAGTCATAACGGCTAGTGGATATTTCTTGAATGCATCACTAATAGCAAAATTACCTGCTTTAGCACTGTCATCAAATCCACCCATGTGCCAACGAATAGCGACAGCTTCTTCGGTTGATAGGCGCATAAACCTATCTACAAGAAAAGCACTCTTCTCTCCATGTCCATATGGGAAAGAATCTTCAACACTATACATCTTAACTTTTTCCCATTGACCAGTTGTATCGTTTTTTACATTTCTGGTACCTTCTTTATAAAAATTTATTTTACAAAAGTCATGACACAAAGCAACGATAGCAATTGTTTCGTCAGAATATAATTTTTCAATATCATTTCTTGCTTTGAGAATTTTATAAACATTTAAACTATGCATAACAAGTCCACATTCACAAGCTCCATGAAAACGAGTACTAGCTGGTGCGGTGAAAAAATCAGTACCACATAACCATTCAATCATTCTGTCTTTTCCATTGCGAGTGACATGTTTTTCGAAAATTTCTAAAAATTCTGATTTATAGTCCATGATTATAACCTTTATATGATGATTAAAGTTCAATTTCTTCTAAAATTTCTTTTAAGACTGCAACTTCTTCAGCTGTAAGTGAAATACCTTTTCCCATTTTAGCATTATCTGGAGCCCAGTCTCTAATATCATATTTTGGTTCTCTTTCATCCCAAGAAACAAGGTTGATCTGTCTTTCCCAACCACCTTTTCCCTGGCTAATAACACCCAGCTTTTGAACAATTTCATATTTAAATTCTGCCATTTTATTCACCTCTTTAAATTCATGCTATACATTGTACTGTATCTTTATTGTAAATGCAAGTATAAAATAACTAAAAAACATTGACTTTTTTTATTCAAGGTATTAAAATAAATAAAAAATATTAGGTAAAAGCTGTGAAAAAGAGGCAGTGAGAGTATTCGTTTTAAAGAGAACTAGAGTTAGGTGAGAGTCTAGTAAATGGGTCCTTATTGTGTAGCTTTTGAGCTGAAATAGTGAAAAATGATATAGCTATTTTCGTGTTCCTTCTGCGTTAAAGAAAACAAGTGGCTTTTTAATTTAAAAGCAATTTGGGTGGTACCACGGTTGAAAAATCGTCCCATATTTTGTGGGGCGGTTATTTTTTTATATTTTTATCTGCTCCCTAAAATTAAGAAAAGGAGAAATAAAATGAAAGAATTAGAAAAAATCTACAACCCTAAAGAAGTTGAAGATAAAATTTATCAGATGTGGTTAGAAAATAAATATTTTCACACAGAAATCGACAAATCGAAAAAACCGTATACTATTGTAATGCCACCTCCAAATATAACAGGTCAGCTTCATATGGGGCATGCTTTGGACAATACATTACAGGATATACTTATTCGCTATAAAAGAATGCATGGATATTGTGCATTGTGGGTTCCAGGAACTGACCATGCATCTATTGCAACGGAAGCCAAAATTGTTGAAGCAATGGCTAAAGAAGGACTCACTAAAGAAGATATTGGACGCGATAAATTTCTTGAAAGAGCCTGGGAATGGAAAGATAAATATGCTGGCAGAATTGTAGAGCAGTTAAAAAAAATCGGAGTTTCATGTGATTGGGATAGAGAAAGATTCACAATGGATGACGGATGCAGTGAAGCAGTAAAAGAAGTTTTTGTAAACCTTTACAACAAGGGATTAATTTACAGAGGAGAGAGATTGATTAACTGGTGTCCACATTGTCTTACTTCAATTTCTGATGCAGAAGTTGAATTTGATGAACAAGACGGTTTTCTTTGGCATATAAGATATCCAATTAAAGACAGTAACGAATATATTATAATTGCAACAACTCGTCCAGAAACAATGATTGGTGATACAGGTGTTTGTGTTGCTCCTGATGATGAAAGATATACGCACCTTTTAGGTAAAACTTGTGTTCTTCCACTTGTTGGTAGAGAACTTCCTATTTTTGCAGACAGCTATGTTGAAAAAGAATTCGGTACTGGCGCTGTGAAAATGACACCAGCACATGATCCTAATGACTTCGAAGTTGGACTTCGTCATCATTTGGAAATAATAAAAATCTTTACAGAAGATGCCCATATGGCAGACAACACAGGTAAATATGCTGGTATGGATAGATATGAAGCTAGAAAAGCTATCGTAAAAGATCTTGAAGAAAAAGGTTACCTTGTGAAAGTAGAACCATACAAACACAATGTTGGCACTTGCTATCGTTGTCATAATACAATAGAGCCAATGATTTCAAAACAGTGGTTTGTAAAGATGGAAGAACTTGCTAAACCTGCAATTGAAGCAGTTCGCAGCGGTGAAACTAAATTTGTTCCAGAACGTTTTGATAAGATTTATTATCATTGGATGGAAAACATCAAAGACTGGTGCATTTCTCGACAGCTTTGGTGGGGACATAGAATTCCTGCTTGGTATTGTCAGGAATGCGGTGAGTTGATAGTTTCAAAAGATGTTCTACACGAATGTCCAAAATGTCACTCTACAAATCTTAAACAGGATGAAGATACTCTTGATACATGGTTCTCTTCTGCTTTGTGGCCATTCTCAACATTAGGTTGGCCGAATGAAGATAGTGAAGATTTCAAATTTTTCTATCCAACAAGCACACTTGTAACAGGTTATGATATTATTTTCTTCTGGGTTGCCAGAATGATATTTTCTGGTATTGAACATACAGGAAAATCACCTTTTGATACAGTTTATATTCATGGCATAGTTCGTGATGCAAATGGGGTTAAGATGTCAAAATCGCTTGGAAATGGTATAGATCCTTTGGAGGTTATTGATCAGTATGGTGCCGATGCACTTCGTTTTACACTTGCAACAGGTTCTTCAGCTGGTAATGACACAAGATACTCAGAAGACAAAGTAAAGGCATCAAGAAACTTTGCCAACAAACTTTGGAATGCTGCACGCTTTATTTTGATGAATATTGACGGAGAAATTAAACCAGGTCTTCCTGAAAAGCTTGAACAGGAAGACAAATGGATACTCTCAACTCTTAATAATACAGCAAGAGCAGCAACAGAAAATCTTGATAATTTTGAACAAGGGCTTGCCGCACAGAAAGCTTATGATTTCATTTGGGATCAGTTTTGCGATAGATATATTGAGATTGCAAAAACTCGTCTTAATAGCGATGACAAAGAGACAAAAGATAACGTAAGAAGAGTTTTGGTTTATATTATGAATGGTGCACTCAAATTATTACATCCATTTATGCCATTTATCACAGAAGAAATTTATCAAGCACTTCCAAATAATACAGAAAGCATTATGATGAGTCAATGGCCAGAATACACAGATGATTTGAATTTTGAAAAAGAAGAAAAATCTTTGGATAGAATTTTTGCACTTGCTAAAGAGGTTCGTGCACTTCGTGCAGAATTGGGAGCACATCCAACAAACAAAACAAATCTTATCATTGAAACAGAATATACAGATGATTTTGAACAAGGTATAGGTTTTGTAGAAAAATTTGCATTTTCAAAAGATACTCAAATTGTTACAAAGTTTGACGGAGATGTTAAAAAGTACTCTCAAATTGTTGTTGATGGAGCTCGTGCTTTTATACCAACAGGTGACCTTATAGATAAGGATAAAGAAACAGCTCGCTTGAATAAAGAACTTACAAGTGTTGAAAAAGATATTCAGATTATTTCTGGTAAGTTGAATAATCAAGGTTTTATGGCTAAAGCACCGCAATCGGTTATTGAAAGCGAAAAAGCAAAGCTTGAAAAAGCACTTGATAAAAAAGAAAAAATTCTTTCTAGCTTAGAAGCACTAAATTAAATTTCTTAAATAATAGCCAGGACAATTGCTCCTGGCTATTATAATGTAGTATAATATATTTTATGAAATTCGATTTATAATTTTGGAGATGAACAACTATGACATATCAAGAGGCGGTAGATTATATTCATTCACGCCCAAGAATGAAGAGTGAAGATAATCATAAAGCAATGAGGAGGTTATTACAATGTTTACAAAATCCTCAAAATAAACTTAAATACATACATATTGCAGGAACAAATGGCAAGGGCAGTTGTGCTGTTATGAGTGCTAATGTACTAAAGCATGCGGGATATAAAGTTGGACTTAACATTTCTCCTTTTGTAATTGAGTTTACAGAAAGATTTTCAATAAATGGAGAATATATACCAAAGGAAATATTAGCAAAAATCACAGGTGAAATTAAATATTACCAAGAAAATGTTATCGAAAAAGAAGGCTTAACTCTCTTAGAATTTGAGATTGTCACAGCCATAGCGTTTTATTACTTTGCACAGGAAAAATGTGATATTGTTTGTTTGGAAGTTGGTATTGGTGGACTTTTGGACAGTACCAATGTTATAAAAGATTGCTTGATTTCTTGTATAATGAATATAAGTTATGATCATACTAATATATTAGGTAATAGTTTGTCAGAAATAGCATATCAGAAAGCCGGAATTATAAAAAGTAATCGTCCAGTTATATGCTATCCAGCACAAGATGAAAGTGCAAAAATTGTTATAAAAAATGAAGCAAAGGCTAAAAACTCACGATTTATAATGCCAAGCATAGAAAAAATTAAAAATAATCATATAGGATTTATGAAATCCTTGTTGGAATATGATGGATTAAAAATAAATCAATCATTTACAGGCATTCATCAAAGTTACAATACTGTTGTTGTTATAGAAGCAATGAGAGAATTGAGAGAACAGGGGTATAAAATTACAGATGAAGATATTATTTCTGGGATAGAAAATACAAAATTTCCAGCAAGAATAGAAGTGATAAGCAAAAATCCAATAATTATATTGGACGGTGGACATAATGTTGATGGCGTAACAGCTCTAATCAATGTATTAAAAGAAAATAATATATACAATCTTACTGCTATATGGGCTTCTCTCTCAGATAAAGAACCAAAGAAGATTATTGAAATAATAAGACCGTATATCAGTACTTTATATACTGTGCCTCTTTCTGGTCCGAGAGCACTTACTAGTCAACAGTTAGCTGATATAGCTAAAGATGATTTTATAAAAGTTATTGAATCCGAAAGTGTTGAAAAAGCGATTGACGAGGCTATGAAAAATATTGATGGAGGCCTTCTTGTTTTTGGGTCACTTTATCTAGCGTCTGATGCAAGAAATTATTTAAGAACAATTAAGAAAATATAAAACATATATATTTAAAATCTCGAAGACTGTTATTCGGGATTTTAATTTTTTTATTTCTAAAAATGACAAAATTCTTATGTAATATGGTTTATCATATATGTATAGACAAGCTTTTATTGGAGGCAGTATGACAAAAGTAGAATTTTTACAAGAAAAATCAAAACTGTCGGTTTTTCTGTATGGAGAAATAGATCACCATGGAGCACAAAAAATAAGAGAAGAAATTGACAGTGAAATATTAAAACTAATGCCTAGAATTGTAATTATAAATTTTTCAAATATAACATTTATGGATTCATCTGGGATAGGGCTAGTACTTGCTAGATCAAAGTTTGCATCGGATTGTGGTGCAACATTATATGTTGAAGGAACAGATCGTCAGACAAGTAGAATTCTTGCTTTAGCAGGGATAAAAACAATTCAAAATATAAAAGTTTAAAGGTGAGTGTATGAATAAAGAAAACTATTTTAAAATTTCATTTCCTTCAAAATCAATAAATGAGTCTTTTGCAAGAATGACTATCGCATCATTTTGCATGCAATTTGACCCTACTTTAGAACAAATAAATGATATAAAAACTGCAATTAGTGAAGCTGTAACTAATTGTGTGGTTCATGCATATCCTGTCGAACCGGGCGAAGTGTACATAACAGCCAAAATAAAAGAAAATAAACTTATTATTACAGTTAGAGACAAAGGAATTGGAATTTCCAATATCAACCAAGCTATGGAGCCAATGTTTACTACTGATTTGAAAACTGAAAGAGCTGGTTTAGGCTTTGCGGTAATGCAAGCGTTTATGGATAAAGTAAAAGTTTATTCTAAGCCAGAAAAAGGAACAAGGGTTGTTATGACAAAAATTATAGGATAGAGGTATAATAATGTCAGTGAGCCTTAAAGAATCTGAAAACATAACGAGAGAAGAATTTATAGAAAATAATTTGGGGTTAGTTCATTCTTGTGCCAATCGTTTTAGAGGCAAAGGAATCGAATATGAAGAAATGTATGCTGCTGGTTGTCTAGGCCTTATAAAGGCGTATGATGCTTTTGACACAAGTAGAGGAGTACAATTTTCCACTTATGCAGTTCCAGTTATATTAGGTGAAATAAAAAAACTTTTTCGAGATGGTGGAATGGTAAAGGTGACAAGAAGTATTAAAGAACTGTCTCTAAAAGTAAATTATGCAAGAGATATATTGCAAAAAAAATTAGGTCAGGAACCTACACTAAAAGAAATAGCAATAGAACTAAATGTCCCAATAGAAGATGTTGCGCAGGCGGTATCTGCTGCCACTCCACCTATGTCACTTACAGCTGCATTTGAGGATGAAGATGGACAAAGCGAATTTGATATTCCAATAGAAAGCGCGGAAGAGGAATTAACTAATATTATGGGACTTAAATATGCGATTTCGGATTTAGATAGCGAAGAGAAAAAAATCATATTTTTAAGGTTTTATAAAAATAAAACACAATCAGTTACAGCAGATATATTAGGGAAAACTCAAGTCCAAATTTCAAGAAAGGAAAGAAAAATAATAGCAAAGCTTAGAAAAAGATTTATGGAATAATAATTTAATGTATAAAATGTACAATATAAACTATTAATTATTGAATGATATTGAGAAAAATGTAAAAACAGTAAAAAATATGAAAAAAAGACTTGCAAAATGTAAAGTATAGGTGTATGATATATATCACTGAGAGGGAAACTAATCAGAAAATAATAAATACCAAAAAAGTAGTTGACAAGACGAAAAGATGTGGTATAATAAGAAAGCTGTTTCGAA
>JAHHTS010000106.1 GCA_020024475.1 Oscillospiraceae bacterium
AAATATCTACAGATGAAGTGCTCGGTAATATATTTAAAAACTTCTGCATCGGCAAGTAACGGCTTGTAAACAACCGTAACCAATCATAACCATTTAGAATAAAGTCGCTGTATATCAGCGACTTTTGTTTTTATATACTTTCCAGACCGTATTTGGAAGTAACGGTTTTTATCCATATTTTTCATACGTATTTCTACCGTGACAGAAATTCACGATTTGCCCAAATATCACAGTGACGCATTAGTTGACGTGTGTTGACAATGGTTTACATGTGTGGACAAAAAGGGAAATTAAAATTCATGTAAAATGGCAGAAAATAGGACGAAAATATGGAAGTAAAAAGAATTTGTCAATGGTGCGGAAAACCGTTCATCGCACAGAAAACAACTACCTGTTATTGCAGCCCGCAATGCTCGAAACGAGGTTATAAACATCGTATCAAGGAGCGCAAAATGGAACTGCGCCACATTCAGGAAATGCAGGAGTTGCGCTCCAGTTTGGAGAAGCAGGAATATTTCACTTTTTCGCAGGCTGCCCGATTGATGGGCGTGAGCCGTCAGTACATTTATAAATTAGTCAAAGAGGATAAACTTAGAGCATCCCGAATTAGCGGAAGAATGGCTTTGGTAAGGCGTGCAGACATAGAGTTAATGCTCAAAAGCAAACCTTACGAACGACTGGTTGCGAAAAACGACTTCAACATCTCCGAGTATTACACAGCCGAAGAGATTGCGGAAAAATATAAGGTCAACGCCAAATGGGTGTGGACTTACACTCGGCAACATAAAGTGCCGAAAGTGAGAATCCGCCAGTTCAACTATTACAGCAAGAAACATATCGATGCTGCCTTTGCCAAATATGAGGTGGACTCCGACCTGACGGAATGGTACACTCCCGAAGATATTCAGGAAAAATATGGCATAACACGTGTCGCCATCCGTTCGCACGTCTACCGTAACAACATTCCCTCAAAGAAAGAACACGGACAGATCTACTACTCGAAACTGCATTTCGACCTCTCGAAAAACTCTGCGGAAGAGAGCAAGGCTGAATACTACACCGTTAAGGAGGCAATGGAAAAATTCAACCTTTCCCGTGACTCGGTTTATAATATTCTGCAATTCCACCAGATCAGCCGAGAAAAGAACGGGCGCTTCGTCCGCTTCCTGAAAGTGGACTTTGACCGAGTGATGGGTGTCCGTAAGTGACCTGATTATAGGCTACCGTAAATTATTCTAAAATTAATCGTCACTGAAGGTGGTCTGCATGGTTACATTACAGTGATTTGCCAGCGAATTAATAACAACCATAAGTTACTTCATCCACGAGAATCACCACTCCTTCTACGAAGAAATCGGAGCCGAAAAATATCTAACCCTTGCTCTTGGTCGAGAATGGACTGGAGGTGATGTTATGGATGACTATTGCTAACAAAGTCATATCCTATCCTTCAATAAAAGCATATTCAAGAACCGAAAAATCTGTCATGCACAACACCATTTTTACAGATGATATGTTACCCTGCCGTAATGGCAAGGATTATTATTATGTATCAGCATACAATGCTATATATGGTTTTGTTGTGCATACTTTAAAAATTAATCTTATACAATTTGTAATTCTGTTTTAATTCCCTAATCATTTGCGAAGTTACATTCTCCATTTCAGTAGAGTATATTAATGGATATATGGTTCCACCTTCGTATTGAGAGGCAGCTTCTAGAGCTCTGCAATTTCTATACTCCTTCCATTTTTCCAAATGCCGAAGTTTTGTGGAGATTCTGTATCTTTAAAATGAGTTTTGATTAATTCTATTATTCTATTCAGTTCTTGATCCACTTCTTCAAATGATTTTACTGCCGAAATATTCATATCGGTTTGGGTTAGTGGTGAATTTGGGTATAAATGAACATAAACAATCTCGTCAACCAGCTCTGTAAATACTATAGCATATTGAATCATTTGACTAACAGATTTATTGTCAAAAGGTTCATGAAACGCAGCTTCGTGACAGATGATATGACGCATGTCAAAAATTGATTTAATAATCTTTATAAAGTCATTTGCATCACTTATCTTTTCTTCAGATGGACTTTCATTTTGTATTTTTTTGTCATAAATCTTATTTCTCATTTCATCAAGAAAATTGACACCCAAAAGTTCAGAGAAATTTTCATTTATATGCTCAATACTATTGCAAGGAAAATAATATGATAAAAAATCTCCTAAAGATATGGTGTTGGCCTGAATGGCTTCTATCACATCAAAATCGATTTTTGCATCTTTAAGTGTACGTATATTCTTAAGATTTACTCTAAACTTAGTATCGTCTATGATTTTTTTATATAACTGACGAAAATATTCCTCAAAACATGCTACAATTTTCACAGGTACATATTCAAGCAAATCTGAATTACTTATATTAGCAAAATCATGTAGCATAGAACGCAGCTTTTCCTTTGGCACATATTCAGCTTGACTTCTGTTTAGCGAAGCCATAATTTCTGATAACTTTTTATTTTTCATATTGTATAACTTAAAGAAATAATCAAATCTTATTCCGTCATTGGTAAATATAACTTAGATCACTTATGTCCTCTAATTTTAGTGTTTTAGTGGACACTAGTGAGATTATACATAAAACATCATTAAATCCAGTACAACGAAATCCTTTATTTTCAGTTCTGATATTATTTCCTTAAACTCTGTACACAAATAGCCATATTTCTGATATTTTTTTGTTCCTCTTTCAAATCTAATATCATACTTACGCATAATATCCTCGGTCACTCCGTTCCATAACATATATCTCTGAGGGTCATGAACGGCAAGCACTTTTGTAATCATATTTTTATCACAGCCTCGTATTTTGTATTCTTCTGTTGCTGCCCTATATCGTTCTTCGATGCTTTCATCATCATTACAGAGTAAAATAAACAGATCCCTCAATTTATGTGATTTTACAGCTCGCTTTAATTCTTTTTTATAGCTTTGTCTGATATTACCAAGTTCCTTTATTTTTAAGAACTGATCAATGTCGATATTTGCAAAACCGTTATCATAATCTAGGGCTTCCTTTATTTTTAATACCGTATCTGTTCTCTTATGGCAAATTTCATCATATTCCTTTCCCCTTCTTATGTCTCCTAGCTTAACTTTAAGACTATCGAACAGACGTTTCTTCTCATTTGCCTCATTCAGTAAACACTTAATCTCTGATTTTCTTTTGTTTTCTTCTTTACCCCATTTCTTGCTGTATTCCTTATATTCAATGAGAAAATCATCTGTTATACATAGAGACTTATTGAATATGTTTTCAAACCAGCCTGATATATTATTACATTCGTCTTGGTCTTCTACCTTATAGAATACTTCGATATTATTGGCCAGTCCTCCTTCTGTAAAATTCCCAGAACCGATGTAAGCAACCAAGTCCTTATTCTTCAGCCTAAAGATATAAACCTTAGGATGGAAAAATGATTCGGTATATATTCTTGCTTTCTTCTTGTATCTGCTTTTAAGCGTCCTTAAAACTTCTAAAGGTGTTGGCAGATCCACGCCAGTAACTATTCGAAGGTTGCAGCTTTTAGGAACATTCTGTAAGGCATTGATTGCGTAATTGTTGCAAAGGGCTACAGCAATGTTAGCCTCTATGGATTCAGATAGTAGATTTTCTACTTCATCTTTTATTGTAAATCTGATATTTCCCATAAATAGAACGATATTTAGTTTTATACTTTTGATTCTGTTACTAGAATAATCTTTTTAGTCGAATGTACCATAATAAACATAGTAAGAAATAACTGATAACAAAAATACGGAAAAGATTTGAACACACAGGAAATACAACTTTATATTACAAATCGGCACAAAAGATGTTTGATCAATCAAAATATCTTCACTTCCATCTATCTCAGAAAATTCTGTTGCTGTGATGGTATCCGTCAGTTAATATGTTGCCGGAAGTTAATTTTAAACAAATTACCGGCACTAATTCAATATAGTACCGGTAATTTGTATATTGTTTTTTCTGTCATATTTATTTCAGGCTCATTCTTTCCTCCGGCTGCCATTCTGCATTAGAGACAATCGCCAGATATTGCTCCTTGGTCAGCACCGAATTTGCATCGTCCGAACATTCGTATTCCCACGGCAGTTCGTAGACGGAACTTTCTTCCTGATAGCCCATATAGTTATGATATGAATCGGGAACCAGCCGTACATAATCCTCTTCGAGCAGGATCCTTAAGAGCTTCTCGGCGTCGTATATCAGCAGCGGTGCCCCGGCCTTATACAAAGCTGTAGCTACTTCAATGGCCAATCCGGCATTGGCAGAATAACTGTTGGAAACAACAATTTTCCACCCTTGTTGCCGGTCGTGTGAGGCAAAGATATTTAGACGTGAAAGGCCCAGTTCACCATAGTGGTCAGTTGCGAACCGCATGAAATCCTCCGGGCTGTCAATGTCGTACATTTCCGCCACATCCACGAACTTCTTCCGCTTGTAATAGACCACATCACGCAGTTCTTCAGGAACATCCTGCGGATCTGTATGGATGCACCCCCTGAATCCACGCTTCCGGTGATAAGCCTCATACACCTCGTTGGCAATGCGGAAATAGGTGCAATACTTTCGTATGGTCATGGTTTCCAAAAGAGGGGCAGAATACCCGTGCACCGAGTCCTCCAATGCCTTGATGGCCGTTTCCCGATCTTCCATCTCAATTTTGAAATTCGGCACTATGCGGTTAAACTCCCTTTGTGCAATCCGTCTTGTACGCTGCTGGTACGGCAGGTTATGCGCCACGTAATCGTTGCACCCGTCGGGATTCGCGACAACGACATCAATCATCCGTTCGAGATAGTCGAAGAGGCGGGTTAGATTCTCCCTGCACCACGTATCATCTGGCTCTGCATCCGCACACTTGGAGCTATTCGTAATGATAAAATGCGTATGCTTCCGGTCCGTAACACGGATAGACCGGAAATCTCCATATCGGCTCGAAGCGACATGGAACCATCTGGTATCCATCGGGTTGAATGCAAGCCAATCCGCAAGGAATGCTTTCCGACTGTCATATTCCCCCGAAGCAATTAATTCCTCGGCATCCCCCCACTCTTCCGGCGTAGGCCGTGGCACTTCGATATAGAATCCCCGGTACTCATCGTCGCCCATTACGGCCAACCGCTCGAACCGATGTTGAATCTCAACCAGCCGTTCAAGCATATCGCCACCAACGACAATCTCCCATTGACGGCTTTCGCCCAACGCCTCCAAATGTGAGGCATTCAAACTGACCTCCTTCGCCAAATCGGTAAAGAACTTTTTATCTATAATCTTTCTTTCGTTCATTTCTGTATGTCCATTAAATTTCAATAAACCTGGCCGGATCAAATCCGTTCTTCAGGTGTTCATCCTCAAACACATGTCCCATCTGGTTACAGGCAATTCATTATTATTCAAGTATCTGATGTTCTCCTGGAGCTCCATGTGCAGATCACTCATGTATTGTATCTTCATCTTACTGTTCTCCTTTCCTCGATTGTTCAATCTGTTTCCCTATGATTGCCTTCACCTGCGCAAAAGAAACCGGTGTGAAATCATTGTTGTCAACTCCGACATCATATTGTGTTGGAAGAAGCATACTCAACCGAGAAGCATCCTTTCCGGCATTGTTCCTACGGGTATGAACGTGTCCGAATAGCTGCCATGTGCCATCATATGAGCCGCCATAGCAGAGGAACGGACAGTGATTCAGATAAATCTTCTGCTTATCCACCTCGATGTACATCTGCATCGCTATCTGTTCGAAGTATTTCGTGTAATTCTGCCTCAGGTTCTTGATGTCGTGGTTGCCGGAAATAAGGTATATTTTCCCGTTCAGCCTATTCAGTACGTTTATCCATTCGGCAGAACCACCCAGACAGAAATCACCCAGGTGGAACACGATATCCTCCGGACCGACCACTCGATTCCAATTGGCAATAATCGTTTCATTCATGTGCGACACATCCTTGAAAGGCCTGTTGCAGAACCTGATGATATTGGTGTGGTTGAAGTGGGTGTCGGATGTAAAGAACACCCTGCTTCCGTCAAATTTATAATTCATAATCTTTTCATTCATGCGCATCACTGCGCGGTTAATAATACGTTACAATTCAGCCCGTGGACGGAATTGACGGAGAAGAGCACATCGTGTGAACGTCACCAACAGACACAAAACAAAAACCGTCGAAAAGTTTGGTAAGGACTCTCCGACGGTTTTCATTTATCGTTTCAGCGGGATACCAGCATCATCGTATCCCCGATGGTCTATCAGATGTTCGTCGGAAAATGTCTCCAAAATAGAATGCCTCAATGCCCGAAGTATGGACACACGACAATCTCTCAAGGCATTTTATGCCTCGATCTGATACGGTGTTCCAATTATTCATTCTTCTTTGCAGCATTGTAAACTTTATATTTTATGTTTTATTCAATTGACGGCGCAAAATTACGGATTTTCTTGAGGACCAGCAAATTTCTTTAGAGAAGAGCCGATATGAAGCAAAATGTGTGATCCATAATGCAAAAGTGCAAACGTATATTTTGTTTTCGTTACCCTTTTACTGGGAAAGTTCAAAGTATCGCCCCTGAGTGCTAACTTCGGTGATGGTTTAGAGCTTTACATTTTTTCAAGCGAATAATACCTGTTATCTCACACTTTTTCCAACGAATCAAACTTCCTTTATACACTTTTCCATGAAATTAATAACGCCAGTAAAAGATGATTGAGGAAATTCGGTCGAGTATGGTGTTCTTCTGATTGGTACGACACGATGAATTATAAGTTACAGCAACTTTACTCCATCTCCGTATCACATATTACGTTCATTAAAGTAAAGTTGAAAATAAGGGAAGAAATGAGATGGCTGCGCCATTTTTCTTTGAGTTGCAAAAAATATGAGCAATGCAAATGGGGATACAGTCCTAGTAAAACAAGTTCAGTTAAAAGTTCTATATACCATATGGAGTCTCAAACCATCTGTAAAATAGCGTCAATTATGCATCCTTTTTAATAAATTACTCAACATCCATTATCTTATGTATAGGGAAGATTTGTGCTATTTTTATCTTTCCCCTTTGTTTGGAGATATAATGTAAAAAATATTATATATTTAATTTTTATAGTAAACAAGTAAATTTTGAACTCTTTTGTTCTTAAATTGTAAATCACATATAATCGT
>JAHHTS010000107.1 GCA_020024475.1 Oscillospiraceae bacterium
TCACAGAGCAGCTAAAAGCCAACGACCAGATGGAATGGATCAGAAGAATGAATAATATACGAGATCGTGCGAATGAAACTGTATTGATGGAAATTATTTTCATTTAATCTTTATTTGCAAAACGCATAGCTTAAAGCAGCAGGAAAGCCATATCCTTCCTGCTGCTTTTATATCCTGTTCTTCTGATTATTCTGAATAAATCTGAATTAAACATTGAAAAAGCAGTCGAAATAAAGTATGATATATTTGCTTATTTGTATCTATTCAGACACCAATATTACATTATCCTAAAACATGTAAGAGGTTTCAACTATTAAGGTTCAATTTTTACTTATCCCATATGAAATCAATTTATTTTGCTTGGATATGCAAAGAAAGGATAAAACATGAATAGTGTAGAATTAAAAACCTTAAATGAATTGTCACAATTTTCTTTCTATATTCCTGCTTATCAGCGTGGCTATAGGTGGACAGAACAGGAAGTAAGAGATTTATTAAATGACATTAATGAATTTATACCTCGGGAAATCAAAGATACAGAAAATAAAACCTGGTATTGCTTGCAGCCTATAGTCGTTAAGCAGAGAGCAGAAAATGAGTATGAAGTTATAGATGGTCAGCAAAGACTGACTACGATATATTTAATGCTCTACTACTTAAACCAAGATTTCGTTGAGAAAAAAAGAGATAAAGTATTTACTATAAATTATCAAACTCGGGAAGATTCCAAGACTTTTTTACTGCATCCGGAAACCGAAAATAATAATTGCATAGATTTTTTCTATATTCACAATGCATATTTAGCTATCGAGAAATGGTTTGAGCAAAAGGAAGATGATTCCTTTTTTGATAAAAATGACTATCGTTCCAAACTGAAGTTCCACACAAAAGTTATTTGGTATAAAACGATAGAAGAAAATCCGATACAAGTATTTACACGGTTAAACATTGGCAAAATTAGTCTTACTAACGCAGAGCTAATTAAAGCTTTATTTCTGAATAGTTCTAATTTCAGGTCAACTAATGCAGAAAGAATGCGTTTACGACAAATTGAGATTGCAAATGAGTGGGACGGAATTGAAACCTCTTTTCAAAACAATAAATTTTGGTTTTTTTTAAGTGATGATCAGAGAGAAGACAATAGAATAGAATATATTTTTAATTTGATGAATGATTCAGGGGATTACGACTCTTATTCTACATTCAGATTTTTTAATACCAAACTCTGCGGAAAAACCGAAGAGGATATGAATCGATATTGGGAAGCAATACAAGCATATTATCAGAGGTTTAACGAATGGTTTAGCGACAGAGAACTCTATCATAAAATAGGATTCATTCTTACGGCAAAAATCGCAAATGTTCGTGAATTGTATGATAAATCATCAGCGCTCAAAAAAAGCGAATTTCTCCTCTATATTGATTCAGTAATAAAACATCACTTTAGATATACAAACTTGTTTGACTTGGATTATGAAAATAAGAAAACGAAAAGTGTATTGCTCTTATATAATATACTAACCATGCTACAAAATGAGCATGATGCATCTTATTTCCCCTTTGATGACTATAAGTTAAATAAATGGAATATTGAACATATTGCTTCCCGTAAGGATTCTGACTCTATTCCACCAGCAAATAGAGAAGATTGGCTTTCTGATGTAAAATGCTATATCGATACAGAACAACCAGAAGGGCCGGAATTGATCGCTAAGATAGATGATATGATTTCTCGTAAATCATATGAAAATGATGATGATTTTTCACCACTATTTGAGACGGTAACAACACATTTTAACAAATACATGGATGCTTCTGACAGTATTGATGGGATCACGAATTTAGCATTATTAGACGAAAAGACCAATAAAGGATATAAAAACGCAGTCTTTCCTTTAAAAAGAAAGTTTATAATCGAGCTAGATAAATCAGGCGGATTTGTTCCTGTGTGTACGAAAAATGTTTTCTTGAAATATTTTAGCGATTATCCCCCTAAAATCTCATTTTGGACACAAGAAGACAGAGAAAAATACGAACAAGACTTAGTTCGTGTTTTAAGTGGTTACTTAGAGGTAGATAAATAATGAGTAATGATGTGTTTTCCTTTTATGAATTAGTGCAAAAATATACGGTCAAAATACCTATTATCCAACGAGACTATGCTCAAGGTAGAAGACAAAATTTGCAGATTTGCGAAAATTTTCTTAAAGCGTTAAAAGAGAGTATCCTCAGTAAAAATCAAATCAATTTGGATTTTATTTACGGAAATGTTGACGATGGCATTTTTTTACCGCTTGATGGGCAGCAAAGACTTACAACATTATTTCTCCTGCATTGGTATGCATATGTAAAAGAAGGAAAAGGTAATGAAGTAAGAACCGTATTAAAAAAATTCTCATATGAAACAAGACTTTCTTCTCGTCGCTTTTGTGAAGCACTATTAGATAACCCTATTTGTTCGGATTCTTCATACGAGTCTATTGGTGCACAAATTCAAGATTCAAAATGGTTTTATATTTCTTGGAAAAATGATTCTACAATAAGGTCGATGCTGAGATCGATAGATCTAATTCACGAAACCTTTAAAGATATAGATAATATTTGGGAATCATTAACCGATAAGAGAACGGTCGTATTTCACCTGCTCATACTTGAAGATTTTGGCTTATCTGATGACTTATATATTAAAATGAATGCTCGAGGTCGTTTGCTAACACCTTTTGAAAATTTCAAAGCCGAAATTCAAGACAAGTCTGATAAGGGAAATTGGGAAAACGACCAAGAAGAATTTTCAAAATTTTGCTACAAGATTGATGGAGACTGGACTCAGTTTTTGTGGGATGGTTTTAGAAAAAATAATTCTGTCGATAATGCCCACATGAACTTGATTACGACTATCGTTATGGCAAAACTTTCCACAGGGCAATTATTAAAAGGCTCTGAAAGAATTGACACCATACGGAAACTAAATGATAACAATTCAGACAGAGATTTAATCAGGTATATAGATCAAGATACCTTTGATTATATTTATAAAGTATATAATTTATACTGCAAACTTTTTAATACCCATGCTATCCCAACGTTAAATATGGTTTTATGGAGACATGAACCCGACCAATGCTTACTTAATCAGATTTTAGTCGGAATCAACACTTCATATACTCATAAAGTCTTGTTTTTTGCCCAGACTGAATATCTGCTGAAAAATACTGAAATTAGACAAGACAAGTTTGAAGAATGGATGAGGGTTATTAGAAATATTGTGTCCCGAGCTGACCTGACGGCAGATGGCAAGAGAAGCGATATTATTCGAAGCCCCGAAACATTTTATGGTGCCATCAATCTTATTAACGAATTAGCAAATGGTTGCACTGATATTTATTCTTATTTAAGTAGCAATACAATAGCCTCCTCTTTTGCTCGTGAACAAGTTAGAGAAGAAATACTTAAGGCTAAGATTCTTGAGCTACATCCAGAATATAAACAGCTTATATTCAAAACAGAAGATAATGAACTCTTAAGAGGAAGAATAACATTTGCTTTAGAGTGTGCTGGTTATAAAAGTAAAATCGAGCAAATTGATTTCAATCTATTATCTCAAGTCCAAACAGTATTTGATACATACTTTAATAAGGAATTAGATAGCGGAAATCTTGAGTTTGATAAACTTAGACGAGCGATGCTTACTATAAAAGTAAGAAATAAGTATTGTTATTATAATTATTGGTGGTCATTCTGGTATGCGGGAAATGCAGAAAAGAGAAAACTATTCCCGTTATTTAGAGAAATTGAATACTTTATTGGTTCAGATGAATTCAAACCTTATTTTAGGGAACTGATCAACCAGTTGCTAACAAAAAATTATGATGAAATCATTTCAAATTTCAGCAAACCTCAAGACATGGAAAATTGGCAGTATCGTCTTATAAAAGAAGCAGACTTACTATTTAATTGTAGCACAAAATACATTGCAATAACCGAAGATCATAAGTCTTGTTATTTGCTAAAAGGTAAGCGCCCATCAGATACTTCCGGCAGTAAACTTATTCAATAAGTAGTATGCAATTATGAAAAGCAGTGGGAAGGAATATCGACTCACTGCTTTCTCTCTATATTGATTAACAATTCCCAGAAATTGTCAGGATCAAACCTTATCAATGGATGAGAATCATAAATAATTGAGCGGCAGAGAAATCTCTCTGCCGCTCTTTGTTTGCTTCGATATGTAATGTTATGATAATCTGCTTACAAATTACTATTGTACAACCTGAAAAACTTAACCGTTTGGAAAAGCCTTTGAAACGGCATTGGCAACATACCAAAACATAACAGGAGGAATCGCATTTCCCAAAGCACGATACTGTGCGCCTTCACTTCCACATAGATCAAAACTCTCAGGGAATGACTGTATTCGTGCGACTTCTCTTGGAGTAAATCTTCTGTATTTACCGTCTACCAACAAAACAGGATCTGTGCTATTCAGCGATACTTTTGCAAGATGTGCCCCCACCGTATTACAGGGTTTACTAATATCTTGTGCTCTCCCCTTATTCATTGTGGTGCGGTTTTTCATCATGCCTGCTACTGCTTTTTCACTGAAAAAATACTTACTCTCAACTTTTTGCTCAATAACAGAACTTAAAGGCACGTAACTAGTATCATCACTACAAATTGCTTGAGGAAACTTAAAATCTATGTTTAAGTCTTTTCTAAAACCCACAATGATAACACGCTCACGTTTTTGAGGAACCCCATACTGTGCAGCATTAAGGATTTCATATGTTACATCGTAACCGCTTTTCTCAAACTCTTTAATGATAAGAGGAAATGCACTTCCTTTATTTGCTGTTAAAATGCCTTTGACATTTTCAGCGATAAAGCACTTTGGCTGTTTTTCTCGCAGGACTCGGCACATTTCAAAAAACAGCATTCCTCGTTCATCCTTAATTCCAAGTCTTATAGGGTTTTGTGCTACAATTGAAAACGACTGACAAGGAAAACCGCCAGTCAGTATGTCAAACTCAGGCAGTTCTTCGCTTTTAACCTGACGGATATCTCTGTTATCTGGTATGATTTTGAAGTTCTTTTCAAAAATATTGCATGCATTTGCATCAATATCATTTGCATAAACAATTTCCATATTGTTAGATTTATAATACTTTCCAAGAAAAGCAAAATCGCCTAAAAGACCTACATCAGTACCGCCGCAGCCACAAAAGAAAGAGGCTACTCTTAATTTGCCCATGTTAGTAACTCCTCAAAATGACCGACTGCTTTGGGATCAAATGTAATATCAGCCCCGTCACTCGGTATCATGTTTATCTTGTCATTTTTATACAGGCCGACAGGATCCTGTAAGAGAAAAAGTTTTTTCTCTGTTTTACTTAATAGTAAACGGTATACAAAATAGCGATCATGGGTACTACTTGCTGTATTCCATTCGTTCTTTGTCAAATGCACTCTATTAAAATGCAGAGGCTTAGAACTAATTGTTGTTTTAACCTCAATATATCGCTTTCGTTCATCAAGTTCTACAGAACTGATATCATAACCGACAGCATATTGAGTGGGAATTCTTTTTATCAAGTGTATAAGATCAGAACGGCCACCGAGCTTTATGCGCATGCACTCATGCCCATGTACCAGACTTTCTCCAATGTCACCGATATCTTTTGTTGAGAAACTGTCATAATCTGCATCAATTCTCTTTTGCAAAATGTTTTCTCGCTGGATTAAATCCTCACTTTCCGCTACCGGGGAGATAGATTCTTTCAGCAATTTCAATTCAACATCATCAGATGCAATATATGCCAAAATATCCGTTGCAAAATCAGTGTTTTGAATATCTCTATTTACATATTCAAACCATCCGTTTACACAGGACTTTACTTCGTCTAATGTTCCTGATTTTTGTTCAATCATATGGTCATACTTTCCGTACCACTCTGTTGATTCACAAAACTTAATGATAGCTTCTTCTTCAAGTGTGTTGAGGTAGTATGTTCTGCTGTCATATGTTTTCAAAAGATTGGCAATTTCCATGTAATCAATGATATCTCCAGCATATCTTATTACATCACCAGTCTGATCATATTCAAGATTATTTTTTCGGTTCATTAAAATACGTTGCCAGGTTGCTTCAACACCTTCATTATCCCTGGTAACTCTTAAATCATTAAATATGCAGTGACACGCTTCGAATTTGGTGATTCCCACGGTGTTTCCGCCATCTCTATTTGCATACCGTAGCAATCTTAAAATATACTGGGCTGGTTTGAAATGCACACCGGCCTCGATTTGCTCCAATACATTTTTAGGCTTTATATGTGCACCCGGATACTGGAAATTGTAGAGAAAGGTCTTAAAGCACTCAACCAAGTCCTGATGCTCTGCAAGTTCAATAGCTCTTCTTCCGGGCTTATCTGTCAACTCAGTATGCTCAATAAAACCAAATAATGACGAAATTTCTGTTCTCCAGTTATTTATGGTCTTTAGCTCCCGATGAGCATTTCCAGGATATCTATAAATTGCCTGATTGACAGCTTGAACAAACTCATCTACAGGTCTTTCTCCTACTGCACTGATTTCTTCTGCCATATAAATCAAAACATTTTCAATATCACCTTTAAAACGTGGTCTTACATGATGAATGCGAAAATAATATTGCTCTGGAATAGTATACTCGCCCATAATATTCACTCCTCCAACATTTTTTTCACCTGCTCAGCAATTGCCTGTGCCATTAAAGGAGGAACAGCATTACCTACCTGCCTGAACTGCTGAGTTTTATTTCCTAAGAATTTAAAATCATCAGGGAAAGACTGTAATCTTGCACATTCTCTTACCGTAGGTACTCTGTTGTACTTATAATGAAAATGATGTCTGTGCCCTGTATCGATTGTTGGTGCCGGTTTATTACTTGCAAATCTGGTCCATGCTACGTGAAAATTTCTGGAATTTCTGTATTCCTCTGGTAAATCCTTGTAGTTTCCGCCATCAGGAACAAGTGCAATGATGTTTTTTACTTTATCTGAATGGCTGGCTGCTACATGATTCAAGACAACCTTTGACCTCTTTCGCATAAGAGCCTGATATTCATTTTCAGC
>JAHHTS010000108.1 GCA_020024475.1 Oscillospiraceae bacterium
ATAGGAGATTGGCAAGATACTACTATTTTAATGAAAGCAGGGAAAAAAGCGGTTAAGTTACTTAATTACTACTTAAAGGAAGGGATTTCCTTTAATCAAGAAACAACATTGTGTGGAAAGTCAATTATAAGAAATATTAGAAAAGCAAAGGAATTAGGATATTTTATTGAATTACATTATGTAGGTGTAGATAGTGTTGAGATTGCAAAAGATAGAGTGAAAACTAGGGTAAGTAAAGGTGGACATGGGATCCCAGAAACAGACATAGAAAAACGGTATTTAGAAACTTTTCGAAATTTAAAAGATATTTTGGAAGTTTGTGATATAGTAGCCTTTTATGATAATACAGAAGAGTTTAGACGTTTTGCCATTTTCCGGAATGGTAAAGTAGTTAAATTATCTCATATATTACCCAAGTGGATTAAGAAAAATGGTATTATTTAGTTATGTGAATTTGTTGAAGGTATAAAGATATAAAAATATAAAAAGAAAGGTAAAAGCAGACTGATTGTTTCAGTCTGGTTTTTTTGTGCCATAACCTCTTGTGGTTACCATCGGCAACTGCGTTTCAAATAAATGTTAATAGATTTTAATACGTAACGGTAGATTTTGATAGATGAATTAATGGGATGAATAGAATGTTTTGGGATGATATCAAATAAGATACTGGATTAATTGGGATTGAATTGAATAATTAGTATTTACATGATACACTAATTATAAATATGATATCAATCGGTTTATTTTCTGGTCTTTTGTTATAAATGATGATTTTTCAATGGCTTCGAAAGAACCATGAATACAGTTTATGATTCTGTAGAATGGCAGAAATACGAAATATGAAATTGATATTAAAAAAACAAAAGAAAAGGGGAATGGCTATGAGTTATATTGTAGCACTTGATATTGGAGTTGCATCCGTAGGATGGGCAGTAATTGAAAGAAAGTCTGAAATTGTGGTGGAAGCTGGATCAAATATTTTCCAAGAAGCGTCAGCAAAAAACAATCAGACACGAAGACAGATGCGTCAGGCAAGGCGAATGAAGCGAAGAGAAAAAACGAGGTTGCACGATTTTAATCAATTGTGGGAGAATTATCAATTTTCCATTCCACGGTTTAAGAACAATGATATTGTAGGACTTAAGGTGAAGGCGCTTGATGAAAAAATTTCATTAGATGAATTATATTTTATTCTCTATCATTATCTGAAACATCGAGGGATATCTTATTTAGAAGATGCAAATGATGATTCGATTGCAGGAACCAGCGCTTATGCAAATGGATTAAAAAGAAACGCAAAAGAATTGGAAAGTAAATACCCATGTGAGATTCAGAAAGAGAGATTAGAAGGAAACGGCAAATATAGAGGCCAGACACAGATTGTTTTGGAAAATGATGAAAAACTAGATTTGAGTAATGTGTTTACAGTTGGATCATATAGAAAAGAAATTCAGAGAATCTTTGAAATACAAAGTAGATATTATAAAGATTTATCAGAAGAATTTCAAGATAGATATTTCGAAATTTTTAATAGAAAACGAAAATATTATGAAGGGCCTGGAAATGAAAAATCAAGAACAGATTACGGAAAATACACAACAAGAGTGGATCAAAATGGACAATTTATTACAGAAGAAAATATTTTTACAAAGTTAATTGGAAAATGTAGTGTATACGAAGAAGAATTTCGTGCAGCAGCAGCATCTTATACGGCACAAGAATTTAATTTGTTAAATGATTTAAATAACTTGACGATAAACGGAAGAAAACTAGAAGAAAAGGAAAAGAGAATCATTGTTGATAAAATTAAAGTGAGTAACTCAGTTAGTATGCGTAAAATTATAGCAGAAGCGATAGGAGAGAAGATAGAGGAACTAACTGGTGCAAGGATTGATAAAAGTGGCAAAGAAATTTTTCACAAATTCGAAGTCTATAACAAGATGCGCAAAGATCTTGCAGCGATTAATTTTGAAATTACAGAATTTTCAAGAGAAGAATTAGATGAGATAGGTCACATTATGACAATTAATACGGATAAAGAGTCTATGATGGAAGCCTTTCATAACTCCGTATTAGATTTGTCGGATGATGTGAAAGAGTGCCTGATAATGTTCCGAAAAAAGAACGCATCATTATTTGGAAAATGGCATTCTTTTTCGCTGAAAATTATGAATGAATTAATTCCGGTGATGTATGAACAACCTAAAGAACAAATGACGCTTTTAACAGAAATAGGAGTATGGAAAAGAAAAAATAATGAATTTACTGAATTAAAATATATACCTCTTGATGCGGCAAGTGAATATATATTTAATCCGGTAGTTCGTAGATCTGTGAGAATTTCTTTTAAGATATTAAATGCACTTTTGAAAAAATATAAGTCGCTAGATGAAGTGATTATAGAAATGCCAAGAGATCGAAATTCAGATGAAGAAAAGAAACGAATCAAAGATATTCAAAAGTTAAATGAGAAGGAAAAAGAATATATTCAAAAAAAACTTGCATCTGTTTATGGCATTAGGCTTACTTCAGCGGATTATTCTTCTCAGAAACAATTAAATTTAAAATTGAAATTGTGGAATGAACAAGATGGAAAATGTCTATACTCAGGTAGAATGATTGATCCAAAAGATATTCTGGAACATCCAGATAAATTTGAAATTGATCATATTATTCCAAGATCAATATCTTTTGACGATTCAAGAAATAATAAAGTGTTAGTATATAGTAGTGAAAATCAGAAAAAAGGCAACCAAACACCATATTATTATTTCACACATACAGATAAGCAGTGGTCATTTGAACAATATAGAGCTACAGTTGTCAACTTGTCTAAGAAGAAAGAATACGGGATTTCAAGGAAAAAAGTAGAAAATCTTCTTTTCAGTGAGGATATTACGAAAATAGATGTAATGAGAGGATTCATTAATCGTAATATCAATGATACAAGTTACGCGGCACGTGTGGTATTAAATACATTGCAAAGATTTTTTGAAGCAAAAGAAACAGATACAAAGGTAAAGACTGTAAAAGGTATTTATACACATCAAATGCGTGTAAATATGAAATTAGAAAAAAATCGTGACGAGAGTTATGCGCACCATGCAGTGGATGCAATGTTAATTTGCTTTTCACAATTGGGATATGAATCGTATCGAAAATTACAAGGAGAATTTATTGATTTTGAAACAGGAGAAATTTTAAATAAAGATATGTGGAAATCTAACATGTCAGATGCGGTTTATAAAGATTATCTCTACGGAATGAAATGGATTAATATTCGAAATGAAATTACGAGAGCTGAAAAAATGGTTAAATATTGGCATTTTGTTGATAGAAAAGCTAATAGGAGACTTTGCAATCAAACTATTCGAGGAACAAGAGAATATGATGGGAAGATCTACAAAATTAATAAACTTGATATTAGAACGAAAGAAGGGGTTGCATCGTTCAAAAAGCTTGCATTCAGTAAAAAGGAAAGTGACAGAGAAAAACTATTAGTATACAAAAATGATCGAAGAACTTTTGATGCCCTTGTTCAGATACTAGAAGATTATTCAGATTCTGTTAATCCATTTGTACAATATGAAAAAGAAACTGGGGATTATGTGAGAAAATATGCGAAGAAATATAATGGTCCAAAGATTGAAAAATTAAAATATACAGATAAAGAAGTTGGAAGTTGTATTGACATTTCACATAAATTTGGACATGAGAAAGGAAGAAAAAAAGTAGTACTTGAAAACTTAGAATCATACCGCATGGATGTTTACTATCAAAATGTAGAAAAAGCATATTATTTTGTAGGAGTAAAACAATCAGATCTAAAATGTGAAGGAGACAGTCAAGTAATTGATGAAGAGGCATACGCAAAGCGTTTATTAAATGAAAAGATGATTAAGGAAGGTCAGACAAGAGCAGATTTAGAAAGGTTAGGGTTCACATTTAAATTATCTTTTTATAAAAATGATATTATTGAATATGAGAAAGGTGGTACGATTTTTAAGGAAAGATTTTTATCACGAACAAAGCCAAATCAGAGAAATTGTATTGAAACAAAACCAATAAAACAAAAAGATTTTACAGAAAGAAAGATTTTAGGATTAGCAAAGACAAAAAAGGTCGTAAAATATAAAACGGATATTTTAGGAAATGAATATCTCTGTGAGAAAGAAAAGTTTTCTAGAAATTGTTGATTCTATTATTGACATTTTGTGATTATAGGGATAAAATAAAATTGTAGAAACAAATTTTACAGTCACGTAATTTGTTTAGATCTACTAAAACAAGGCTTTATGCCGAAATTAGAAGCACCGACGGGTGCTTCTTTTTCTATATAGGGGGAAACAATGGCATTTCGTGTTGTATTAATTGAGAATGAAGTGGAAATAAAGGTTAAGTTAAACAATCTGATTGTTACAAAAGAAGGAGAAGATCTTTGGATACCTCTAGATGATATATCAATGATTGTAATGGATAACCTGTCATCTATGTTATCAACAAGATTATTGTGCCAGTTGTCTGAGCAAGGGATTGGATTTATGGTTTGTAACCAAGAACATTTACCAACAGGATACTACAGTTCGTATGATAATCATAGCAGAGCTTCTAAGGTGATTGGATATCAAATAGAATATAATCAGAAATATTATGAAGAATTATGGAAAAAAATTGTAGAAGAGAAAATTTTAAATCAAGCAAAAGCGTATTTTTGTATGAAAAAAGATCAAGAAGGTGCGAAACAAATTGCGAGTTATGCCTGGGAAATTGTAGATGGAGATAAGACTAATCGGGAAGCACATGCAGCAAAGGTGTATTTTAATCTTCTTATGGAGGCAAGTTTTTCAAGAGGAAACCAAGATATATTATTGAATAGTGGATTGGATTATGGATATGCGGTGATTCGAGGGTATATTGCAAGGGCCTGCGTGGGATATGGATTAAATACGCAGCTGGGTATTCATCATAAAAGTGAATATAATCGTTTTAATTTAGTTGATGATTTGATGGAACCACTAAGACCTTTAGTGGATATTATTGCCTATGAGTCAATGAAGAATGCTTTGTATTTTACACCGGAACATAGAAGGAAATTAGTAAATGTATTGAATATGAAGATACGATATAGAGGGAAAAAGATGTATCTGTGCAATATGATTGATAATTATGTGGAACAATATGCTTCATTAATCATGGGGAGATATGAATCAATTGTGTTCCCAGATGTGAATGAATTTATCGGAGAGGAGATTTATGAAATATAAAATTATGAGAGTATTATGTATGTTCGATTTACCCGTTGAAACAGATTTAGAAAAAAGAGCATATCGTATATTTCGTAAAAATCTAATAAAAGAGGGATTTACAATGATTCAATATTCTGTATATGTAAGAATTTGTCCAAGTAGAGAATATGCTAAACGTTTAGAACGTCGCATACAAAAATTTATACCGTTGGAGGGAAATGTGCGATTATTGTGTGTTACAGAAAAGCAATATGCCGATATGATATTGCTAGTTGGTAGTAGAACAACGGCTGAAACAGCAATAGGTACAGAAAGGTTGATTGTAATATGAAAATCGATATAAGTGAATATGAAAAAAGATATACATTTGAATTAGATTCAGTTACGCAGTTATGTGGGCAGAATATCGTAAAAAAAACGTATATACTTGAATCTATGAGACGCTATTTTAGCACTTTTAAGTATCCAGAACAGCATAATAAATGGAGAGATAATGTCAAAGTTGATAACAAGGTAGTTGGAAGAAAATTTTTTACATTAATATCGGTAAAAGGAATATCAGATATTTTAGCGATGCTAGGGTGGGCTAAACAAAGTTTGTTCACGCAATATATGAAGCAACTGATTGAAAAACTGGATTGTCAAATGCATTTACGAACGATAACTGCTGAAGTGGAAGAAATCATTGGCTTAATGAATGAAAAGATGAATCAACTAGGTAATATTGAGTTGACATATACGATGTCAGATGTATGGGATATGGTGCAAAACTCTAGCATTACAGGTTGTGATGAAACGTTGTTGGAGAATCAGGAAAATTATGAATTACTACTCATTTTTTTAAATTTGCTTGAGGAGATAATAAAAGTAAATCCTAAAAAGATATTAGTCATTTTAGAAAATATCGATCATTTAATTTCACGAAAAGAATATAGAGATGTTTTAACCAAACTTCAAAATATAGGAATGAAGTATGACATCTATTTTATTTTATCTACCAGTATTGATGGATATATTGGATGTGAGCCTTCTTTGTGCAACGGGATATCGGTATTTGGTGATGTGGATCTTCAAATGCCAGAATTTGATAAAATCCTAGAATATATACAGGATAATTATCCCTATAATAAAAAAATTGGTAAAAAACAGCTGGAAAATGATTTAGCAGGAATCATACATAAGATAGGACAAAAGCAGTTTTTGTGTAGTGTGGAAGAAAGTGTTATATGTAAACTTATTAATCAGTCAATGATGCTTTATGAAAAATGGAATGAGACAGAAAATAAGGCAGAAATTGCTTTTTTAAAGACCTAAATTATGTTATAATTAAATAGTGGAAAATTAAGATATTAAGTGGAAAGAGAAAAGAGACGTCAGAGTAACTGAAATTTGATATTTTAGTACCTAAACAAATTACGTGACTGTAAAACTAATGGGTATATCACAATAAATGCAGTAAGATTTTAGTACCTAAACAAATTACGTGACTGTAAAACTTCATTCATAAGTTGGGAAGGTACATATAAATTTTAGTACCTAAACAAATTACGTGACTGTAAAACGAAAAAAATTGGAAATGAAACAGGATCAGAATTTTAGTACCTAAACAAATTACGTGACTGTAAAACCTTTGAGTTGTTTGATTGAACACCTGTAAATTTTAGTACCTAAACAAATTACGTGACTGTAAAACCTCGTGAACTTGTTCAAAAAATATACGACAATTTTAGTACCTAAACAAATTACGTGACTGTAAAACTGACGGTGAGGTTCAGCCGTACCTTGGTGGATTTTAGTACCTAAACAAATTACGTGACTGTAAAACTTTCAAACATCTTTTGAGG
>JAHHTS010000109.1 GCA_020024475.1 Oscillospiraceae bacterium
GAAAATTCCATTCTGTGCCATTGTTGGCAGCGCTAACACTGCCAACAAAAACATTCCAATTAACTTATTCATAATGTTCTAATTAATTTTATGATTTATAAAACATTGCTTTTATAATTCCAAACCCCGAATACACTTGTGGTGCGACAGTAGGCATACCATTCATTTCATTAAATTGCACTTTATAAACTTTACCTTCATTTCCTTTACGAGTTGCAACAAACAATATCTTCCCATTCATTACATTATCATCTGGATTTATATATAATTTCATTTCAATAATCTCTTCTCCATCATCAACAGTAAGAAAATCCGAAGCTGTTTCTTTGCCAAAACGCCAAATATATACTTTAGATTGAGTTGCATAAAACAAAAATTCACCACGTGTCCCTAATGCATAACAAGTAGCCTCTTTGATATCGGTCAAACTTCCTAAATCAACACAAGCGACAGCTATCGGATCATTCTTTATAAAATTGGCACGTAACAAATAAGAAATCCCAGTATTATCTTTCATAATCAAACAAGTTTCACCATCTTTTCCTTCATTCAAATAAACATACTTCCATGCCGGATTTATAGCTCCTGTATTAAAAGCACCTCCAGTTGAAACAGGAGCAGAAATATTACCCCATATACCAATAGTTAAGAAACGATTATTTAGCATATCAAATAAAACGGCACAATTGCTATTTCCAGAAACTCGAATAGGAGCAATTGACATTGCAGCCTTATATTCCCCTACACCTGTCACTTCAGTAAATTGAGTTTGCCCCATCGTTCGATAAGAAACTGAATAAATTTTATGATTATTCACCAAAACCTCAGTATTTCCACCAGCTTTATCATAGTATTCTGCTTGCGGATTAATCATCTCCAATGATACCACAGAACTAAATAAATCAGCATAACTTTTATCTTTTCTTTCTACATAAGTATAAGCATCTAATATATAAGCCCCTTTTTCTGAATAAATATACATATTAGACAAATAATCGCAATGTGCCATAAATCTACCATTATGAATTTTATTCCCTTTATTATTACGTGAATAATAATTATTAATAATACGTCCATCTCCACCACTTACAATATCTTTATCACGAATAATCTGCAAATCACCATTCCCATGTTCATCCTCATCCAACACAATCCAACCATTTACTGCTGAAATAATAAATTCAAATTTTTGTTCACTTAGTGCATGAGTTTTTTTATGAATTATTTTATATACTACCCAATAATCCCTTGGAGTGTCAACAATCTTATAATCCAAATTTTGAGTCATTGCAAGCGTATCTGCTTGTTCATAATGCCCAGAAGTTCCTTGTGGGTTTTTAGGAAAGCGAAACCATATAAATTCATAATCTTCGGCATTAGAACCAGCTTTAAATTCTATCTCTGGCTCTAATTTTATCTGTTCGTTTTCCAAACAAATAAATCGATTACCATTATCAGTCACTCCAGGTATCGCTTTAATTAAAGCTTCCTGTATTTCTATGTAATCATAATTTCCTTTGTCATCAAAGCAAGAAGATAAACTACTCATTACTAATATAAGTAAAAAAATATATCCTAAATTTCTCATAATATTTTCATTTATAATTAATATCCAGGACCAAATTTCATAATTGCACCATTATCATCCAACAAAGGAGGATTTTGTTCCTGTAAAATTTTATTCAATTTATTTGCTAAATCAACATAACCACTTCCCCATGCCCCTTGAAATTTAGTCAAATCTAATGTTCCCAACTGTTCAAATAAAAATTTATATTTAGCCTGAGTACACTTTCCTAAATAATATTCTGCTGCCCAGCCAGTTGGATCCTTCCATTGTGCTGGAAATCCTATCATCAACTTAACTATCAATTCCCCATTCACACCACCTACAAAATCACACAACGGATCAACTATTAGGTCAAAAAACAATGGTTTCTCTGTAAGACCTACCCGATACACCTTACATTCTATCACTGTATCTTGCCTTCCGGCCTCTATACTAATAGACATTGGTAACTCAAAATTAGTTCCAAATTCAGCTGTATGCTGATTTCCAAAAGCTAATTTCAACACCCTATCTTTAGAAATATCACCTTGCACATTCAATTTAATTCTAAATATTTTTTCTTGGTCACTCTCTCCTTGAACAAAAGTTCCATCTCCTTCATCAATGGTCATGTTAATCGCTACAGGACCTGTATAAAAATCAATTTCATCTTCTTGACAGGCAACAAAACTTACGACTAACCCTAATTCGAATAAAATTATAAAGCATATATTTTTCATAATAATTCTATTTTATTATTGACGTTGTCCTAAATCAATCTCATCATCTGGTATAGGAAGTACATATACAGCATTAGCTGTTGCTATCATCTTTGTATTCATCCTTTTATGAAAAAAAAACAGTTGTCCTTCACCTATAAATTCCCGATAATATTCTTTTTCCAACTCTTGTTTTAATTCATCTTTAGTTAAGTTCTTTAAATAATCTAATCCACGATACCGCCTTAATGTATTCAACATATTAGAAGCTTCTTTTAAATTAGTATCCATCAAAACCTCTGTTAAAATATAATACATTTCTGAAATTCTAATTGCTGGTATTCTATCTCGCTTTGGAGAAACCATTCCTTTACCAGAAACATAAACTTTCTCCAACTGCCAAAATTTAGTCAGCACATTAGGAGACCCGCTATATGTTTCATAAAGAGCATGCCTATAATCATCTGCTTCATAAAGAATGTCTGGCAACAAACGTTCCATCAGAGGTGTTGAAAACTCACGAAAATATCCTTTTATATATTTTTCTAATTTAACTGTATTAAAAGCAAATAAATGTTCTGACGAAAAAGTTCTATCTCGAAGATTCATCACTGTCGTTGTTAAATCTTCTGTTTTTATCCATGGAAATAATCCTTTTTTTTGCTGTGCTAACACTACCTCATTGGCTGCTTCATAAGCAATCTTTGGATTTTGTACATATAATGCAATTCGAGCCTTTAATCCTAAAACTGCATAGTAATTCATATGGAAATGACGATTTACCATATATCCATTATCAATACCCGAAACATCTGCCTCTAAATAGATAGGATCATCCTTTAACAACTCCAAAGCGTTATTTAAATCATCCAAAGCAAATTCAATAAATTTTGCAGGTGTCATTTGAGGAACTATTACAGGCTTAGATTCCAATACATATGGTATTGCCACTTTTGCATTTTCGCTAAAATCATAAGGGGCAAACAGTCGCAACAAATCAAAGTGCATATAAGCTCTTAATGCCAGAGCCTCTCCTTTTATAATACCATAATAATCTCCCAACACATCTTTTTTTAAATCTGCATATTGAATTAATGTATTAACATTTGCAATACTTTCATACATTTTATTCCACACTGCATCAATCATTATTTTCACAACTCCCTGTTCATAATTATAATCTAACAAATAACTATATGCACTATAAGAATTATCCAAAGTAGCACCACTACCCCATTCTTGCCCTAAAATCCCAACCATACCGTACGACATTTCACGTCCGTATAATTCCGGTTGTGATAATCCAATATAGACTCCTGCCAGAGCAGCTTTAAATCCATCCAATGTAGAAAATAACTCTTCTGCTTCCTCCTCTGTTTTAGGTTTCACATCCAACCAATTATTACATGCCGTTACACTAAACAACATCAATAGTGCAATCAATACAATTGGCACTTGAAATATTTTACTTTTCATGATTTTCATTTTTTTGTTTTACATTTATTATCTATTAATCAAAATGTTGCCTGCAAAGAAAATGAGCAACTTCTCGCAAAAGGATATTCAATACCTCTTTCTGCTTTAATTGTTGAAGTTCGGAATACATCATTCATGTAAAACTGCAATTTCAAACGCTCAATTCGACTTTTCTTCAAGAAATTACAGAATCTAAAATCGTAACCTACATTCAAAGATGTCATTTGTAATTCTCTTACATCTTGAACAAAGCGCGATGTCGGTCGAGTTAAAGGGGCATAAGAATCAAATTTACGAAACTTAGCAGGTATTCCTGGTGTTGTCCAACGACCAGTTAACATTCTCTTATCAACATTATACTGAATATCAACATTTTCTACTTTATCAACTAATGTTTGATTATAATACTGACCACCTAATTTATAATAAAAAGAAGTATTCACACTAAATCCCTTATATTCAAAATTAAATCCAAAAGTACCACTCAATTTCGGTAATTTATCACCCACAACAACCTGATCTGCAGCATCCCAAGAATATTTCATCTTTTTTTCTTTATCCCAAAAAACTTCCTTACCTGTTACAGGATCAATACCTAACGAATGTACAGCCCAAATTGCATCCATTGATTGTCCTTCTTCATAACGCACAGAAGGCTTAGTCACAGCAGAATTTTCTTCTAGATTTGGATTACCTCCTCCACCATTATCTTTATCTTCATCTCTATCCTTATTCATCAAGGAAAGTGCATCCGATATTTTAGTTATACGATTTTTATTATGCATACCAGATGCAAAAAGTGTCAAATACATAGACTTTTCATTATTTCTTAAAACTCTATAATTCAACTTAAATTCAATTCCCTTATTCTTTGTTTTACCTAAATTTTCAGTATAACTAGTAAATCCTGCAGAAGGAGGTAAAGACACAGGAGTTAATAAATTCTCCGTATTCTTTACATAATAATCAAATGTAATGTCCAGTAAATCAAAAAATGTAATATCAACACCAACGTTATTATCTTGAGTCTTCTGCCATTGCAAATCAGGATTAGCTAATCCTAATAATTGAGCTCCTATTATATTATCATAAATCTCATTATAATATTTATAAGTTGCAATAGCTTGGTAAGAGTTAAAATTCTGAGAACCAGAATATCCTGTTGAAGCTCTAAAACGTAATTGATTTAAAAATTCAATATTTTTCATGAAATGCTCCTTATGTAAATTCCAACCTATACCTGCAGACCAAAAATGTCCCCATCTCTTATCACTACCAAATAAAGAAGATGCATTTGCCCTATAGGTTGCATCAAACAAATAACGATTATCATATGAATAGTTCAAAGATAACAAAGCACTTGCTTCTCTAGAAAGAGATTCATCTCCATTTGGTCCTCCCTCTGCATATTCTTTAGCATGAGTTATATAATCCATTTTATCATTAGCAAATCCTCGAGCCTGAAAAGAAACAAAATTATATTTTCTTTCACTAAAACTCCATTGAGCATTCGCAAAAATCAAATGACGTTCCATCTCACGAGAATAATTTGCAGACAAATCTGCATTATATTCAAAGCGTTTTCCACTCCCCATTGTATAAAGACCTCGTTCAAAATATTCCTCAGTATCAGAAGCAATATCTTTAAACATGGTATGATCTCGAGGATAAAACAACTCAGACTCCTCTTTTTTATTGACAATTCCCAACCGCCCTTTAAAACGCATTCCTTCCAATGCTAACCATTCTATATAAAAATTATTTGTAATGTCAACATAAGAATTTTCATTTTTAGTATTTATATCTGCATTTATTAAAGGGTTATAAATTGGTTTTGAACCTTGAAAATTGGCTTTTTCATAATCACCCATAATTTCTTTCACAGAACCATCCTCATTATATGCCCTCCAATAAGGATTCAAACGTGCATATTCTGAAAAAGTTCCATAAGGAGATTCTTTTGCTTTATTAAACGTAACAGAAAGTTGTTCTGAAAAAATCAATGATTTAAAACGATATTGCAAATTAAATCCAACAGAAACGACTTCCCTATTAGAACCTTTCATTACTCCAGAAACATCATTATACTGAAAATCAACTCCATATCTAATAGCATCATCACCTCCTTCAAATGTCAGTGCATGTTTGTGACCAACACCAACACGTAGTGGTTTATTCAACCAATATGTATTAACGCCTCTTAATATTTCATTATAATACGACCAATATTTAGTATCATAATTCTGCTGAGTAAAAGGATGTCCATAATGATCTGTATATATTCCTGCTCTTTTCTCAATCTCTAATTTTTCTGCAGCATCTGCTAAATTATAACTAAACAAATCAGGAATTTGAATATTAAGATTACCAATATAGGATACTCGCATTTTCCCCTTTTGGGGAGCTAAAGTTTCTATAACAACAACACCATTTGCACCTTTAGAACCGTACAACGCCTTTGCCGTAGCATCTTTCAATAAAGTTATAGAAGCGACTCGGTTCATATCCATATCCATAACCTTCTCTATGGACGACTCAAAACCATCAACAATAAACAAAGGCTGATTAGGATTTGTTTGGTATTTATCTTTCATATCTGTAAAACTAGAAGCTCCTCTCATCTGAATTTCAGGCATTCTATTAGGGTTTGAACCAAAATCATTATTTTCTAATACTTGAAAAGCTGGATCTATATTTTTCAACGATTGCAAAATATTTTGATTCCCAACACGTTGCAATTCATCAGCTTTAATTGTAGTTACTGCACCAGTATAGCTATCTGCTTTTCGTGTAAACATACCCGTTACAACAACTTCATCCATTTCAGAAGCTATCGTCTCAAGCATAATAACATAATCATTTTTCTTCGCAATTGGAATCGCTATAGTCTTATAACCGACAAAAGAAACCTCCAAAGCTGTAACATCTGTTGCTATGGTTAATTGAAACTTTCCATCAATATCAGTTGCCGTTCCAATAGTTGTTCCTTTTATTGTCACGGTAGCACCAGGTAAAGGCATACCAGTAGATTTATCTACAACCCTACCAGTTAAAACACGCGATTTAACTTGTTGTGTTGATGTTGACTCTGTCCGTTTAATTATAATATGATTATTAACAAAATCATAACTAAAACTCTTTCCTTTTAAGCAAAAATCTAAAATTTTACTTATCTCTTCATTAATAAAATTCACCTCCACATTTCCCATTTCTTCCACATCATCCGATTTATAGACAAATGCCAAATCGGTCATTTTTTCTATTTCGATAAAAAGCTGCTTAA
>JAHHTS010000011.1 GCA_020024475.1 Oscillospiraceae bacterium
ATAATACAACTATAAAATTTTTGTGTAAACATATTGAAAATTAATAATATAATTTTTGTTGAATAATCATAAAAATATTTACTAAAATTGTGTATTTTTGTGTAAATATTGATTAAATCAAATTAAATATAAACACAATACTAAATATAGTTTATTTACATTAAAAAAATCTTATTTTGTTTGTTATTACATTAAAAATAAACATTAAATAATGAAATAAAAATACAGCTTTCATATCTATTTTAATTATGTATACATAAAGCAGTGAAATATGTTGTTTAAATATTAACTTTTGGAATAAGTTATTCTTTAAAGGCAATAATTTCTCCAAAGGAAGTGATAATATTACTGAAAAAAGATTAGTCATACTTTCTACAATGTTTATATGGTTTGCTTTTTTTGTTCAATTAAAAATGACATGGATAATGTGTGGTGACTATTACAAAGCAGCTGAAAAACAGACGGTAAGATCGGTGGATATTTCTACTGGTCGAGCAGATATAGTAGATTGTAATCTTAAAAATATAACAGGGACAGAGAATCAGATAAAAGCTTTTATAACAAGTGAAACTGATTTACAAAAAGTTTTTGAGAGTATAAGAGAGGAGGATAGAGAAAAATTTTATAAGCAAATACAAAAGGAAACAGCCGCTGTTGTGGATTTAGTAAGTCCAATTAATTCTGATATGATTTACATGACATCAAAAAGATACTCTTCGTTAAATATGGCTCAGCACCTTATAGGATATTTAGATATAGATAATAACGGGCTAACTGGATTAGAGAGAGCATATAATAAAGAACTTAAAGATAATGGTGAAAATATAAAAGTCAATTTTAATGTTAACGGTGCTGGTGATATATACGGGGATATTCATAATACAACTTCTGCACCAGAAAAAGTGTTAAGCTTGACGATTGATAGTTCTTTGCAAAGAATTTGTGAAAAGGTTGCAAAAGAGAGCATACCGAATGGTAGCATAGTTGTACTAGAAAATAAAACAGGAAAAATAAGAGCGATGGCATCTACGCCAACTTATGATGCTAATAATGTTGTAGACTATCTTAATGCAGAAAATTCTCCACTACTTAATAAAGCTATACAAAGTTATGAACCAGGTAGTGTAATTAAACCTTTATGGGCATCAACTTTTATTGAAAATGGACTCAGCAAAGATGAAACTTATTATTGTAAAGGATATACAACTGTTAATGGACACACTTACCATTGTGCTAATAATAGGGCACATGGTGAAGTCAATTTAGAAAAAGCGTTAGTAGTTTCGTGCAACTGTTTTTTTATAGACAGCTTTATAAAAGATAAAGGTTTTTATTTTTGTCAAATGGCCAATCAAGTTAATTTTGGAAAAGAACTTAAATTATGTGATGATTATTATACGTCGGCTGGCAATTTTCCTACTGCCAAACAGATGGAAAACTTTGGAGTTCAATCATCGACTTGTTTTGGACAAGGTAGTTTTCGTGTAACACCAATTCATATTGCAGCATATATGGGCATGTTTGCAAATAATGGTATATATGTTTACCCACAAGTTGTTGAGGGTATATATAACCGGCAAACAAAAGAATGTGAAAGGAAAATATACAATTATAACGCTAAACGAGTTATAACTGAAAAAACTGCAAATTTAGTCAAAAATATGTTAGTAAATGTTGTAGAAGAAGGTGCACAAGGTCGTGCTTGTCCTGAGTATCTCTCAGCAGGAGGAAAGACTGGAACAGCACAAACAGGAAAAACAAAAGAAAATGGTGAAGAAATTTTTACAGCTTGGTTTTGTGGATTTTATCCCGCTAAAGAACCCAAATACACTATTTGTATAACCATGTGCGATGGCGGAGAATCCAGTGTAAGTGCTGCACCATTATTCAAAGAGATATGCGATATGATTTTTTATAGCGAATATGCCGTAAAAGAAAAAAATAATCCGCAAATAACAGTTGACAAAACAGATAAAAATAAGTAAAATATTTGTATGTTATGAATACTAATAAGCCATAGAAGGGAATATGGATATAATCTTTTAACAGAGAGAAGTCGGTAGGTGCAAGATTTTTAAAAGATGTATTCAAAGCCACCCTTTTGCTGCTGACGAAATGAGTCAGACGTATATGCGGCGTTAACGCATATAAAGAGATGCGGTTTTCTCGCATAATTTGGGTGGTACCACGGTGTTTAGTCGTCCCATAGGAATTTGTTCCTATGGGATTTTTTTATTTTCATACAAATATGTAAATTAATTTAGAGGTGAATATTATGGAATGGACTTCACTTAATGACTTGCGCGAAAAGTTCTTGTCATTTTACCAATCAAAAAATCATAATCGTTTGGGTTCCTTCCCATTGATTCCGCAGGATGATAATAGCTTGTTGCTCATAAATTCAGGTATGGCACCATTAAAAAAATATTTTATGGGACAGGCAACAATGCCTGGTAACCGTGCTACAACATGTCAGAAATGTATAAGAACTCCTGATATTGAACGCGTGGGTATAACCGCTCGTCATGGTACATTCTTTGAAATGCTTGGCAATTTCTCTTTTGCTGATTACTTCAAAGAAGAAGCTACAACATGGGCATGGGAATTCCTTACAGAAGTATTGGAAATTCCAAAAGACTTGCTGTATGTTACAGTTTATGAAGACGATGACGAGGCATGGGATATTTGGGTAAACAATAGAGGTGTAGATCCTAGTCATATGAAACGAATGGGTAAGGAAGATAACTTCTGGGAAATTGGCTCAGGCCCATGTGGTCCATGTTCTGAAATTTATTTCGACCGTGGCGAAAAATATGGCTGCGGTAAACCAACATGTGGTGTTGGCTGTGATTGTGATAGATATATTGAAATTTGGAACCTTGTTTTCACACAGTTTGTATCAGACGGCAAAGGCCATTACGAAAAAATGAAAAAAGGCAATATCGATACAGGCATGGGTCTTGAAAGACTGGCTTGTATTATGCAGGGTGTTGACAATATGTTTGAAGTTGACAGTATTGCAAATGTTATCAAAGAAGTTGAAAAAATCTCCGGTGTAAAATACAAAGAAGATCCTAAAACTGATATTTCAGTACGTGTTATTACTGACCATGTAAGAAGTACAGTATTTATGATTTCTGACGGTGTTGTACCAAGTAATGAAGGCAGAGGGTATGTTCTTCGCCGTTTGTTACGTCGTGCAGCACGTCATGGTAGAATGATTGGTATCGAAGGTATGTTTTTAAATGAACTTTGCGATACAGTTATTGAAGAAAGCAAATCAGCTTATCCAGAACTTGAAGAAAATAAGGATTACATCAAGAAAGTTATTCTCACAGAAGAAGAACGCTTTAATAAAACTATCGATCAGGGGATGTCAATTCTTTCAGGACTTATTGATAACATCGAAAAAACAGCAACAGATGTTAAAGATAAAATTCTTTCTGGTCTTGAAGCATTTAAACTTAATGATACGTTCGGTTTTCCGTTTGACCTTACAAAAGAAATTCTTGAAGAACATGGTATCGGAATTGATGAAGAAGGTTTCCGTGCTCGTCTTAAAGAACAGGCAGATAGAGCAAGAGAAGCACGCAAAAAGAACAATAATGTTAGTTGGGCTGACGACCTTTTCCAAACACTCAATGTTGATGCAACAGAATTTTTAGGCTATGAAGAGTTAATAACAGAAGGTAAAGTTTTGGCTATGGCTTACAACAATGAATTTGTTGATGCTGTTTCATTTGAAGAAGAAGCAACAGAAGATCAAACTGTTCTTGTTGTTATGGATAAAACACCTTTCTATGCAGAAGCAGGTGGACAGGTAGCTGATAATGGCACAATTGAAACACAGATGGGCATACTCGATGTAGTTGATTGTAAAAAGACACATAAAGGCATTTATGTTCATACTTGTGTTGTTGCTAAAGGATTTATAAAAGTTGGCGAAACTGTTACAGCTAAAGTGAATGCGGAAAAAAGAAGACGTACAGAAGCAAACCATTCAGTAGCTCATCTTCTCCAGGCAGCACTTAGAGAAGTTCTTGGTACTCATGTTCATCAGTCAGGTTCTTATGTTGATAGTGAAAGATGTCGTTTTGACTTTACACATTTCAGCGCAGTAAAGCCAGAAGAACTAGAAAAAATTGAAAACCTTGTAAATGGTGCAATCGCTAATGCACTTACAGTTACAACAGAAGTAAAGTCACTTGATGAAGCTAAAAAAGAAGGTGCAACAGCGCTCTTTGGTGAAAAATATGGTGATGAAGTAAGAGTTGTAAAAATGGGAGAATTCTCATTAGAGCTTTGCGGAGGTACACATGTATCCAATACAGCAAAAATTGGCTTGTTTAAGATCGTTTCTGAGTCAAGCGTTGCCGCAGGTGTAAGAAGAATCGAAGCAGTTACAGGACTTGGTGTTCTTGGACTTTTGAAAGAAAAGCAAGAACTTATTGATGCAACTGCGAAAGGTCTTAAAATCAACAACAGTAATGATATAGCAGTTAAAGCAATACAAGCAACAGATGAAATAAAAACATTGCAGAAAGAGAATGAGACTCTTCGTGCGGAAATTGCTCAGAGCAGAGTATCAGCTTTGAACGAAAAAGCAGTAGATGTTGAAGGTATAAAAGTATTTACAGCATATTTTGCTGGTACTGGTTCAGATGCGCTTCGTCAGATGTGTTTTGAAATTAAAGAAAACACTGAAAATGCTGTTGCAGTTATATGTGGCGAACAGAATGGAAAGGTTACAATTGCAACAGGCTGTGGCAAAATAGCAATATCTAATGGCGTAAAAGCAGGAGCTCTCGCTAAAGAAGTTTCAGCAGTAACAGGTGGTAGCGGCGGTGGTAAACCAGACTTCGCTATGGCTGGTGTTAAAGATACAACTAAAGTTGATGAAGCACTTTCAAAGGTTGTAGAATTTGTTAAATCAATGATTAAATAATAAATAAGCGGCGGTTAACCGCCGCAAAATATAAATAGGAGGTTTAGTTTATGGATTGCGTTTTTTGTGACATTGCAAAAGGAGAGATTCCTTCTACAAAAGTTTATGAGACTGATGATATTGTTGCGTTTAAAGATATTGATCCCCAGGCACCTTTTCATGTAGTTATAATTCCTAAACAACATATTCCAAGCCCTGCGCATATAACAAAAGAAAATTATGATATTGCGGGTAAAATGATTCTAGCAGCTTCTGAAATTGCTAAAATGGAAAAGTTAGATAAAGGCTATCGAATTGTTGCAAATTGTGGTGAAGACGGTGGCCAAACGGTTGGACACATACATTTTCACATGCTAGCACAAAGAAACCTTTCATGGCCTCCAGGTTGATTGTATGAAGGTGAAAAGATTTCTTGCGGTAGTGTCTTTTTCAATACTTATAAGTTTATATATCGTACTTTCAATGCCAAGGAACATTTTTAATGTGTCTTTGGCATTGTTTGCTATTTTTATAATAATTCATCGCTCTACCGTGAATAGATATACTTGTGAAATGATAGTATCATTTATATCTATTATAATTGCTATTTCTTACTTAAATATTTATAATTTTCATTTGTCAAATAAAATATCTCAATTTGATAATTTAGACAACATTGTTCGGACTGGTGTAGTTACGGATAAAAAGCAACAATCTTCACCTATACAATATACAATAAAAATTAAAACAATAGATGATAACAAAACTAATAATTTTTCGGTTGTTATAACTACTGATGACGTTTTGAAAGTTGGAGATTATGTAACATTAACGGGTAAGTATAAAAGCTTTATGAATAATAATAACAGAAATTATTATTATTCAAAAGCTATATTTGGAAAATTTTCTTGTGATAATATAGAGTTGGAGAATTCTACAACTAATATAAATAATATTATTGGTGAATTTAAACGCAATATATTAAGCAAAATACGAAAAATATATAATTTTAATTATGTTCCAGTGGTTGCAGCTATGAGCATAGGTGATAAAAGTTTAGTAAATAGCGATACAGTAAACCAATTTAATTTTACAGGTATATCACACACACTTGTTGTATCCGGACTACATGTTGGTATTATAGCATCTGCTATATCAATAATTTTGTCGCTAATTCCGATCAAAAAGACATATAAAAACATTGTTACTTCTATTATAGTTTTTATGTTTATGTTGTTAGTTGGTTTCACGTCTTCTATAATAAGAGCTGGTATTATTTACATAACTATACTTATTGGTCGAAGTTGTGTTTTAGAAATAGATAATTTCACAACAATGGCAATAATTATAATTATAACTATTATTATGAATCCATATAGCGCTGTAAATGCTAGTTTACTGCTTTCATATAGCGCATATTTTGGCGTAATTTATCGGCTTAAAATTATTGACAAAAAAGAATATGGATACATAACTGGCACATTGCTTATATCATTTATGGCGGTTGTTTTTACATTGCCTATAATGACAATGCTTGGAATGAAGATAACATTATTTTCTCCAATATTTAATTTTTTTATAGCTCCTATTATATCAATAATTTGTGTACTATCTTTTTTTACACCATTGTTGTCGTTTATACCAGGAATTAGCATTTTGACAAATTTGGTGCTAGTGCCTTTGAATGAATTTTGTATTTTTATTTTATTGAATTTTACAGAATTTATAAGTAAAAATTTTGAATTTGCGCTTATAGATATAAGTCAAGAAAATATAAAATTTATGATATGGATTGTTTTGGTTTGTTGTGCTATTGCGGCTGTACAATTTTCAAACAAGAAAATATCTGCATTTTTTATTGTTTTAGTTCCTTTAGCGTCTTTTTTATGCTATAATTATATAGATAAAGATATTATTACAGTTAAGGCTTTTGCCAATGGCAGAGAGCCGTCGTTTGAGATATCTTATAATAAAGATAATTATCTTATTTTATCAGGGAATATAAATGAAAAAAGAATATCAAGCATTGTCCAAAAATACGATATTTCAAACTTTACACAGATTATTTTATGTTGCAGAGAAGAGCAAGATACATCATATTTAGCTCAATATAGTGACGAAATAATAAGTTTGGATTCTACTGATATGTTTTTAAATGATATTTTGCAATTAAGATCAAATATTGAAGAAACAAGCAGTAAATATACTATAAATATTGAAAATGTTAACATTTCATTTAGCTATGGAGATGCTGAAATAGATAATTCTGATTTTTACTTCATGGGATTAGATAAGCCAGTAAAAACAGAAAGTAAAAATAATTATTATTTCTATAGCAGATACAATGATAATGAAAAAACACATAAATATTCAAATATGGTTGAATTATACGATGTATTTACTATAAAAATAAAAAATGGAGAATATCATATTATAAAGGATGTGAAAAATTTTGGCTATCAGTTATAAAATTACAGATAAAGAACTAAAACAACTTTGGTTTGTTTTATCTAAAGATTCATTTATTTGTAATGAAAATCAGCGTATAATCGAAAATATATGTAAAAAAAATGGGATAGACCAAGATAGTATTTCATATTTCCCAGTAAATAAAATAGATTGGCAAGAGGTTTTTGATTTAGTTCAGACACCAAGCTTTTTTGGAGAAAGACTTATAGTAATCAAAGACGCAGATGTTACATCTTTGTCGGATGGCGATATAGATAATCTTTCAAAACTTATGGAAGAATGTTATGGAAATAGATTAGCCATTATTCTTACATATGGTGATGACAAAAAAATAAAATTAAAAAAATATGAGAAACTTTTTGCAGTTGCTAAAAAACATGGAATGTTTCATTTTGTCTCTGAAATTGATGAAAAATATCTTGAAGAAATGATAATTTCTCATGCTAAGAAGCAGGGAACAGAGCTTTCTAAAAAAGTTTCAAGAAACATAGTAGAAAATATAGGTCAAGATGTTGGATTAATAATCAATGAAATTGATAAATATTGTGCAGCCAGTGGATATACTGAGATAACACAAGAAATTGTTGATAAAATAGGTATTAAAACTGTTGAAGCGTCAGTATTTGATATAATAGATTTAATTTGTAAAAAAAAGCCTATAAAAGCTATTGAAAAATTAAATAATCTTTTTGAACTTAAAACAGATGAACTTTCAATTTTAGGTGCTATGACATCTAGTTTTGTTGATATGCATCGTTGTAAGTTGGCGCAACTTCAAAGAAAAGATTATAATCAGGTACAAAAAGACTTTGAAAAAAGTGCAAATGTTTATAGATACAAAAAAGCAATGAGTAACGCTCAAAATTTTTCTTTAATAGCGTTAGAAGAAATATTAAAACTTTTACTCAAAACAGATATTATGGCAAAAAGTGGTACTAGTGACAAAAAACAATTGCTTTATGTGTTAACTACACAAATAATATCGAAAGGTGTGCGTTAATGGAGAAAATCAAAGTGAGCCAAGTAGTTGTGGTTGAAGGAAAGTACGATGCTATAAAACTTGATAGTATTGTTGATGGATTAATTATACCTGTAAATGGTTTTTCAGTTTTCTCGGATACGGAAAAGAAAACTTTACTGAAACAATTAGGAAGCAAAAACGGTATAATTTTAGTTACTGACTCCGACACAGCAGGTTTTAAGATACGAAATTATATAAAAAATATCTGTAAAGACAGCGAAATAATCAATGTTTATATACCTCCAGTAGAGGGTAAAGAAAAACGAAAAGTACGACCTTCAAAAGAGGGACTTTTAGGTGTTGAAGGTATAGATAGAGATACACTTATAAAATGTTTGGAAGAAGCTGGGGTTAATAGGTCACTTGAAAGTGTCAATAAAGACAATATGACATATACAGATTTGTTCGAACTTGGCCTTTCTGGAACAAGCAATTCCTCAATTAACCGTTTAATATTAGCTAAAAAGCTCAATATACCTACAAAACTATCTAAAAAAGCTTTATTGGAGGTTTTAAATAGAATGTGTACTAAACAACAAATAAAAGATATTTTGTCGGAAAAACCAGTTATTTTTTGGGATTTCCATGGGACACTTACAAAACCAGATAATCAATGGATAGATTCAGCTATTCAGCTGTGCAATACTCATTTTCCAGAGTTAAGAATACCTGAAAGTGTTATTAGAAAAAATCTTGGTGGCAAATGCCTTCCCTGGTGGACATACCCGGATAGGGATACAAGACATTTAATGGAAAACGATGGTTGGTGGAAAAGCTGCGAAGATGAATTTTCAAAAATGTTTGTAAATTGCGGATTAACTGAATCACAAGCAAAGGAAATTTCACCCCTTATAAGAACTTATGTGATTAATATAAAAAACCATAGACTTCATGATGATGTTTTATCAACATTAAAAGAACTTAAATCTAAAGGTTATAAGAGTTATATTCTTTCTAATAATTTTCCAGAATTGCCACAGATGGTGAAAGATATGGGGCTAGGAGAATATTTTGATGGATGTGTTGTATCGGCTTTGGTTGGATTTGATAAACCACGCAAAGAGATTTTTGATTATGCAAAGAAAATAGCCGGAAATCCGTTAAGATGTGTAATGATTGGCGATAACCCTATTGATGATATGAAAGGCGCCAAAGATGCGGGATTTGAAACAATATTAGTTAATGATAGACACCCAGACTACAATGGATATTATTGTGATTATATTTGTAAAACAGTTTCTGATGTTTTAAATGTGTTTTTGTGATAAGGAGAATATATTAATGAAATTTTACTGGAAAAATGCTTTTGATGAATTGAAAAAAACAAGCTCCGTTACTGGAGCCGCTTTTTTGGCTGCGCTCAGTCCTGTTTTAGGAATTTTTACAATAGTTGTGAATAAATTCTTACAAATAGGATTTACATCTTTAGTCCATGCTATGACTGGTTATTTGTATGGTCCTATAATGGCGTGTGTTGCTGGAGGTTTGGCAGATATAATAAAATATATTATAAGACCTACTGGCCCTTTTTTTCCTGGTTTTACATTAAACGAAATGCTTGTAGGATTTATTTATGGATTATTCTTCTATAAAAAGGATATTACTTTGCCTAAAGTAATAGGAGCAAGGCTTATTATTACAGTAGGAATAAATCTTGTTTTAACACCAATGTGGCTCGCAATTATGTATGGCAATGCATATAAATTTATGGTTCCGGTAAGAATTATTAAAAATCTTATTATGATTCCTATTGATGTTTTTCTACGGTATACTGTTCTTAAATTTTCAGAAAAAAATGTTAAAAGTAGATTAATTAAAAATATAAAATAATAATCAATAGATTGTATTTGGATTTAATCGCATTTATTGACACATTATTATCACTTGACAATATATTATATATAATGTAATATAAATTAGCTGAAGATTTTTAAGGAAGGCGGTGCAATATGGGACAGACAATAACAGTTAATCGCGTAGCGAGGCATGAATATTTTGTTTTAGAAACATATGAAGCAGGTATCTCACTATACGGTACTGAAATTAAGTCTATTCGCAATGGTGCTGTTAATCTTAAAGAATCTTGGGCTGATATACAAAATGGCGAAGTTTTTGTTTATGGAATGCATATAAGTCCTTATGAAAAAGGAAATATCTTCAATAAGGATCCTTTTAGAGTGCGAAAATTATTACTTCATAAAAAAGAAATAAATAAGATTATGGGTAAACTTAAACAAGATGGTTTAACACTTGTACCATTGTCACTTTATTTCAAGAAACAATATGTAAAGGTTGAGTTAGGTTTGTGTAGAGGTAAAAAGCTTTATGACAAACGAGAGACTATGGCAAAAAGAGATGCCAAGCGTGATATAGACCGTGCACTCAAAGAGAGAAATAGATAAACTAATTATTCGCTATGAAATATAGATAACCAATACATGGGGACGTATTGGATTTCGACGGGGAGTTTGAAGCGAGAGCAGCGAGTAGTGGTGGAACCCCACTTTAAAAGTTCCAAAAAAATAAACGCTAATCATAACGAATTAGTAGCTGCTTAATTAAAAGCAGCCGTCTTGCCTAGTTTTCTATCGACCAGGATCAAGGCGTCATCTAGATAGAGCCCGTGAACAGGACAAAGCTTTGAGTTCTGTCACGCATTTATGAAGCTACTGATAGATCAGCTTGTTTATCAGCTTGAACTAAAGGGAATGTTATTGATAAACTACGCTCGTAGATACTGTTGTGAATTACTTTTCGGACACGGGTTCAACTCCCGTCGCCTCCACCAATAAGAAAACCTTGTAAATCCGCTAAAATAAAGGGTTTACAAGGTTTTTACTTTTACTATTTTATTGTAAATAACCCACTTTATAACCCACTTTGATTTTAGTTAACCAATTTTAGTGTTTTTTAGGGTTAAAAGTGATGTGAAAATATCGTTTAATTGTTTATTAGTTTGTTCTGAGTCACCATCAATAATATGGCCATACACACCAAAAGTATCCATGGTTTTTGAGTGGCCAACAATAGGTTTTACAAGTCCTTCAGGAAGCTGCTTTGCAATTGATACAAATGTATGTCGCATTTCATATAGTGATATATACATTATGTCATTTGATTCGCAGAACTTTTGCCAGCGGTGTCTATATGTGCTTTGACTTTGAATGTTGAAAATATATTCTGCATCAGGATATAGATCTAACTGACTTTGTAAGACTTCATAGGCTAAAGGTGTTAAATCAATCTTACGAACAGCATTTTGATTTTTACCGGTAGTGATTTCACCATGAATGTTAATTGCTCGTTGAACGTATATAGATATTCCGTGAATATCTTCAGGTTTCAATCCGATAAGTTCTCCAGGGCGAAGACCGGTGAGTATAGCAAAACGATAGGCGTATATATAATCGTCAAACACTTCTTTGTTACGATATGTTACAGTATCGTTAGCAAAGAGCTTAATCAAATCCTTTGGTTGAAGAACCCTTTTAGTTTTTGTTTTTGCACCGGCTGGAATTGTTAAGTCATCATAGAATAAAGAAATTATCTTTTTTCGTCTAAGGAATTTTGCAAAACTAACGATTGTGCTTTTAAGTTCAGACAATGTCTTTTTGCTTAGAGGCTCTTTGCCAGGTCTGTTATATGCTTTGTTAATTATATCTTGTAGATCTTGCTCTGTAATATTGGTGGCTTTTTTAGTACCTATTACAGGTATAATAAAACTATCTACAAGATATTTTTCTTTTTTATAGTTAGATAGGGAAGAACGTAGTTCAATACCTTCCAGAAATTCATTTAAAAGTACTGATGTTCTAACGCTGGTAGGTAATATGTTATTATCAAGCCATGCGTCAGCCTTAGCATTTGCTTCACGCTGACCGGTGCGGCCAGGCTTAGATGAATAGAATGCCTTTCGAATACCATCTTTTTGAACTTTGATTTGCCAGCGTTGATGTTTTTCCATCCACACAGCGGTATTTGTTCTTTTTGACATTTATATCGCTCCTTCAATTTTAACTTGAACAAGCCTATTGAAAAATGGTATAATTACTTTTGCTTGGAAGTATTATTCATTTTTGAATAAGCTTTCTATATTAAGCCTCTTGGTGTTGGTAGCACCGAGGGGCTTTTTTATTTTAGAAATTATAAATTAGTAACATTTTTTACATGGAGTATATCCGAGTTGCTGCGCTCTTTCAATAGTAATTTTTCCAGGATTTTTCATATTGCTGCAATTAGGATTTGAATGATATTTTTTACTAGATTTTGGTATATAAACATATTGTGCTTGAGGAGTGTTGTTATCAGTAACTGGAGGTGCAGGAGTTGGTACAGGAGTAGGAATAGGAGTAGGTGTAGGTGTAGGTGCCGCACTAGGTGCTAATTTTTCTGATGAAACCGATGATATCTCTGCAGATTCAGAAGATATAGAGTTAGAACTTTCACTTGCTGAATTTACATAATTCGAAGTGGAATTAGAATTTGTGATTGTAGCAATGGCTTCGTTGATAGAGCTTGAAGAAGATATAGTTGATTTTGAAAAGTCGTCGCTGTTAGAAGAAGTTTCGGTATTAGTTTCAAATCCAGCTAATATAAAAAGAACAATTATAAAGCTAGCAAAATATTTTATAAGTTTTAAATGCTTAGCTTTTTGAGCATTGTAAAAATCGGTATTTTCGGTTAAAATCGGATCTCTTTTTTTCTTTATTGCATTAACTATAACTTCTGGTATAAAGACAAAAAGGCTAATCATAAGTCCAAAGGTTATACTTGTTAATATATTTATAGCCGAAAATTTGCTACTTGTAGTAAGAACTAATAAAGCAAATACTGATGAAATCAAAAATGTGATAGTAGAAATTTTGTGATTGTAAAAATTAGCTTGATTATTTATTTCAGTTGTAGCTTTTTCATTGATAATCTCGAGTTCTGGATTTTTAGTTTCAACAGCTGAACATACAGTATTATCACTTTTATGTTTTGAATGTTTTCTTTTATGTCCGATTGAATCTGTTTTTTGATAATAAAGGCCTGTCCCAGGTACACCAACAGATGTTGTAGTTTTTCCTTTACTATTAACTGTGAAATGAGCTCCTTTTCCATCGAATGTAAGACCAGTAGATTTTTGTTTAAATTTAATTTAACACCAGGAGCTATTTTAAAACTTTTTCTGAATTTGAATCCCATAATAAAACATCCTTTCGTTTGCTAATAAATTAGTTTCTTATATAGTTAGTGCAGTGTAAGCTTAAATCAAATTTTGTGTATTCGTCAGAAATTTTAGAAACATCATATGCGATTTCACAGTTGTTTATTAAATATGGAGTATAGTCCGTATATTCATTTGTTTGTATGTCATTCCAGATTGTATTGAGCTTTTCATCATCAAGAGAACTATCAAAAACTTTTAAAAAATCTTTAAATATAGTACATATTGTTTCGGAATCATTGTCTTGATTTTCTTCACTTATATCAATAAATGTACCGTTACTATTCGAATACATTAAAATGTAGACACCATGTGCTGATATTGTACTGCTGGAATCATAAGCACCTTCAGATACCATATCAGTCGTGAAAGGGAGTTCAGCGATTTCATTGTACTCAGTAATAAGAGAATTTATAGTATTATTTTTATGGTATAAATTATCTTCTTCAGCACTATTGCCACACGAACAAAAAATAAAAATCAAGAAAATAGATAAAAAAATACATTTAATTTTTTTCATAATTAAACTCCTTTAAGATTATTTTCTATTTCAAAAAATTCTAGTATATCCAACGGCAAGGCCAAGGATTTTTATATTATTCATTTCTTCACCAGTATATATAATTGGAGGGAAGGATAGATTCTCTGGTGTTAATATAATACGCTCGCCGTCCATGTAAACTCTTTTCAGCGTGGATTCATTATCAATGAGAACTGCTGCGATTTGTCCGTTCTCAACCATTGGCTGTTGTCGTATAAGAACGATATCGCCGTCAAGAAACTTAGGATTCATACTATCGCCTTTACATTTAAGTGCAAAATCAGCATGCACATTGATTTCTATTTGAGTATATCCATCGTGATTTTCTTCTGCGAGAATTGGGCTACCACAAGCAATTGTGCCAATTATAGGGATTTGTTTAAAGTTATCGAATTTAATAATTCCAGGAATAGAGTCCATGTCTATGACATGGCTTTTTTTATTGTCTTCTTTTCCGAGAAGATAATCAACTGAAACATTAAAATAATCAGCAATTTTTTGTAAATTTTCGCCTGAAGGGATACTTCCGTTTTTCCACTTAGCCACAGCGGTTCTGGCAACTCCAATTTCTATACAAGCTTTATTTGATGAAACACCTTTTTCTGAACAAAGTTTAAGAAAATTATCAATAAACACAATAACACCTCTAAAATTTTGGTAAATTCATACAAAGATTACCAAAGTTATCAAAAATAGATTGACAAGCAACTTTAGTTATCGTATTATAGTGATAGTTGATAACTAAAGTAAACATAAATCTTAATATAAATTAATTAACACTAATATAATATCATTTATGTTTACTTAGGTCAACATAAAATAGCGGAAAGGAGTTGACTTTTGTATGCCTGCACAATGGACAGGAGAGTTAATTGGCAGAATGCACTTAGCTAATATTACAAGAAAACAACTTGCAGAACAGTTAAATCTTCACCCTAAATATGTGATTGCAATTTTGAATGGAGATAAAAGTCCTAAAGATGCAGAAGAAAAGTTCAATAATGCATTAGAAGAACTTATCAGAGAAAAACAGCGGTAAAAATAAAAGCCTGTCAAAAGACAGGCAGATACAAATTTACTTAAACAAGGATAAAAATGAAAAGAATAGATTTTGAAGAAATAGCAGACAGGCTGTTTCCAATTGGTATTATCTTTGGTTTTAGTGCAATTGTAATTAGCAATTTGGTACTAATTGTATTGCTATTGAGATTATTGACATTATTATAGAAAACCTGTTGAAGGAGTATATACAATGGGAGACTTTAATATCGAATGGTTTATATACTATCTACTTGGAGTATTGGTTACTGCGACTTCAACTATAGTTTTAATATCTTTAATAAGATAAAAAATACTATTTCTGTAATAACAGTTGAAAAACATTAAATGAAAGGAGCTTTTAACTATGGCAAAACCATTTTATAAACTTAGATTTGCTTTAGGCGAGGCAGATATCAATCAAATGTATCTATCAAAAATGTTAGATCGAAGTACTGGATATATCAGCGCAAGGATGACAGGTAAAGAAAGTTGGACAATTGAGGATGCATATAAAATTCTCAAAATTCTTGGTGAGCCTGTTGAAAGCCTTACCGAGTATTTTCCGCCAAAAGAAAAAGAGCAGAAGACTATCAAAATGAATAGAAAGATTGGTTAATTGGACAAATATCAAATTCATCAATATAAAGCAAGGAGCTTGCTCCTTGAAAGGCGACAGAGTTTTTTAGATAGCTCACTATTAAATACTGTATTTCATGATTTTTTCTCTGTCGTCTTTCAAAGAGTAAGAAAGGACAAGTTATTGATTGTTGTTTTCTGTCTGTCTGCGTAAATAGTCTGATAAAAACCAGGTGGAGAACGGCTGCCATCTCATAGAAAGTGCAGTAATTATGTACTCTTTCTTGCTTTTGATTTTTGAATATAGTGTGTGGCGATGCATGTACGCTACACGATCAACGCAGGCAGACAGAAGATAGCAATTGAGTAAAGGAGAAACAAAATGAAGAAGTATAAAGATTTTATTTTTATAGCTATTATAGCAGCAGTTCGGACACCTTATGCGTACAAGCTCGCTTATATAGAAAGAGGCTATCGAGCAATTGGTGGAGAGGTTTGTGTGCCGATTTTAATAATTTTGTTGTGGTATATATACCGTGAACTTAAAAACATCATAAAGGAGACAAAAGCATGAATAGTTTGACAATTGTTAGAGTGCCAGCAAATGATATGGCAGAAGTTAAAAACATAGATAATAGCCTTAAATCCCTGCAAGAACTTGTGGGCGGTAACATTGAAATAACAAGTTTTGATGAAGGGGTTCTGCTTGTTTGTAATGAAGAAGGAAGAATACATAACTTACCAATAAATGAAAATTATCCATATATACGAGGAGATTTTTTATTGATTAGTGATGAGATAGGGGAAGATGGAGAAATGATTGGATTATCTGATTCTGTCGCAAAGGTACTTCAAGAAAAAATAAATAATGGCGAATATGCAAATATCTGAAGATAACAGAAAAAGCACTATCTTTTTCTGCCTGATGTGTGTACCTCGTGTCAGAGCTTACGGGGACAAAATAAAAGCTCACTGTTACATCGCTACACTTATATACTTTTCTTTTCTTGAAACACACATCAGACAAAAGAAGATAGTTCTCTTCAAAAACTGCCGATTTTAATGGGACCTGACCTGTCCCGTGCGTATACTGTCCTTTAAATTAAAATACGCATACAGCATAGCTGCGTCGATAAACTCTTTATAAAACGAACTAATCATCGGCAGTTCTTAAAGAGAATTAGGAAAGGGGTACATATATGGAAAATCTAAATTTAAGCAAAAAAGAAGTTGTTTCGGAAATGGAACACCTTTTAAGAATTGTAAAGCATACGAAAGAAAAGCCAGAAGATTTTGTAATGCCGGTCAGTGAAACAGCAAACATTTGTATGAATATTGTTCAAAGCATTTCTTCACTTTTAATTTCAGCTGGGTATGTGGTAGCTATTGATACGGTTGAATGTACTTTTACAATTTTTGAAAGGAAAGCAAAATGAGATACATCGTTTTTCAGTTTGTTGGAGAAGAAACAGTTTATCTTGTTCCAGAGAATGAGGACCAAGAACTTAAGGCTATATCAGAGTTAACAACACCGGATAGACTGAAACAAATAGGTGTTTTTGATAGTGAAATAGAGCTTGATTATAAATCAAGATGGTTCTTATGGAAAAAGCATAACAAGGAACATAGTCCAATAGTAAATGTAATTCAAAGGCAGAACAGAAATATTGATGCCTGTTTGTGAGGTGTGGTGTTATGTCAAATGAAAGAAATAAGTACGCTCCACCTGATATAGTTAGATATCCTAAAATTTGTTCGCATTGTGGCAGAGAGTTTGATGTAACTACACCTTGCCCTAAAGTTAATAATGCACCAGTTTGCTATTATTGTTGCAGAAAGTGTGAGTATTCTAAGCATGTTTCGGGTTACAGTCAATGCAAATTAAAGTTAGATGCAAAACTTGCACATCAACAACAGAAAAAAGCAAAGAGAGGTAAAAGATGATAAGTTATTTGGTTTCATTTATAAGTGCAGCTACGAGCTTTATATGGAGTGTTGTGTGGCTTTGCATTTCTCTGTGTATTCTTATCTTGTCAGGTGTGTTCGTGTTGTCTCTTTGGAATGTTTATAGTGATGATTTCAAAGAGGTGTTTAAGAAATAATGGCAAAGAGAAAAGAGTTTATAAGACATTATTGCCATTTGTGTGGAAAGAACGGTGCTAGTGATCCTCTTGAACGACATCATGTATTCGAGGGAAGAAATCGAAATGATAGTGAAAAATATGGAGCAGTTGTCTATCTTTGTGGCCACGAATGTCATCGTGAAGGCAAGTACAGTGTACATAGAAATAGATTTGTTTCTTTAACACTCAAAGAGGAGTTCCAGCGAAAAATTATGAAAGAGCAGAATTGGACTGTCGAGGATTTCATAGAAGTCTTTGGCAGAAGTTATATTTAGTTTAAGGAGAAAGACATGAATTATCTTAAAGTTCAGCAATTGATTATGAAATGTCCTGAAGTTTTTAGCGTTGATGAAGATTATAACAATTTCTTTTTTAGTGATGGCGTGGAAATCGTTAAGGTTCCTAAAATGGAATGTTGGCTTAATGCTGAGAAGTTCAAAAGAATTGAAGGGATATCACACCATTTTACAGAAATGGGAGCAATATTTATTAAGCCGACTGGAAAACTACAGAGAGCTGAAAGCTATGTTGCAAGTGAACTTGCAGGAGAAAATGTTAGATGTTGGATTAACGATCGATATTTAACCAAATACAGACGATATGAGTTTATTGATGATGAGGAATGTGTTCAAGTATTTGATGCTGAAACAACTGATATCGTTGCAATTATTCAGAAAATGACAATTTCTGAGAAAAATTAAAGAAGAATAATAGAAAAATGGCCGCCAGACTGAGAAATCAGCTGACGGCTTTGGCATAGGTAAACTCGGCGGAAATGCCGATTAAGGTCCTCGTAATAGGTATTAACAAATGAGCAAACCCTAAATATATAAATATTATTATAGTCAAAGTGTGGTGAAAAAGGATGAGCAAGAAATTATATGAAAAAGAAAGAGACAGTGTCTTATATCAAATTCAAGAAGATAACAATTTCTTTGAATCCAAAAGAGAGTATCACGCTAAGCAGATAAAGTCAGGAGATCAGCTGGAAGTTCAGGTTTATGAGTTATGGCCAACCGGGGCAAGTAGAAAGGGGGAAAAGAAAAAACCAACAAGAGAAGAACAGCAAAGGTTAAACAGAAAACATTCTGCCCTTAGATGTGTAAGACTGATAAATCGGAACTTCACGGAGAATGACAGCTGGATCACGCTTACATATTCAGAAGATAACCGACCAAAAGATGAACTTGAGGCACAAAAGAGAATTCGTTCATATATTGGTAGTGTAAAGCGCCGGTTCCCTGAAACGGAACTTAAGTATATTTACACAACCGAATATGGTAGTAGTTGGGTACATCATCATGTTGTTCTCAATGTATCAGATAGAGACAAATTGGAAGAACTATGGAGCCCTCTATCTGAGAGAAGCAAGAAAAAGAAGAACCCAAGTTACAGAATAAAGAAGTATGGCCGAACCAATGCAAGAAGATTACAACCAGATGACTTCGGGCTCACTGGAATGGGAGTTTATATTTCAAAGGAAGGCAGCGGCGCAAATAAAAAGAAATTTGTTTGTTCTAAAAATTTGGATAAACCTATCGAGATTAAGACAAAGAGCCTTAAGGGTAGAAGACTAACAAATTCATTTGTTAAAAAGCTTGCAAGAGATAAAGAGGCAGCAAAGCAAGAATTACTTAAATTGTTTCCGGAGTATCAGTTTAACGATATTCAAGTGCTGCAAACCCCGTACACAAAAGGTTATTACTTGTACCGGCAACTAAAATATATAGATAGTGGCCAGAAAGGAGATTTGTATGAAAAGAAGAAATCAAAACAAAAACCTTTGTCACATAAATGCGACCATAACAAAACAAACTAGATATTGGCTTAACTATATCTGTGTTATGAATGGTTGGCCAGAACGAGATATTGGCAGAGCAATAGATTTGCTAATGAAAACATATATACGGAACTATGAATTACAAAAAGAGAATGAAAAAGGAAGAAAAGAAAATGAACCAGGGAATAAAGACTAAAAATAAATCATCATTGAAAGTAGGTAACTATGTTATCGTACATAGAAAAAAGAGTAAGGAAGATGTAGGACCAGAAGAAGGAATTATTTGTTATATTCCACCACATAAGAAATATTTTCAAGTGCAGTTCTTCAAACAACCTTCCGGTAAACCTTTGTATAAGCAGCGGTTCTTTGCTTCAGATCTAGAGAGATCCAGAAGACCAAGGAGTTATCAAGGAAGATTAGAAAGATAAAATTATACTGCTGAATACAAGATAAAATTTTGTGGAGGAAATTGTATGTTAAGTTACATACTCGTATCAGTAATAAGTGCAACAGTCGGATATTTTGTTGCTTGCTTGTGTTACATTAGTAAGGATAATTGAAGAACAAATATCATTTACTTTAAGTTGATGCCAATTAAAATATTTGCAGCAAATTGCAACAGCTAATCAGGTATTATATTTATGTGATACAAAAGAAAGGAGATAATACAATGCTATACAATGTATCTGTAGAGTGCACAAATAAACAGTTATTGAATATGATAGAGGTTCTTTCTCGGGATAAGAAACCAAATGAAGAATTTGTAAATCAAATATCAGAAAGCAGTTTATGTCATCATTCATGCCAATTTAATGAACACGAGATAGGCGAAATACTTGATACAATAAAAGAAATTGAACTTAGAAAAATTAACCAGCCTTATGAAACAAACAAAGTTCGAATCAAAAAGCTGGTTAATGAAAACAAAAAAATTCTTAAGTACAATATCTTGGTTGCGATAGTCAATATAATTATTGCATTGATTACTGTTGTCTATGTCAATTAACTATTTGAGCTCCATTGTTATTTTATGTGTTGTAGTGTCTACAGGCTTACTGCAAGAATCTACGATATTAATTTCAGGTCTATTTTTATTATTCTCAAGTAATTTTTGGTCAACTATAGCGTTAGCAATTTTGGAGATGGTTTCTGGGTCATTGGTTATTTGTTTAACAATATAGTTGATTGTCGCATTATTGAGGTTCATGTTATTGTCCCCATTATTGATATTATTGCCACTGTTGTTTTTACCTGAAATGCTAACATTATTTTTTGTTTCTTTTGCTTTAAAAAAAGAGAAAATGGCACATCCAGCAGAAATCACTGCACATATTATACTTATGGTTTCATAAGTGCTCATAATAAAACACCTCCTTCCTAATTTAATTTTACTGTAAAGCGAAGTTTTTTCAATAGTATAAATTAAGTTCAGGAAGGTAGTATTTGAAAGAAGGTGATAGATTGAAAATTGTTTTAGAGAGCGTAGGGATAGCAACTGTTATTTGTACTGCTGTAACAGCGGTATTACATTAATAAATAAAAAGGGGTGTAAAATGGAGATTTGGAAACAAGTGGCCATTGATGATTTGACAAGATTTAAATATCTTAAAGAGAGCATAATATCAATGGAAAAGGAAATAAAAGATATAGATGCCTTTGTTCTATCATCTGGAAATGGTGGTGATGCAGTTCGTGTTCAGGGCGGAGGAGTATCTATTGAGGACAAGTATAATAACTATATTGTGAAAAGAGATAAACTATTACATCAGGTCCGGCAGAATAAAGCAGATTATGAAAGCATCAAAAATGCAATTTCAAAATTAAATGCTGATGAACAAAAAATACTTGAGATTGCATATATTGATAGAAAGTCAATGTATATTGATGTAATCTGCGAGAAATTTAATATTGAAATAGCTCAAGCATATAGATATGTAAATAGTGCGTTGAAGCAGTATCTAAGGGTTCGCTACGGATATTGACAATCTTTGACATTACTTGTATAATATAATTAACCTTAGAGGTAAATATACAAAAGAATGTTGAGATGATTTTTTGCAAATTAAATATAAATCAAAAAAAATGGAAAAAATATGTACAGATGCTAAATCAGCTCAAAAAGTGTACGGAAATAGGATGGCAGAGCTAATACATCAACGTATAGACCAGCTATTATCAATGGATACTGTTGAAATGTTGATTAAATTTCGTGTAGGCAGATGCCATGCTTTGACTGAGAATAGAAAAGGACAATACGCAATGGATCTAGAACATCCGTATCGTCTTGTATTTACTAAAGAGGAAAATGAAGTTCAGATAGCAATGATTATTGAGATTACTGACTATCATTGAGAATTTATATAGAATGGAAAGGAGATAACAATGATTAAGAGCCGTACGTATATTGCAACTCCTCCAGGCGCAACAATCAAAGAACAACTTATTGATAGAGGTTTAACACAAAAAGAATTTTCTATAAGAATGGGTTTATCAGAAAAGCATATCAGCAGATTAATAAGCGGAGACGTTCAATTGACACCTGATGTTGCACATAGGTTGGAAATGGTACTTGGAATACCTGCGAATTTTTGGAGCAATCTTGAAGCCATATATCGTGAAAAAGTTATCAAAGCAAATGAAGAAAATCAAATGGATGAAGATATAGAAATTGCGAAAAAAATGCCATATAAAGAAATGGCGAAATATAGCTGGATACCCGACCGGTCAAAAAATGTCGATAAAGTTATAAATCTTCGCAAATACTTTGAGGTAACTAGATTATCTTATCTTACAAATTTTCAACTAAACCAAATAGCATGTCGAAGACAATCTCAAACAGATAAGTCAGATTATGCACTTATTGCATGGGCACAGGAAGCAAAGTTGGAAGCAAGAGAAATAGAAACATCAGATATAGATTTGAAAACCTTATCTGAAAAACTTCCGGAAATAAGAAAAATGTCTACCAAGAATCCAAAAGATTTCTGCCCTGAGCTCAGAAAAATTCTCGCTGATTGTGGAATTGCGTTGATTTTTCTTCCACATATCAGTGGATCGTTTTTAAGTGGGGCTACTTTTTATGATGGAAATAAAATAGTTGTTGGACTAACTGTAAGAGGAAAAGACGCAGATAAATTCTGGTTTAGTTTTTTTCATGAAATAGGTCATGTTTTGTTAGGACATATAAATAACAAATTGGGTTTGTCAGAGGATGAAGAGAAAGAAGCAGATCAATTTGCGAGAGATAGCTTGATTCCACCAGAGAAATTTAATCAATTTATTGAAAAAAGAAACATTAATAAAAAAGATATTATATCATTTGCTGAATCAATGGGAATTGATTGTGGGATAGTGGTAGGTAGACTTCAAATCGAAGGAGTTATTGACTTTGGTTGGTTTAATGATCTTAAAAAACAATATGTCATCAATTAATTTTAAAATGATAAAAACATGATATGAAATTTTAATTTATCTATGTTATAATTTAAAATGTAAAGAATTAAGAGACAGGCTTTAATTAGTTTGTCTCTTTTGTTATGGATAAAAGGGAAAGTCTATCATTGAAATATTGCAGGGGTGGGAGCTTATGATAGAAGAAATGAAGTTTGATAAAACTAAATAATAACTAAGAAAACAGCGTTAAACTGTTCTCTTTTATTTTGAAAAGGAAAATGAAATGCTAAAATCTTGTAAGTACTGTGGAAGAATACACGATTCTAAGTTTGATTGTGGAAGAAAGCCTAAGAGCAAATACAAGCGTAAAGAAAGTGAGCAAATCAGATACACAACACCTATGAAGAGAAAGTCTGTTGAAATCAAAGAAAGTGCTAACTATCTGTGCGAGGTTTGTAGAGATAAAGGGAAGTTCGTAACCAGCGGGCTTGAAACACATCACATAGAAAAGCTTGTTGATAGACCTGATTTAGCTTTAGATAACAACAACTTGATTTGCCTGTGCAGAAACTGTCACGAACAGGCTGAAAAAGGTTATATAGATGTTAGTTATTTGCGAGAACTGGCAAGAAAAAGAGAAGAAAAGGCGAGGTAGCCCCCCACTATTTCAAATAAATTTTGGATAAGTGCCAGGGAACCGACGCCGGGGTTTTCGAGATAAAATATTCCCCAAATGAGAAATTTCGGAAAAGAGATAAGTCAGAGCTAAATATAATAATATAAATATACATTATAGCGAAACTAACGAAAGGAGTGATTTTTATGGCCAGAGCACCTAAAACTGTTGAAAATATGAGCAAAAACCTAACAAAAGAAGAGAAAAAGTACTTAGAACAAGCCGAAAAAGCAACTCTTTCCGGTTATGAGATAACAGAGTTTGCTAAGACTAAAAAAGATAAGATAGCACATAAGGAGTTCTTAAGGGTAACTAAACTTTTGACAGCGGTAGGCAAAAACGATGCTATGTATGAGGCGGTAATCAATGACTATTGCACTTATCTTTCTGATATAGAAAGGTATAGGCGGTATCGAATTAAATTTGAAGATGACATCGATGAAATTGAAGATAGTGAAATGGAGACATCGGAAAAATGTAAATTAAAATTCAAAATAAAAGACACGATTTTAAGTTGTGATAAACAAATAAATACACTACAACGCAAAAGATTTGAAATTGAAAAAGAAACAGGATTTACAGTTGCATCATCACTAAGGAGTATTCCAAAGAAAAAAGAAGAAAAGGTAAGTCCACTAATGGTGGCCTTAAGTAATGATTGAAAATAGTAAGGCTGTTACATATGCTAAATGGTGCATAAAGTCTAAAAATAAAAAGGTTCCTGTTTATGTAAAGAAACAAGCTAAGCAGTGGTTACACATTGTAAATGGTAAAAATAAGAATGCGTATGTGTGTCCAAATTCATATAAAAAGATTTGTAACCTACTAAAAATTATGATACACCCAGATTTAGGTTGCGCAATGTACGACGGGCTTGAAGATTATGCGTGGTTTTTCATTGTGGCTACCTTGTGCACTAAAAATAGGGCAGACGATAACCGATATTATCAAACGGCTGTACTAGAAATTGCTCGTAAGAACTTCAAGACTTTTAACTCAGCGGTTATATTTATCCTTCTGATGTTGACAGAACCTAACTTCTCAAGATTTTTCTCTGTTGCTCCGGATCTTAGGTTATCAAAAGAGCTGCAGGTTAACATAAAGAAGATTATTAAATCTTCACCAGATATTGTTGATGCATTTAAGGTTTTAAGAAGTGAAATCAGATGTCAGATAACTGAAAGTGAATTTACACCTCTTGCTTATTCAGAAGATAGGCTTGATGGTAAGCTCGCAAATGCCTTTTTGGCTGATGAGGCCGGGGCCATGGATGGTTATCCTATCGAGGCAATGCGTTCATCACAGATTACTGTTGCAAATAAATTGGGCATTATCATCTCAACTCAATATCCTAACGATGACAACGGAATGATTGATGAAATCGATATGAGTAAAAAGTCACTTGATGGACTTATCAATATCGGACACAGATTTTCGTTGCTATATGAACCAGATGATGATTTATTAATCAATGATAAATGGCAAACTGATGATAATGTAATATATCAGGCTAATCCAGTAGCAGTTTCCAATAAACTTGTATTTGATGCAATCATCGAATTGAGAACAGCGGCGATTCTTTATGATAATAAGAAAGAAAATTTTCTTTGTAAGCACTGTAATATCAAGTATAAAGGCTTAGGTGCAGAAGGATATATTGATATTACTAAAGTAAAGCAGTGCAAAATACCAAAGAATGATGAGTTCTGGAAAGGCAAAAATGTATATCTTGGGCTGGACTTATCACAGACAGAAGATAACACAGCGGTTGCTATGGCTTGTATATATGAAGATAAGCTTTATGCAAAAGTATTTGGTTTTATTCCTGCAGATAGAATTGATATCAAGAGCAAAAAAGAAGGTGTTGATTACAACCGACTAGTTAAAAATGGTTGTTGCTATTCTTGTGGGTCAGAGGTTATAGATTATAGATTTGTAGAAAGTGTAATCTTAAATCTTGAAAGCAAATACGGAGTTAATATTGTTCAGTGCGGTTATGACCGATACAATGCTATATCTACAGTTCAGAAGCTTGAGGCAGAAGGCATTGAGTGTGTTGAAATTAAGCAGCATTCAAGTGTTTTACATCCAGCAACTAAGCTATTGAAAGAGAAGATATTATCAAAAGAGTTTTGTTATTCAGATAATCAGATGTTGGAAATTAACTTTCAAAATGCGAGATGTACACAAGATACTAATCTCAACAAGTATGTGAATAAAAAGAAATCATCGGGTAAGGTTGATATGGTGGTCGCTCTGATCAATGCAGTATATCTTATACAACAGGATATGCTATTTGGCACTGATGATTTTGTAGTACAAATATAAGGAAGGAGAAAGATTTTGTTTCCATGGAAGAAGAAAACAGAAGAAAGAGCCGTTGAAGTCAGCGAAAAAAATGGAGATGAGCTGATTTCAGCGGTTTTTAATTCTGATAAAGTTAGCAAAGAAATGGCTTTGCAGATACCAGCAATATCGGGTTCAATTGATTTAATAGGCGGAGTTGTAGCAAGCACACCTATTAGACTTTATAAAAGAATAGGCAATACTATAGAAGAAATCACAAATGATAATCGTATACGATTACTTAATAGTGAAACTGGTGATACATTAGATTCTAATCAATTTTGGAAAGCTGTTGTGAGAGATTACTATACTGGTAAAGGTGGATATATTTACATAAACAAGTATAGAAATCATGTAAAAAGTCTACATTATGTAGATGAATCTAAAATATCTATTGTTGATAGAGATAACCCTATTTTCAAAGATTATGACATATATGTTAATGGTCAAAGGTACTGGGATTTTGATTTTATCAAGATTTTAAGAAATACAAAAGATGGTGCGAAAGGCTCTTCAATAATTGATGAAAACTCAATGTTAATTCTTGTTAGTTACCAGTCTTTGAAACTTGAATTAAACGCATCAAAACGAGGCGGAACTAAGAAAGGTTTTTTAAAATCAGATAGAAAAATTGAAGAAGGTGCTATTGCAAAATTAAAAGCAGGCTTTAGAAGAATGTTTTCTGATGATAGCGAAAACTTTATAGTTCTTAATGGTGGTATCGACTTCAAGGAAACATCAAACACTCTTGCAGAAATGCAGCTGAATGAGAATAAGCAAACAAATGCAAATGAAATAGCAAAGATATTTCATGTTTCTCAAGAGCTTGTTTCAGGTAACGAATCAGATACAACAGCACTTGCAAAACTTGCAGCAATTCCTTTGATGAGTGCAATAGAATCAGCGCTAAATAAGGACCTTCTCCTTGAAAAAGAAAAGGGCGAATATTATTTTGCATTTGATACTAAGGAACTTTTAAAAGGTGATTTGACCGAAAGATTTAATGCTTATAAAACAGCACTTGATGCAAACTTCATGCAGATTGATGAAGTTAGAAGTAAAGAGAATCTTCCAGAACTCGGTTTGGATTTCCTTAAACTCGGCTTGCAAGATGTGTTATATAATCCGAAAACTAAAGAAGTATTTACACCTAATACAGGGAAAAGTCAGAAAATAGATGAAAGTTCATTGAAAGAAGTTTTGGGAAATGATATACTTGAAGAAAGAGGAAACCCTAATCATGACCCAAAGACAGGAAGATTTTCTTCATCAAAGACTAAAACTAAATATGCACCAACTAAAAGCAGTAGACCAAGAAAAGGTGTTAAAATGAGCTATAAAAAATATACTGCGTTATGTGGTAAGATTGCCACTAATCACCCAGAATGGAAAGATGGAACTCATATTTTTAATGATTCAAATTATGCGTATACTTTAAAGGTTATAGATTATGGAGATTATGAATTTATTAGAAGATATAAAATAAAATGAGGTAAGTATGACGGATTATCAGAAAAGACTAAAAGAAAAATATTGGAATACATGGGGGAATATGGATCAAGGGGATGAGTTTTATTTATATATGTTTTTCGCTCCTGAGCAGTATGACGCAGAAGAAGATGTTATAGACTTTATGGATAAGCACCCACACGCATCTTTTGAAGAACTTTTGGCATTTGTCGATACAGTTATCCCAACGATAGAACTTGTTCCCGATGATGAGCTGGAAGATGAAGATTAAAGCATAATGAAAAAATTAAATAAATATAAGCACTATGATAAGGTCATAGTGCTTTTTTATTACATTTTTTTTGGAAAGGGGGTGAGAATATGAGAATAGAAATTAGAGCTGACGGGCGGCATATTTCAGGCTATGTTAATGCCACAGAAAAGCAGAGCAAACCTGTAATAACACCTTATGGAAAGGTGGTTGAAGTTATTGAACCGAGAGCATTTGAAAGAGCGATTTCAAGAGCTGGAGATGTCAATGTAACAGTAGATCATGATGATACGCATATCTATGCAAGTACAAAAAGTGGCACATTGACTCTTTACGAAGACGCTATCGGTTTGCACGCCGATGTAATCGTGACGGATGAAAATCTTGTCAATTTGGCTAAGAAAGGTAAGATAAAAGGTTGGAGCTTTGGTATGTACAATGTTGTTGATGAGCTCGAACAACGAGCAGATGATTTGCCGCTTAGAAAAATCAAGGACCTTGATTTAGACCATATCACTTTAGTAGTGAATAAAACCCCAGTTTATTCTGCAACTTCGGTAGAAGTTAGAGCAGAAAAAGAAATTGACCTTGAAGAAAGGTCAATGGAAACCCAATTGGAATTGATACAGGACCGTTCTGTATTTGACTATACCCCTTTTAAAGAAAGAATTGAAAAAATTAAAGGAGAAAGCAAATGAAATTTAAGAAACTTATGGAAAAAAGAGCAACACTTCAGGAAGAAATGGAAATGCTCATCAAGACAGCGGAAACAGAAGAAAGAGCAATGTCCCAAGATGAAATGAAATCTTTTGATGAAAAAGAAAAAGAAATCAAAGATATTGATGAAACACTCTCTCGTGAAGAAAGAGCAAGACTTGCAGAAAAAGCAAAGACAGACAAAGAAAGCAAAGAAGTTGAAGACAGAGCAGTTGAAGAAGAAAGGGCATTTACAGAGTATATTCTTTCAGCTGTTGAAAATCGTTCTGCAGTTCAGCTCACTCAGGGAAATAATGGAGCAATTGTTCCAACAACAATTTCAAATAAAATCATTACAGCAATTAAAGAACAGGTGCCGTTTCTTAAGTGTGCACAGGTGCTTTCAACATCCGGCAAGCTTTCTGTTCCTGTTTATAATGAGGACGAAACAAACTTTATAAAAGCAGATTATGTAGACGAAGGCGCAGCACTTACAGACAATGTAGGCAAGTTCACAACAATTGACCTTAATGGATATGTAGTTGGTGCATTGTCACTTATTTCTAATAAGCTTAAAAATAACACAGAAATCAATGTAACTGATTTTATTGTTCGGCAAGTGGCCAAGGCTATTTCATCTAAACTTATGACAGAATTTACAGTAGGTTCTACAAAGATTAAAGGTGTTTGTGAGGCTAAAGCAACAGTAACAGCTGCAAGTGCAACAGCAATTACATACGAAGAATTGCTTAAACTTAAGAGATCTATCAATCAGGCTTACAGAGCAAATGGTGTATGGATTATGCATCCTGAAACATACACAGTGGTACTTTCACTCAAAGATGCTAATGGTAGACCATACTTTGAAGAAGGTAAGGGTTTGTTTGGTAGACCAGTAATCGAATCAGAAGATATGGCTAAAATCGGTTCAAGTGCAAAAGTAATTGTTTTTGGCGACTTGGGTTCAGGATATACAATTAAAGGAACAACAGCGGTTGAAGTTCAGGTTCTTCGTGAAAAGTACATTGATAGAAATATGATTGGGGTTATTGGTTTTGCTGAATATGATGCATCCATTACAGACACTAAGGCAATTGGATTGCTCGCAATGGGCGCTTAAGGAGAAAGTATATGAAATACAAAGCAGTTATTAGTTTTGCTGGTTTGGTTTCTATGTATGCTGGAGAAGTGAAAGAATTGACAGATGAAGAGTCTGTCAGTCTTCTTTCATGTGGATATATTGAACCAGTAGAAAAAATCAAAGCAGATGAAAAAAGAGTAGAAGTTCTTGCAGTTTCAGAGTTTCCAACAGAACCGCCTAAAGAAGAAATAGAAGAAGTTCCTGAAGAATCAGCCAAAGAAGAAACTGAAGAAACCGCAGTAGAACCGGTTAAAGAAGTACTCGAAAAAGTTCTAACAGAACCTAAAAAGACACCAAAGAAAAATTCTAAAAAGTAGGTGTTTATATGAAAATTAGTGAAATAACAGTAGAGGATGTTGCAAATTACTTGCGACTTGAAACTGAAGAATATTTGTATTCAGAAATTGAAGCCATGATGCAGGCAGCAAAAAATGTTATTTCTTCCTATACTGGACTTCCGCTTATATCAGATGACCCTATTATAGAGACCGTTGATAGCCACGAGGATTTTTATATAGCATTTATGGTACTCGTATCTGATATGTATGAAAATCGTACACTTATCATTGAAAAAGGCGAGATGAATCGTACAGTGCAGATGATTTTAGGTTTGCACGATAATAATTTAGTGGGGTGATATCTTTGATAATAAATCCAGGAAGATTTAAGCATTTTATAACTATTCAGAGAAAAGAAATTATTTCCGATAGTGTAGGCAATCAACTTGAGAACTGGGTAGATGTTAAAAAGACATATGCTGAAATAAATAATTTATACGGCAGTGAATACTGGGAAGCAGCGGCACATAATCAGCAAGACACCGTTGTATTTACTGTTCGTTGGTCTAAAAGTCTTGATAGAGCAATGAGAGATTTGACCAATATGAGAATTAGTTTCAAAGGTCAGTTCTATAAAATCATCAGCTTTGATAACATCAAATATGATAATAGGCTTTGCAAAATCAAGGCGGTGAACAAATGAAATGTTCAATAGATGACTTAGCCGATGTTATCATCAATGAGCTTGAAGATTATTCAGATGATGTTGCAGCAGGATTGAAAGCTGATGTAAAAGAAGTTGCTGATGAATGCTTAAGAGAAATTAAAGATAACAGTCCAGTAAGAACCGGTAAATATAAAAAAGGCTGGAGAATGAAAATCGAATTTGAAAGTAATTCAGATATTCGCATTCGTATTTACAACAAGACTAATTATCAATTAACACATTTGTTGGAAAATGGTCATCCTGGAAGAGGTGGAACACTTAAAGGTTCAGCACATGCACATCCACATATAGGGCCAGCAGAAGAAAAAGCAGAGAAGAAACTTGTAAATAAAGCAGAAGTAAGGGTAAGAGGATGACATTAACAGAATTTAAACAGATACTAGAAAGTACAGGTCTACCAGTCGCATATCGTTACTTTGCTGAAGCACAAAATGCACCTTATATTGTTTTTAGTTCTGGTGGTGCAAACAACATCAGCGCAGACGACAAAGTATATGCATCGTTTAATAAAGTAAGGGTAGACCTGTACATAAATAAAAAAGACATTCAGACAGAGCAAAAATTAGAAAATGCTTTGTCTGATTTTTATTACGAAAAATCTGAAGACTATATTGATAGTTTGAAGATGATACAAATAATTTATGAAATGGAGATATAGCAAATGTCAGAAAACAAAGTACAGTTTGGTATCAAGAATGTACACTATGCACCTATGCTCACGGAATCAACTTGGGGCACACCAAAGCCTATTCATGGCTCAGTAGCTTTGAACCTAAATCCTATAGGGGAAAGTGGTGTTTTCTATGCCGACAACATAGCTTATTTTCGCTCAGATTCAAACGAGGGGTATGAAGGTGATATTGAAGTTGCAACACTTCCGGTGGATTTCTACAAAGATATTTATGGATACGAAGAAGGTTCAACATCAAAAGTTCTTGTGGAAAATTCAAATAAAATTTCTAAAGCGTTTGCGCTTTTATTTGAAGAAGAAGGAGATACATCAGGCACAAAATATGTGGGCTATAAATGTACAGCCAGCAGACCAAAGAAAACATTTAAAACCAAAGGTAAAGGCTTTGAACCTCAGACATTGTCGATTAGCCTTAAATTTGACCCTATGGAAAATGGTAATGTTATTGCGTTTACTCAGTCCACAACCCCTTCTGAAACAGTTCAGAACTGGTATACAAAGGTATTTGAAGAGGTATAAAAATGGACAGAGTTGTTGAAATGAATGGCAAAAAAATTGGATTGAGAGCGACAGCTCTCACACCAAGACTTTACCGTTTCAAAATTGGCCGTGACATGATGAGCGACATGAATAAGCTTAAAAAATCATTTGAAAAAGCTGTTGATTCAAAAGGAACAGAAAGCGAAGAAGATGCACAACTTGATGTTTTGGACCTTACAATCTTTGAAAATGTAGCTTATATCATGGCGAAACAGTATGACAAGACTTTACCAGATAACATTGACGATTGGCTCGATAACCAGGATGAAGTCTTTACTGTATATGAACTTTTACCTGATATTCTAGAACTTTGGCAGCTGAATAATCAGACAACATCTATCCCGGCAAAAAAGTAGCCGGCACCACACGAGAACCAACAGGCGCAACCTTTATGCTCAGATGTGCCGAACTACACCTTACAATGGAAGACTTGGATAGTATGACAATAGGCATGGTATACGATATGCTCATCGAAAGAGACAATGACTCATATGATTACCCGATAAAAGGCGAGCCTGGAACATTAAAAGATTTCTTACGAGGTGGTGCAAATGGCTAATAGAATTAAAGGTATTACCGTTGAAATTGGCGGTGATGTTACCGGTTTAGATAAAGCGCTTAAAGGTGTTAACAAAAATATTCGTGACACTCAGAGCGAATTAAAAGATGTAGATAGATTACTCCGACTTGATCCTACAAATACAAACTTGCTCAAACAAAAACAAGAATTGTTGGCAGGTTCAGTCGGAGAAACGAAAAAGAAACTCGACTCTTTGAAACAAGCTGAAAAGCAAGTTCAGGAGCAATTCAAAAAGGGAGATATTTCTAAACAGCATTATGATGCTCTCCAGCGAGAGATTATTGATACAGAGCAAGACCTTAAAAGGTTAGAAAGACAAGCACAGCAAAGCAATGCTACATTGTCTAAAATTGGCAGTGTGACTGATAAAATTTCTGCTACATCAGGCAAAATCGCTGGAGCTATGGCGCCTGCAACTGCAGCCATTGCAGGTATGGGCGCTGTTGCTTTTAACAGTGCATCTGATGTAAATGAAGCAATGAATAAAGTAGAAGTTGCTTTCAAGAATTCTGCAGATAAAGTAAAAGAATTTTCAGAAACAACTCTTGATGTCTATGGTATTTCAAAAGGTTCAGCGCTTGATATGGCGGCATTGTTCGGTGATATGGCAACTTCTATGGGAATACCGACAGACAAAGCGGCAGATATGTCAACGAGTCTTACCGGTTTAGCTGGAGACTTGGCATCATTCAAAAACATAGGAATTGACCAAGCAATGACTGCACTTAATGGTGTGTTTACCGGAGAAACAGAAAGCCTTAAAACGCTCGGTATTGTAATGACACAGGCGAACCTTGAGGCGTTTGCAATGTCAGAAGGAATAAATAAAAACATTAAAGATATGACAGAAGCTGAAAAGGTTCAGCTTCGATATTCTTATGTATTAGATAAAACTAAAAACGCACAAGGAGATTTCTCAAGAACATCAGATGGTGCAGCCAACAGTACAAGAGTGTTGAAAGAAAGTATGAAGGAAGCTTCTGCAGAAATTGGCGAGGTACTTATTCCAACCATCACACCGTTAATTCAGAAAGTTACAGAGGCGGTTAAATGGTTCGGCAGTCTTGATGACTCACAGAAAAAGATGATTGTAACTATATTAGGTGTTATTGCAGCTATTGGTCCGATTGCTGGTATTGTTTCAGGTATTTCAACAGCTATTTCAGGTGTATCAATGGCCTTACAATTCTTATCGGCTAACCCGATAATGGCAGTATACGCACTTATTATGGCTTTCATGGTTTTATGGGAAACAAGCGAAACATTCAGGAACTTCTTCCTAAACATGTGGGATACAATAGTTCTAAAAGTAACATTTGTAAAAGATATGATAGTTACTTTCTTTACAGTTACAATTCCAGAAGCCTTTCAAAGTTTTATTGATTTTATGAAAGGTGGAGTAAATGTTGTAATTGGACTTATTAACAATGTAATAAATGGTATCAACTATCTTATCAACGGACTTAATAAGATACAGTTTTCAGCCCCTTCTTGGGTGCCAGTAATTGGCGGTAAATCATTCGGTATAAATATTCCAAATGTTCCAGAAATACCAATGCTTGCAAAAGGTGGCACAGTTCATTCAGGTATGGCTATTGTTGGTGAAGCAGGTCCGGAACTGTTGACAGTTTCACCATACGGCACAAGAGTAACACCGCTTACTAATGGAACAGGAGCAACCGCTGTTAGTGGTAAAACAATCAATATAGGTAGAGTTGTTGTTCAAGGTGGAGCAAGCCGAGAGGATGCACGAGCCTTTGTTCGTGAACTAAACAGAGAATTAGGGAAGGTGTTCTGATTATGAGACAATTCAAAATGAAAAATGCTTATGGTGTAGAATATAACCTTATGTCGCAGAACTCTTTTCTTCATGCTCCTGAAGGCTTAGGCTGGGGAACTGAACCAACAGTTGAAAGAATAGGTGAATCGTACATTGTTACAGATAGCCAAGAAGTACAACCGGCAACATCAGGTGAGATTGTATTTTCAGACTACAAAGAATATCAGAACTTTCTTGACTTTGCCCAAGTTGGTGGCTTGGTTCTATGCTATAAGCCACTTGATAAATGGTTAAATCTCAAGTGTGAGATTTATATTGATAAATCAGAAATCAAAAGAGAATCTAAAAGACTGATTTGTCCTGTAGAATTTTTAGGACTATCTTACTGGTATGAAGAACTTGAATATCAAACACCTACACATACTGGTGGTACAGGAAAAACTTATCCATATAAGTATCCATACACATATGGTTCATCAGAAAATAGTGTATTTAATCTTAAGCTTTCACTTCCTTCGTATTTCAAACTTGAAATAATGGGTGAATGTAAGAACCCAGAGTGGCGATGTATTCAAAATGACAAGATAGTAGCAAAAGGCATTATCAATGCACATATTTCAAGTACGCACAAAATGGTTGTTAATACAGACCCAGCACATATGGAAATTGCTGAATATACAAAGAATAATGAGTTTGTTCAAAGCTTGTACGGGATGTCAGATTTTACAACACAGCGAATTTTCACACTTCCAAAAGGGGAATGCACATTTATAGTTTTAGCTCAAGGCATACAAGCACCAAAAGCATTTTTAGAGGTATATAAGCATGTATAGAGTTGAATTATTTGATTTAAGTAAAGGTAAGTTCAGAGATGCTTGCATGGTATCTGATGCACAGACTATACCATTCGATTATATCGCTCCTGAAAGTTTTCAGCTTGTTTGTCCGAAAATAAAGGCGGATATTTTAGATGCAGTGCGTATAAGTTCAGATGATAAAAAGATTTTTGAAGGTTATATATCTGCGGTAGAGCATGATGATAGAAAAACAGTTTTATCAATTAGCCCTTTTTTAAAGCTACTTGATGTCGCTTCAGTTCAAAACGCAAGCACAGAGTTATTTGATAAGCAAATCTATAAGCAATTGTACTATGACTTCATGCAGCGGATACCTTCGCTTTATCCATTGCCTTTGGTATATAAAAGTGGCTATGGAGCTTGGGGTGATACCAAAGCGCTCTACAACACAAAACTTGAAAGTGATATGAAATGCATTATATCAGCAGCGGAAGTTTACGGTAAGTTTATGCACTTTGAGATAACAGATGATTTGAAAATCGGATTTTCTTTTTTAAGTGTTTTAGAAAAAATAAAAATAGAGGCCGATTTAGGTAATGTGATAAGTAAGGAAATCAATATTGATAGCGATACAGGTTTTAATATCGCTATGATTTGGTATCCAATAAACGATATAAATTATCATCATAGAAATGCGTATATTCTTCCTGATGGATCCATTAGCTATGACATTAAGGACAACACAAAGGTTGTAAATCCAAGAGTAACAGCAAAGACAGTTGAAAAGGATTTTGAAACTAACGAAGAAGCTGAAAACGAATTGTTAGCAATGCTTAAGCCTGAAAACAAGAATAATGAGATTATTCTCAGGGTTAGAAAGACCGATAAAATCATTGATGCAGTTAATATGAAAATCGGACAACCAGCAGACATTATATCTGAAGGAATAACTTATGATAGTATTTTGACAGGCAAAAATTATAGTGGCGATATTATAGAACTTATTTTTGGTGGCGTTCGCCACGAACTTACTAAAAAATTGCAAAGGAGATAGTAAATGAGCGTAAAACTTGAAACATTTGATACAAGTGCAGTATCGGCTTTAACTGATGCCCGTTTATATGAGTTTTTGACTAATAAACAAGTAGGCATTGTAGATGGTGTAAACATAACTTCTACTGGTGGTCTTGGATTACATATTACATCTGGATGGGGTGTAATACTTGGTAGAGTTTTTACGATAAAGTCAGAGGATATTGTTGTTAATCCATCTTTAAGTGGTACTCAAAAAGGTAGATTGATTTTACAAATTGATATATCTAATGGGAGCGAACCAATAAAATTTGTTACTCAGGCAGCACAGTCGCTTCCAAAGCTGCGGCAAGAAGATATAAATAAAAATGGAACAGTGTATCAGCTTGAACTTGCAACTTACAATGTTTCGGAAGTGTCACTATCTGAATTAGTTGTAATTACTAATAAGTTGCAATCACTTGCCACCAAAAAAGATGTAGAAGTAGAGTTTGTCAAAGAAACCGACAAAAATCTTGATGACTACAAGATAAAAGGTATTTACTATTTTGACGGCAATCATATACCTGTAAATCCACCAGCTGGCAACATAGTTGGTTGGTTAATTGTAATTCCAGATACGCCGACAGTTCCTGCTTACACTGTTAAACAAATTTGGATAGGTAGAAACTTCATAGGTAAAGACGACCATCTTATGTACACAAGATCTCATGTTAGTTCTGGCAATATCTGGAGTGAGTGGACTAAAATACTAACCGATGTGGACAAGAAAGACCTGATGCCAAAAAGTGGTGGTGAATTTACCGGACATTGTATTGCACCTAAGCACATACCTGTTAGTGGTTATGCTATGCGTAACACATGGGTAGGTACTGACTTCAATAATCCTGTTCCATCAGAATATATTTGGTTTGAGGTGTAGATATGGCTAAAGGTTATAATTACACAGGCACTACCAGTCAGTTAATGAAAAAACTATACAGCTTTGCAAACGGAGTTAACAAGCCTGTCAAAAAAGCATATAGCTTTAGTGGTGGTGTTAATACATTAGTGTGGATGGCGAAAAAAGTATTTCCGGATTACAGTAACTACCAAGTATATGAAGAAGGTCAATACAGAGAAGTGTATACACCTGAATACGATGCAAGTGAGTTTGATACATTCTCGTTTCACTACAAAGGTTATGGCACTATGTGGGCATGTAACTATGGAAACGGTATGCATATGAACATCATTATATGGGTTAGAACAGGTGACACTGTGCTAGACAAAGTGAGTTTCAGTACACCTGATGTATACTCTAGTGGACAAGAAGCTACTAAAGAAGGCGACATGTCAATAACGATAGGACATTTGTCAGCTGACCAAAAGAAACATATAACGCTTAGAATTGCAATGGAAGCTAAAAACATTGATGAGACAAAACAAATTCGTGGGGGTATCGATATTACAAATATTGTTGCGAAGTAAAGGGGATATTATTATGAAAATTAAATTTGCAAATGGAACAGAGTTCAATTACTTAAATGCAATTGAAGCAGAGGAGTACTACAATGGTGCGAGTCGCAGAACGCTCACTTTTGAGTGTTCTGCAGATACAATCAGCGTGGATATGCTCAATGCAGTTTTGTCTGATGAGGCAAATACAGCAAGTATAAAGCTACTAGGTGAGCCTGTACCAGTGTCTGTAGTACATGATGCTACATATGCTAGTGAAGTAGATCGTAGACCACTTGGTAAAGTTACAGAAGAAGTTAAAGATGAAGCAGATGTAGTAGGCCACTATGTTACACCCGAAAGTATTTATGATGATTATGTACTTAAACTAAAATGTGGTATTGAAAGTGTATTAGTTTATAGTGAAACACCTGAATCAACAGCTGTTTATGCTGACAAACTTATTTTTAAGCTCGGTAAACCAACTTATATTGAACACCAACTTAAAAAACTTGGACTGTAAAGGAGAGAAAGAAGATGAGTATTTATGGGGTAGATATATCGAAACATCAAACAAGCCAAACTGTTAAAGAGATTAAAAGAGTCGGTAAAGCAGAATTTGTTATTGTTCGTGCTGCTATTGGCAGTGAAATAAAAGACCAAAAATTTGATGCATTTACAAAAGACATCAAAGATTTAGGTTTGAAAAACGGTTACTACTGTGCATCTTATGCTAAAAATGAACAAGAGGCAATTGCAGAGGCTGATTTTATGATTAGTCTCATAAAAAAAGATAATAACTATACTGAACTTCCAGTCTTTTTTGATTGGGAGTATTTTTCTGCAGATTATATCAAACACAACTTTGGCATCATCGCAGATAAACGACTAATACAGTCAGTAACAGTTGCCTTTTGTGAGAGAGTTAAACAAGCAGGATATACAGCTGGTGTGTATGCCAATAAGGATTTTCTTAATAGATTTTATACTGAAGAATTTTGGCAGGCACATTCAGATTATAAATTGTGGTATGCTCGTCCTGGATATTCAAAACCGGACAAGCCTTGTTATCTATGGCAGTATTCATCAGACAATGGTAGAGATTTTGGTTATACTGGTGGGAACATAGATAAAAACATATTAATGGAAAATTATATCGAGGAGGTAAAACCTATGAGACCATTAAGTTCAGAACCTTGCAGAATGTATATTGGATTTGCATCACAAGGTGATATTAAAAAGTTGGTATCAAAAATTAACGGTCTAGGAATAGATACAGAAGTTAATGATGGATATATAATAACCGGCTATGCTTCAGCAGGGGATCAGTGTTACATTATGCTTGACTGTAACGCACTTGGCATTCCTTGCAAAATTTATGAAGAACCTAAAGAGTGCGAAAACTGCCAAAAACTAAAAACTGAAAATGAACTTTTGAAACAAGAGAATATCGAAATTAAAGAAAATCTAAAAAGTAAAGATGCGGTCATTGAAAAACTGACAGACAAACTTGAAAACATAAAAACAATTATAGGTATGTAGAAAGGAAAAAATAAGATGACAGAATTTTTAATAGGCATAGCCGACCAGTTACTTACACATAAAATAATTAGCGTTGTTGCATTGTGCGTTGTGGCCGATACATTGTTTGGCTGCTTTAGAGCAATTAAACAACATTCATTCAATAGCTGCTTTGGTATTGACGGAGCAATTAGAAAAGTTGTTATGTTGATATCACTTGTTTTTCTTGTGATATTTGATACAGCTGTGAACATAAATCTTATAGCATTTGTACCAGCTGAAATACTTGAAGTTGTTAATATTAAAGTGGTGGGTACAACCGAATTTTTTGGATTTTTATATGTAGCATATGAGATAGTATCAATCCTTAAAAATCTCACTATGTGCGGACTGCCAACAGCTAAAATCTTAGAGAATGTCCGAAAATTCTTGAGCAAATACACCAATGAATTACCTGATGAAAATTAAAAATGATAAACCAATAAAGCGCCTTGCATTTGCAGGGCGCTTTTGTTTTTTATAAGAATACTAATATATTGAGTTTATAAAATTTTAATGATATGATAGTAAATATAATATTTATAATAATTATAGGAGAAAACTAATATGGATATGAATAGGGTTATATATTTTCCTTCAAGTGATATTATGTATGGTTATAATTTGGATAAAATAGTTGATATGGAAATACCAAAATATGAAGATGTTTCTATTAATGATGCTATTGAGTTCAAAGAAATAAAGAAATACTTTGATAATAATGTCCATAGTAGTGAATGGAATGAAGAAAATCACAATGAATATTTAGATAAAAGTAAAAAATTGAACAGTCTATCTATGAAATTTTTTTCATCCATATCAGATGAAAATATTATAGGCTTGTACAAAGAGGTTGATGTTAGTTACCGTTCTTGTTTTTGGGAACTTTTCGAAACGTGCAAACTTTATAATAAAATTTCGCCTGATGTTTTCGATACATTAATTCATGGACAACATATACCACCTAATGAAATATTCAAACAAAAGGAAATAGTTAGAAAATATGGCGAAATTCTCCGATCATATATTTTTGAAAATTTATCGCTTGTAAGAGTTGTCATACATTGGTATGAACAAGAAACAGGCGATACGGGAAAATTATATAGACCAGATGAGTTTACTGGAGAAGATGTATGTGATTATCTAAATAATTATATTGAAAGTGATATTGTCAATATTAATGTTTTAAATTCTATTATGCAGATGAGTTCGCTTGGAAATAAATTTCCTATTACAGACGATATCAGACTTAAAGCCAAGAGAAGGTACAAAGAAAAAATACATGAATTTAATGCAAAAGCAATATCGCAAGAGTTCAAATATGGAATTAAATTTTCAAATGGACAAGATGAGGAGTTTTCTTTGAAATATGAAGAAGGAGCACAAGTGCTTTCATATAGTACGAAATGGCTTTTAGATACACTGGACTATCCAAGTATTTTGAATAATTTCATTTATATTTTTGAATATGTAGATGTTCCACAAATGAGATGGAGTTGTGTTACGCATTCATCTGACGGAGGACTGTTAGATAAAGCTCTTTCGAAAAAGTCATCAAAAATATATCCGTGTTATACAGGTAATGATATTAAAAATGGTATTTTTTCGCTTCAAATGCGAGCATATTATAATTTTTTGAAAGATAATAATATAAGACTAGAAGAAGTGTTAGAATATTTCTTTAACAGATATTTAAAAGAGGAGTATAGTGGTCCTGAGATAAAGGTTAAATTTCCGTCTGTGGATACATCATATTCTGAAAAATGTCTTTTGATATGTAGTTGTCTTGAAAGCACTTTGAGACAATATCGTTTATTTGTTAATAATGGAAGTATTGATTTTGAACTTTTAAGGATGTCTTCGTCATCTATAATTTTTAAAGATATTCCGAGTCTTATTAAAAACAAATATGTTTATGGTGTAGGGGAAGACTTTAAACGGATAACATTCAATTTGTTTTCAAATCAATGCATGTTACTATACATTAAAGGAAAGAAAGAGTATGAATGTTTACTTGATTTGTTAAGTAACGAAAAGATATATTTGTCAGACTATAGTGAAATATATCATAAAACATTCATGTATCTAAAAAAATGGGATATAGTTGATATATTGGAAAATGGAGAAATAGTTTTAAAGAATATATCTAAAATATTAATATTGAAAGATTTATTCGAGAATGATGTTGTAAGTAGATATCACTACGATGACGAGTTGAAAAATACAATTAAAAATATGATTAATGAAGGACTACTAATTGAAGGAGAAGGACTTTTGTCAGTCCCAGAAGTAAATTATCTTAATTATATGTTAAATCATTCTGAATACAATAATGGATTTGATTTGAGAAATATGTATCGGCATGGAATAGCACAACCAAGTTTTTCAAATGAACAACATGAAGAAAACTATTTTCAGCTTTTGAGAATGTTTATATTGATAGTAATAAAAATAAAAGATGACTTTGAAATACGAAAATTTAATCTAGATAAAGAGTAATCAGTAATAACAAAAGCACCGATGCATTAAATATGGTGCTTTTGTTTTATATTTATTAATTAACAATAGATTCTTAAAAAGTTCAGTGCTATAATGTTTATATAATACAAAATATAAAATTAAAAATGTAGGAATGAGACTATAATGAAAACAGAAATTGTCGTAGGTATCATTGGTGTAGTTGGAACACTATTAGGTGTAGTAGTTGGATTTGGGTTAGAGTGTATAAGAAGCAGTGTGGGAAAGCGAGCATTATCTATAGAATTAAAAGAACTATGTATAGAAAAAATTGTACCAGATGGATGTGGTGACTATTTTGGTGATCGTAGATTAGAATTTAAATGTATCTTTGTAAACAGAAAATTAAATCCCGAGATTGTAGAAAAATTAGAGTGTATTTATTATAAGAAAAATAAAAAAATAGGATCTTTTAAATGTTGTTACAAATCGTCCGTGGGTCGAAGTTATAACGATATAACTGTTATAAACATCCCTGGGAAATCTAGCAATGTAATTGATGTTATAGCATTTCCACCAGAAACAGCTATAGGATGTGATAAAATAGAATTACAGTATTCATATGGTTATATAAAACGCAAAAAAACTATTTGGAAACAAAATATGAAATAACCCACTTAATAACCCACATTTTATTTTACGATATCAAACCTAATTCATATTTATGAACAAATTTATATATAAATTATGCCTAAATCGATGTTTTGAGTCTGAAAAATGCATAGAGTAATACACATTATTTGTTCAACTCCCGTCGTCTCCACCAATGCAGATTTCAGTTTTTGAAATCTGCAATTTTTTTACATATTTTTTCGTACAAGGATATTTCAAAATAAGAAAAATTAATAATAAAAATATATAAAACAATAGATTATACTAATATTATAAGTAGTTTATACATTATAAATTTATAAATATAAGTTTATTCAAAAAACTGTTTCAAGACAAATGATTGATTTATCCATATTTTTTATGCAACATTTTGTACATATAATACCTAAGTTATACAAACATTTGTACTTTTAGTCAACAAATGTTTTCACTGAAAAAACATAAAATAAGGTGATGTTTTTAAATAATAAACAAAAAAGAGCAAGTATAAACGATTAAGCCTAAACCTGCTCTTGTTTTTGTACTATTGTCTCATAATTACATGAGTTTTTCGAGTAAATCCCGAGTTCTTTTTGCAGCTAAGCTGTTAACATGGTTGTATATATTGATAGAAATCGATGTATTAGCGTGTCCAAGGCGTTCACTTATCGCAAGAGGTGGAACGCCTTTTTCAATAAGTAAACTTGCGTGGGAATGTCTTAAATCGTGAATACGAATCTTTTTAACTCCAGCAAGTTCGCTATACTTTTTCATTGCACGATAGAGTGAACTTTTCGTTGTTGGAAACAATCTTTCATTCGGCTTGTAGCCATAGATCGTTTGCGAATATTCTTTTACAAGATTCATAATTGGTAATGATATAGCAACAATTCTTTTGCTCTTTGGTGTCTTTGGTTCTTGGATGATTTCTTTCTTATCCACAACGGCATAGCTTTTGTTGATGGATAATGTGTTGTTTTCAAAATTAAAATCATTCAGCGTCAGGGCGAGCATTTCGCCTTCACGGATACCACTATAAA
>JAHHTS010000110.1 GCA_020024475.1 Oscillospiraceae bacterium
ATAATTTCCTCCATCTATGCCTCCATTGTCTGCACATTGTACAAATTAAAAAAGTATCCTTGTTTTTGCATTAACTGATTGAAACTTCCTTTTTCGATCACAATCCCTTTTTTCAAAACGATAATTTCATCGTACTGCTGCAGAACTTGTTTAATTAATTTATGCGTAATAGAAACCAATGTTAGGTTGTTATTTTCTAAAACTAGTCTCTCAATCTTCACTGCCATTTCATTATCTAAATTCGCTGTAGCCTCATCCAAAAGCAGTATTGGCGTCTTTTTTAATAAAAGTCGCGCAAAAGCAACACGTTGGCATTCCCCGCCCGAAAGATTTGAACCTCTTTCACCTAACATTGTTTGAAGACCGTCTGGAAGCCGTTCTACTACAGATGTTAAACCTGCCTGTAATACCGCCTTTTTTACCTCTTGTTCTGTATAATCTGAATACAGACAAATATTGTCCCACAAAGTTTCATCAAAAATAAAAGTATCTTGCTCCATTGAAGAAATAAGACTACAATAATCGTTAATATCAATAGTACGAATATCTGTTTCATCAATCAAAATTTTTCCACTATACTTGCTATAATACTTTAAAAGCAATTTAATCAGCGTAGTTTTTCCCGAACCACTTTCCCCAACAATCGCATATTTTTTCCCTTTACAAAATTCTAAATCGACACCATTTAAAACCAGATTATCCTCTGGATTATACCCAAATTCCAAACCATGAATATTAATTGATTTATTAAATACATCTTTATGTATGGTTCCTGTTTCATCACCATTTTCCATATATATTTTCTGTATTTTCTCTCCAATTCCTTTTACAGAATTCATTGCACTTCCAATGGAAATAATTTCATTTATCGGTTCGGTCAAATTGCTACTCAACTGCAGAATAATCAAAGCTGTCCCAGCAGATAAGGTAGCATTCATCACTGAAGTGGCACAAAATACAACGATTGTCAAATAAATTAACATACTAAAACAAACCATTAATATATTGATCACACCTATCATAATAGAATACTTTTCTCTATTGTCCTCTACTGCTTGATCATTACTATAATACATTTCCTCTATTTTACTAGTTAAATTATAATTTTTAATAACCAGTATTCCAGAAAAAATATCTGCAGCTAATTTTGTCACATTTTCAAGGCTTTCAGATAACTTAACTTGCTGTCTCATCAACTTATCTGAAATCTTTGATACAACATACATACTTAGCATTGATATTCCCAGAATAATGCCAGTCACTACTATATTAATTCGTAGCATTATTACTAAAGAAATTGCAAATGACAAAATCTGAAAAATCAATTCAAAAAAATTAATGATAAATTCTTCATTTATGGTAGAAATATCATTATTTAAAATAGATAAATATTTGCCACTATGCATGCTTCTATACTTCTCGATACTTCCAGAAATTATTTTAGAAAAAATATCATGTTTTATATAATTTAATATTTTCTTTGTTTGTAAAGTTGTTACCCATATATCCAGCCCTGATACTGCAACAAAGAAGAATAACAATACTACGCATCTGAGGACAGCAGCAGTCAACATCGATACATCTGAATTTGCCAAGCCATCTAATACATTGCCTAAAATAATTGACAAATATACTGTACAAGCCGCCTTACAAATATTGGTTAAAATTCTTGCTACACTTAATGTTTTGAATTTAAATAGATATTGATATAGTATCCTCATAGGCTCTTTCCTCCTTACAGTATAAACATCCAGGAATTATACCAAATATGCATCATAATGCTACTATATACATTTCCAGTATAGCAACGAACCAGTGCAAGTGCTAATCCAAGAGGTAATCTAATTGCCAGATTGGCTAAATCTGTATCCCCTGAATGAAATAAGAACGCAAAAATCATAGAACTAAGAATCATTGCAAACCACTTATTTCCAAATCCTCTCTCAATTTCATGATATATAATACCTCTACAAAGGATTTCTTCAGAAATACCTATCACACATAATTGAAATACTATAGGAAGTGCATCCAATGGAGAATTAAAATTCAGTACCAGTCTTCCAAGGAGTATTATTACAATAAAACAGTTAATTCCAAAAACTACTATATTTTTTTTATCATAGCTGAACTTTATCCCTAATTCCCTTACTGAAACCCTTCTTAGTTGAAAAAAAATCGGTATCACTGCAAAAAATAGCAGCATTGGAGCTGAAAAAACAAGTAATGTTTGTCCCAATCCTTGAGCATCATCAACACTGGTCATCATCCCACCATAGAATAAAATTGGCACACAAAGAACCCAAGTCATAAATCCAATTATTGGTAAAATGCAATATATAGCAATATGAATTCCCGCCATTAAATATTGTTCAACTCTATTTTCTTTCGTCACTATTCCTTTTCTCCTTTAAGAATCTTTTGTAAAAGTCCATGTTTAGACTGCAATATGGATCAGGTTTTTCCCAACTGCCATTAATCAATAATGCTCTTGCCTTACATCCCCCTCCACATAGATATTTCATCTCACAGTTTTGACACTTTTCAATATCTTCTACGTTTGGAAGCGGTTTTGCATTATATAGAATTTCTTCTAATGGTCTTTCTAAAATATTCCCCATAACTGTATTTGTATCATGCATCATATGACATGGATATATGTCTCCTTCCGACGTTACGCTAATAATGCTACTTCCTGCACCGCAGCTCTTTCGAGCCTCAAGTTCTGAATAATCCTGTAAAGGAACAACACCATTTTTCATATATTCACACAAATATTCAGCAAGAAAACTCAAATCATGATCTGTAGGTATAAAATCTTTCAATTCCTCTGAGCATGTAAGCAAACTAAAGCTAATTGGCACTTGAAGTTCACGACTTAATTTCATGTATTCTCCAATAGCCTTGATATTCTTCTTATGTAATGTAGGCAATATCGAAACTGGCACTCCTAATTCCTTGACCCTCCGCACAAATTTAACTGCCTTCTGAAAACTCCCGGCATCTCGCAAAAATTGAGAGTTTTCCATACTATATCCGTCAATAGATACTGCTAAAGCATCTACATATTTTTTAAGCTGTTTTATCTGCTCTTCATTATACAAAGTTCCATTCGTTATCAGATTTAACACAGAAATTCTTGCTTTATCTTTTGCATAACTACATATCTCAATAATATCCTTTCGAATTAATGGTTCCCCACCAGAAATGGTCACTGTTTCCACACCATTTTTCGCCAATTCAGATAAAATATAGGAGTAATTTTCTAATGTCAATTTATCTGTACAATTTCTGGTTCTATCATAAGAATAGCAGCCAATACAATTTAAATTGCAAATGTTTGTTACATGTACATAAGCCGTAGACAATGGTTGGATAACTTCTTGAAAATATCCACCCTCTTCTAACTCAGCAAATAACAGAGGATCTTCGGAAAAGTCTCCTTTTTCATAATATTTTCCCTGAATATTCTCTCCTAAAATTTTTTCTCTTTTATCACTCATTTTAATAAGTGCACCACTTTCAAAATCCGCCAAATATCTTTTTGAATCCAGTTCAATGAATTCTACCGCCTTACACATTTGATACATATTGTTATTCTCCTTCTTAAAAATCTTTTCTGTTCCACATTTTTAATGCGATGCAGAAAGTGGCTATAATTATAATTGCATAAATAATGCATGATATTATATTAGTATTCATTAACACATCATCTGGTATCATACTATAGTAATTAAAATCTGAAATATAGAATGGTAAAAAGCGCCTTATACCTTCAATATTTACTACTATTTTCTGAAGAATAATAACTCCAATTCCCAATACTAAAACTGCATTTCCCTTTATCGCACAGCATAAAAGATATGAAATAATAGATACAAATAAAAGTTCTAACCACTGAAACAAATACAGAAAAAAGTTTCCTGTTAAAGAATTCCCCGAACCTGCCAGAGCAAATTCTGTATTGTGTATCAAACCTGAAAACGTCAACATACTTACTATATGAAAAAGCACAAAAAATATTGTAATTGCTATCAAATATGTCATCATCTTCGCCGAAAAGACTTTTTTTCTATCGTAATTTGATAACATTATGTTTATACTTCTACTCTCAATCTCCTTACCAACAAAACAGCATACTAAATATATTGGCATCAAATACAACACAAACAAATATTTTAAAAAACTCCAAATCATAATGCCATAGGCATCTATCGTAATTTGACCGCTAAAATTCAGACCTGCAATCCGATTTACCATACAAATTCCGAATACTAACGGGGATAAAATCAAAATTGAACTAATAATCATGATATCCTTTTTAGAAAATATTTTCTTTAATTCTAATTTTACCAAACCAATCATAAACTCCAATTTCCTCCCTCTTTATTCGTAAAACTTTTTCAAAAACTGATTTTCCCGTTCAACATTTAAAATAGGATTATCCGTATTGATTAAATAGCTTAGTACAATATTCATATCCTGATAATTTTCCGTACTAATCTGTTTTTCTCGCACAACACAATTACATTTTCTTTCAAGCCCTTCTTTTTCTTTGATAGCTTTTTGAACTGTAATTACATATGAATTCTCTTTTTCTAATAATTTCTCTGTATCTACCGTCTGAATAATTTCTCCATTTTTTAAAAAAGAAATTCGATCACTCATATCCTGGACTTCTTTCAAGTTGTTACTAGAAAAGATGATCGCAGTATTCTCCTTCTTAGCCAAATCTCGCAAAATATCAAACATTGCCACCAATCCTTTCGGATCTACGCCTATTGTAGGCTCATCTAAAACCAACACATCTGGCTTTTTTGCCAAAGCCATAGCCACACCTAATTTTTGTTTCATGCCAAAAGAAAATTCACATACATTTTTGTTTATTGAATCTCCCAATCCCATAATATCCAGTAAAGCCTTCATTTCATTTTCAATACTTTTATAAGAAACTCCACTTAGTGAAGCATAAGATTTCAAGTTTTCTATCGCACTCATATACTCATAGTAGCTTGGTTCTAATAAAACTCCGACATTTCTCAGATATTTCTCTGAATTCTGTCGATAGTTAATTCCATTTACTTTTATTTCCCCCTGGAATCTATATAACTGATTGATACATCTGATCAAGGTTGATTTTCCCGCCCCATTTTTTCCAAGTAAGCCCACAATAGTCCCATTCTCTACTGTAAGATTAATATCTTTCAAAATTGTTTTATCACCAAATTCCTTACAAACACCTCTAATTTCTAGCATGGTAGCCCCCTTAATTCTTAATTTTATCCAATAAAGGTATAGCTTTGTTCCCAATCCTACTCCCTACACACGAGCAAACTAAGAAAATTAATGCCTGCTGCACCACTGTTCCTATGGTAATGGATTCATTAATATTTAAAACAATATTTCCATTTGTTGCAGTATTGTTTAACATTTGGAAAATGTACTCTGTATGATACATATAAAACATACTAGTACATGAAATTATAAAAGCTACGAAAGAAACCCCGATAAGTTGCGGAAACACTTGAACAAGTTTTTTCCCCTTTCCGACCAAAATTCCATAAACAATAAGTATTACCGCAGGTCCTGCTATTGTTGTTGTCATAAAATGCATAATAGTTTTTTGTCCAAGATCTACTCCTATTGTATTATATACAACATAAATTGCTGTTAATAAGCAAGCTGCTACCGCAAACATAATTGTCTTTTTTTTACTTTGATTCATATCAATCCCTTTCCATGTTCTCTGCCACCGCATCCGGATGGCGGAGAACATTTTGAAACTTCATTTTTTGCAACCTCTTACTTTTCTTTGATGCATTATTTCTTAAACCCTGCATTTACTATAGAAATATTAATACATCCAGAATGTTTTTTTAACATCACTCTCTTTTTATTCAATATTTCTTTCATGGTTTAATCTCCATTAAATCGTCCATTTTTTTCCTTCATAGCCTGCCTGCACGATTAAGATATTGATGCAGCCGCCTTTTTTCTTGCCATTCTTTCTTACATCTTTTCTCTGTTCTGACATCTTTTTTCCTCCTTAAATTGTCCATTTTTTTCCGGTGTATCCGGCTTCTACAATATAGATATTGATACAACCACTTTTTTTCTTATCACTTGACTGAGCTTTTTTCTTTTTTGCCATCTTATCGTCCTCCTTCCTATTTGATAAATGTATGATATCCCAAATTAAATCCTCTTTTTTCTTTTGTCCGCTTTCCGTTATTATTTGACCCTAATTAGATTTTGATTGATCAGATAAGTTCTATATCTCTGTCAAACTATTAGATACGGACTACCTATGTATTAAAACTATAGATGTCAATTCCATTATGTAAGATATCATGTCTATCATCTTAAAAGGCACCCTAGATTATGAAGTGGATGAAGAACTAGAATACTCCAAACATGATTATCAGAATAAAGAGACTGATAGCTCCCAAAATGATGCATACCCATTGTAAAAGAATGGCAGGAACTCTATTTTGAAAAGATCTATGCAGTTATATTCATGGATGCAATCCATTTTTATATACGTAATGAGGGACTGATTGTAAAACGTGCGATTTATATCGCAATCGACATAGAGGGAAAAAAGATATGTTGGATATGTAGGATAGAATAAAAGTACAAAATTCTGGCTTCCGATTCTAAAATGGAATAAAAAAACGAGACGTGAAAGATATCTTAATTGCCTGTGCAGACGAAGCTACCGAGTTCCTACAAGCGATAGAGGGAGCTATTATCCTAGATATACATCTGGAAGTGCATCATCCATCATATTCACAATACAACAAAATAGGAAACACCAAGACTGTGGTAAGCCCACCTAGCCGGAGATTTGAAGAACGCCCGTATCATATCGAATTATTTGAAAATAGACTGTTATATCATAAACGCCTAGTTTTGGAGCATTCCCAAAACTAGGCGTTTATCTTTGAAACATTCTTGATCAAAGTTTAATATTCTCAAAATACATCTTCTTTTTCTAAAA
>JAHHTS010000111.1 GCA_020024475.1 Oscillospiraceae bacterium
TTCTTCTGAAACCGAATATGTTTTTTTACAGTCATAATACAAATGCTCCCTCCTACTTATCCTCCTTTGAGCAATTTTTTGCCTTTATTTATAGGTATACCAAACATATAACGAACAAATTTACTTTTAACCCCCCATTTTACTTTCACACTGCACTTCATAGTATATGACACTTTTGTATTAACATTAATAAATTCCAATATTTCTCTGATTATTACGTGAATTTTTACACAAATTCACTGATTGTTTTTAACTGCATGACTTATACACATTTGTTGATAACTATGTTGATAAGTCTGGTATAACATATGAATAACATAGGGATAATCTTTGGATATCTATGAATCCTCTATTTTTCTCCACACTTTTCTACAGTTTATTCTCATCTTTTTTCATACTAAAATCATACTTTTTAACACTTTTTTTCTACTTATCCCCACTTTTTCGACAGTTATCCACACATATTTGTTGATAACTTTATGTTTTACTTGATTAAATTATTCATTACATCATTTATAAGTTCACTAAAATCTACTGGATTCCAAGCAGCTCTCCCTATATAAAGACCATCTATTGAAGGTTGATTCATATACTCACATGCATTTTTTTTATTTACACTACCTCCATAAAGTATAGGTATTTTTTCCCCTTTTTTTCCATACATTTCATACAGTGTCTGTTTTATCACATGGTGCCTTTCTTGTACATATTCTTTTGATGCTGGAATCCCATTGGTTCCTATTGACCATACAGGCTCATATGCAATCCATATTTTTGATAATTGTTCTGTTTTTACATTATGTAATCCAATTTTTATCTGCGTTCGAAGTACTTCATCACTAATCTTATACTCTTTATCTTCTGCAGTTTCACCAACGCAAAGCAAACATGAAAATTCGTGTTTCAAAGCTGATATTATTTTTTTATTCTCATCAAAACTACTTTCTCCAAAAATTTGTCTTCTTTCAGAATGTCCAACCATTACCAATTGTATTCCCATACTTTTAAGCATTTTCGGAGAAATTTCCCCAGTAAACTGACCTTCTGTCTCCCAACACATATTTTGTGCACCTATTTGTATATTTGAAGACTCCATGCATTTTTTCGAAGCCTCTAAAGCCGTATAAGATGGTAAAATAAAAAGCTCAATTTCTGGATGTGTTTTTCTCAATTCCTCTGTGTTTTTCTCCAACCTAGTCAAATAATCAACTGTTTCACTTGTCGTTTTATACATTTTCAAGTTACTTCCAAAATATATTTTTTTTAACAATTTATGTTCACCTACTCTCTAATCTCTTTTACTGTCATATGCTACAAATGCATCCACTTTTGATTGTGACGAACTTCCTGGAATGAACTCGTTGTTGAAAAAAGCATCTACAAATAGTTCTCTTTCTTTACTGCCTGAGGTAAAAGCTCCCATACATAGTACATTTGCATCATTACTTAATCTTGCTCTTTGTGCCGAATATACATCTGAAACCAGCGCGGCATAAGCTCCTTTCACTTTATTTGCTGCAATACACATTCCTATTCCCGTCCCACAAATCAAAACACCTCTATCATACTCTTTTGAAGCAACAGCCTCTGAAACTTTGATTGCTGTATGTGCATATATTGGATCATTACTTCCAAAATCTGTGACATCCCCATATTTCTTTTTCTTTATGTATTCTATAATTTCTCTTTTTTCTTCCTTAGCGTTTGGATCACAACCTATTGCAATTTTCATTTTTTATCCTTCTTTCTACTACAAAATATACAACTATCTATAACTTTGACAAAACTTTGCTACCACCAATATTTTTTCCCTGTACAAATTCTCGCATACCTTGAAAAATCAACCATGTCGATGTTGCTCCAGCATCCTGATATCCAATCGCACGCCCACCTAATGATTTTGCTCTTCCAAATTTTGCTATGTATTTTTTTGTGTTTTCAACACCTTTTAAGGACGCTTGTTCCGCTTTGATAAGCATAGGCTCTAAGCCATTTAAATATGACTTTTCCATAGCTCTCACTGCTGGTTCCAATGCATCTACCATTGTTTTATCTCCAACTTCTGCTTTCCCTCGCTCTTGGATTGCTGCTAAACTTTTTTGCTCCATTTTATAAAGATCCAATGCTTCTAGATACTCTTTTGTTTGCATTCCCATTGCACCTTCCAAATATAGACTTCCAAAAATAACACCTGATGCTCCCCCCATACTTAAGAGCATTGCTTTTCCAGCTGCTTCAAATATGGAGTATACATTTGTTTCCTCTTCCATTTGTAACAATATTTCTTTCACATTTTTCATACCTATTGCCATTCCAAAACCGTGATCTCCATCTCCAATTTCACTGTCTATAGACGTAAGATATGGTTCTGCATCTAGAATTTTATCTGCTACATAAAGCAACATTTGTCTGCAATCTTCCGCATTCAATTTTTCATAATGTTTTTTTCTTACATATTTGCTTTCATTTTTTATTTTTGTATCTTCAAATTTTTTATTTTTTAGCATTAAAATTAACTTTTCTTCCTCGTCTTCATACTCATTGTAAGTATCTACAGCCCCCTTTGCGTAATATGGACAATAGCACGGCATGTCGTAATATATTTTTAATTCATCATCTAATTTCATTAATGAAATAGAAAATCCACCCATTTCTTGACTAGTACAATAATTATTTAAATTTGAATCATATACAATAACTCCATCTTGATCTAGCAATTGTTTCAATCGCCTAAACGCAATTGACAGTTCCATAATTGTAGTAGAGCCGAGACTATTAACCAACACACACACTTGATCTCCTTTTTGAATACCCGATTCTGGCATGAGTTGAGCATACATTTTTTCTACCAAAGTATCTGCTTTTTTCCAGGTCGTTCTTTCCACTCCTTTTTCTCCATGAAGTCCCATACCATACTCGATTTCATTTTCTCCAAGTTCAAAAATAGGCTTTGCTGATCCTGGAAGTTGCGCTGAAGATGTTGCTACTCCAATTGTTCGTGTATTATCTCTTGCCTTCTGTGTAATACGTGTAACTTCTTCTAAAGTCAACCCTGCATCACAGGCTGCACCTGCAACTTTAATCACAAATACATCCCCTGCAATCCCTCTACGATCAGCTTTTCTTTCTTCTGGTGCACTTACAACATCATCTTGTACCCTTACATGAGCAGTTTTTATTCCTCTAGCATTTAGGAATTCTTCTCCCATATCAAAATTTAAATTATCCCCTGCATAACAGCCATACACGAACAAGATACCTTTTCCATTATCTACTGCTCTTGCTGTTTCATAAATATTTTTAGGATCTGGAGATGCAAAAATATTTCCGCAAGAAGCAGCATCAGCCAATCCTTGTCCAACAAATCCTGAAAACATTGGTTCGTGTCCACTACCTCCACCTATTACAAGAGAAACTTTATCATGTCTTCGTTGTTTACCTATAATTCCATTTACCAATGGATGTTTATAATAATATTTGTCATACGCCGCAACAAATCCTTCTAACATTTCACCAATCACATTCGTAGATTCATTAATAATTTTTCTCACTTGTTTTCCCCTTCTTTCTTTATCAAAAAAGGGCGCCCATTTTGAGCGTCCTGTAAATTATCAAAACCACCAATTATTACACACCAATGTCATCGTGTTAGCACAAGAAATAATGGTAAATAAAACGGTATTCATAAGAGCTCCTAGATATACTTTTCCTGTCTTTTTGTAAAATCTTCTTGAAATTATTGTACACAAACATAAATTAATAAATAATGGCCATGTAAGCATAACTCGTGCACTGTCTAAACGTACAATTCCATGAGCAATCAATCCTTGATATTGATAACACCAAATTCCAATAAGTCCTATGATATTTACAAAACACATAAGTAATGTGTTTAACCATTCTTTTCTTCCCGACACCATATTTGACAGATTTTGGCAAATCGCGTTTGCAAAAAAGAAAATTGCAAACAAAGGAAGAAATCTCAAAGCAACCAATAAATCATCGCTTGATGGAACTTTTATTACATAACTTATAAATCTAAAATCAACTCCAAAGAAATATTTTGCAAAACCAACCACTCCATATCCAACACCAACAGAAGCTAAAACTAGTAGAATGGTCTTCACTAAACTCTTTGTTTTAATTTTCATATTCCACTGCTCTACTTTTACACCTGATTTCTTTCCAATTAGATAATAACCTATTACAAACAAGATTAAACCTACTAGTCCTGCAGCTGCTGTCCACATTCCTTGCTCAAGCGTTAAACCTTGAGGCCAAATTTTTGTTCCGAACAACGATCTTGTGGCAAAATCTGGTCCTAATCTACTTCCGATCCACTGTTCTAATTTTAACATAAACATGGCTGGAATCACTGCACCTGCTAATAAAAGAACCCAGTATATTATGGTTTCGGTCACTCCTTTTGGTGCTGGTGGTTCATAAATATTTGACTTTTCTTTTACAACCAATTCGTCAAAATATTTTGTTGTAAGAAGAATGCATCCAAATGCATAAACAACCATGAAAAATCCTACTACACCTATTGTATTAAAGAACCATTTGTATTGTATTGTAAGAGATTTGCAATCAATATAATTTGGTGCTTTAAAAGCATTTTGAAAAAAGTCCACCAAATTTGAAGTTGTCGCCAAAGAGTAATGATTTAAAATATGTGTTTCGTATGGTTGATATAGCACTCTGATAAATTCCTCAGAAGAATTATGAACAGTTCCTTTATAAATTTTTCCTACTTCAACTTCATCAGTATCTTGAAGATTATAACTATCAAGTTCGTTTATAAATGTTCTTGCATTTTCTGATTTATAAAATGTAGAAGGTCCTCCTGCTTCAGTCTGGTAATTATTTTCGTCAAGTTTTCCAGCATTTACACCATAGTCAACATCATAATACAAAGGAATTTCATCACCACTATCCGGAGTGTTATCTGGATCATAATTTAAATGATCCAACCATTTTCCATCCACTCCTAATTGTTGATTTCCCATTAAAAAGACAGCCGATACTTGATTTACACCACCATTTTCTTCTTGTATCTTGTTGTATGCCAAACATGCATTTGCCATTTTTCCTCCAAGAGAATGTCCTGTAATTCCAATTTGTTCTTTATCAACAAATGCAAAACTATTGTAAATATAATTAACAACATCACACATTCCTGAGCCTGGGCTTGTTGATAATTGCTCAAAATCTGATCCTGGGTTTGCTGTAACCTTGAAAAATGCATCCATTGGATTGGTCTTGTAATTTTCTGAATCACCATGTCCATCGCAATCCATAGTAACTACGACAAACCCTCTTTTTGCCAATTCTAAACATGTATAATCTTGTGTTTCCTTTGCATCAAAACTACCATGTAAAGTAACAACGCATGGAGCTGGAGTCTCTGATGTCGCATTTTGAGGCTTATACATTTGACATGCAATTGTATTTCCATTTGCATCTTCAATGCTAAAATCCTTAACCTTAATCTTCCCAAAATCTGAATTAAACAAATTTGCACCCACCATACTGATGAAACATATCAGTAGAGCAATAGCTAACATTTTGACATAGTTTGTCCTATTAAATTTCTTCATATGTCCTAGCCCTCCCTTTCCTAAAATTGTTTATACGTTATACTATTGATTGATTATTTTTTATCATTGATTTCGTTAAAAGTCAAATTATAAATTGTTAATTTATGTATATATTCAAACATTTTATTCGTTTTTGTTCTTATTTAACATTATGTGTGATTCTTATTGATAAATATGAATGTTTTCTAAAATCATAGTTTTAATTTCTAATATTTTGTTATAAAAACTTCACAATATTACAAACATTTTTTTATCTAATTTCAACAAATGTTTATTATTTTAATTTTTATATACATTTTTTGTTTCTTTTTGTACTATCCATTGATATAATTAAGTCAAATTTATACTCAATTATGAAAAGAAGGAATCAAGTTGAACAAGAAAGATAATAGAACAAATACTTTATTAGCATTATTGCAAGAATCACCAGATTTGTCTGTAAAAAACTTAGCCCAGATTCTCAATGTGTCAGAAATGACCATAAGAAGAGATTTGAAATATTTAAAGTCTAACAACCTGTTTGTTAGAAGTCACGGAATACAAATTCCAATTCATGATACTACAAATGTAATGAATATTGAAAATGAATATTCATTACATTCTGAACGCACAAAATTTTATAATGAAAAAATGAGAATTGGGCAGTTTGCTACCACTTTGATCGAACCAAATGATACTCTAATTCTAGATGCAGGTACAACAATTGCCGAAATGGCACAATTTATTCCTGAAAACATGAATCTTAATATTACATGCTACAATTACTACACACTCACCCAGTTGTTTCCAAAAGATGGAGTTCAGATTACTCTTGCCGGAGGTTTACTGCACAAAGCTGATCAAATGTTTGAATCTTCCTATGGTATCGATTTAATCCGTAGCCGGCGGGCAACAAAATTTTTTCTTGCTGCTTCAGGAATACATGAAGCATTAGGAATTACTTGCGCCCATAACTACGAAGTTCTCACCAAAAAAGCTGCTATGAGTTCTTCCTTAACAACTATTCTCGTTGCTGATTCAAGTAAGTTTGGTCTTATTCGTTCTGCATATGTTGCCCCTTTAAATTCTATAAACATTATTATTACAGATTCAGGTATTACTAATGAATGGAAAGACATTATTAAAAGCCAAGGGATCAAATTATATATCGTTTAAGTTAACATGCATCCTTCACCTATTTTATAATTAAAACTTTATGTTGGAAAAGTATTTCGATCAGATTACCTTTTCCAACATTCTTTATTTGGAAATTTATGTATTTGTAAATTCAAAATCAAACACACTACCTTTCCCAAATTTTATGAACTTTAGAATTAACTTAAACTAAAAAACACCGCCCCTGTGGATACTTTTCCACAAAAACAGTGTTCTTAAAGT
>JAHHTS010000112.1 GCA_020024475.1 Oscillospiraceae bacterium
TGTCGCTGTTTAAAGCTTTAACACGACTTTCCATCAACTGATAAGAAAGTACTAATGACAAACCTGAAGGTTAGACAGCAGAAACAGTGTCACTAATGTTGGAAATAACACCATTTATTTCTTCCTGTAAATTTTCAAAGTCCTCCTGCCCATTTTCCAATACTTGACTTTTTATATTCGATCCGTTCTAATTTAATAATTACAGTACAACACTTCTGTACTCAAATAATTATCATATGATAACTAAAGTTTGCAAAGATTTACATGGATTTTATTTCTATACTAGAATTCACTTCTTTTGCCTTCTTTAATGCAAGAAAAAAAATGGAAATAAAATCTTCTCCACTACTTGTCACAAAATAATTTGACAAGTCTTTGATTTCTTTACTTATATTACTCCCCCAAGGAGGTTGCTTCGACATATCTTCTATATCCCATATTACTTTATCAGGTTTAAATCTTCCTAATTCTTTCTTAATAATTTTCAGTTCCTCAATTGCCTTGTCTATATCTTCTTGTTTAATTTCCCCTCGATACAATTCATTCATAATTGCCGGAAAACGACTTCCCCATTTTTTTCCTTCTAGATTGTATGCGATAGTAGAAAAGAAAGAATACAAAAAATCTCCATTTCCTATTTGATACCAATAAAATTTAACCTTAAATCCAACAGCCATATTATCCTCCTTTTCAATAAGTGTATTGTATATTTTTATAATATTTATATCGAGCAATAGGCTTCGTATATAGATAACTTTCTAACAACAAAATTGTTAGCGCCCATATAATAAAATGACAAACCGTTACAACTGCACTATACGGACTAATAAGCAGCATCAAAGGTTTATAAGCAACACAAATTATTAACAATATTATAACTAAACATGTATTACTTCCAAGCTGTTTTTTCCCTTCTTTAACGAATTGTTCAATTTCAAGTTTCGAGCAAGTATATTCAACTGCCGTTTCTTTTATTAATCTGTCTAATCTCTTTTTGCCTAGATAAAACAAAATCTGTCCAGCAATACTTCCCAATATTAAGCTTGTCCAATATAAAATATTAACATTCGTTTCTATTTGGACATCAATTTTATTTAAAACAAAATAAATAATCATAGATATACCCGCAAGCATTCCCACTTGCAGCCCGCCACTTCCTTTATTTTTCATAGCATAAATCTGTTGTGTTTCATTTGAATAATAATAATTCATCCCTTTTTCTAAATTAAAATATAAAAGCGTCATTTTCTCCTCCAAGTATTCTTATATTTTTTCTTAAAGCAAAATATATCATAGGTACTATAATTCATACTTAACTATTTCAAAAGGACATCTTTACGATACAATTATTCGTATTGTATATAATCTATAAAACTTTGCTCCTCCGCAGATATTTTTTTACTTTTGCAACTTCTATAAATTCTCCATAATGAAAAAATATAACACTAATAATACCACCTAATAAAATCAAAAAGTACTTCTTTCACATATGCCATCCCTGAATTGAGCACCCCACTATTGATAGATATATATGTATCATAATCTATTTTTCTGCTCTTTTTCTAGCTTTTTCAGATTACTTTTCAAATAAAATTTTATATGATAAATAAGAAAATCCACATAAAATAGTGGTTAATGACTATTCCACTATGAACCATTTACATTTTTTCCATTTGTAGATAGAATTTTTTTCTCAAAATTGGACGCGTTCCTGCTACCATAGCAGCTAAGCTTACCATACTGGCTAAAAATAATAATAGTAGTAGTATAAAATTCGTTGTCCAAAAAATAAAAAGTATTGTACCAGAAATGACACACCATATACTAATAATCCATTTTTGTGCTTTCAAATCTTTTCTTCCTTTCGATAACGAATTGGTTGGTATAATATTTGAAATTTCTTCCCCTTTTGTTTTTAGGATTTTAGTGATATAATTTTCAAATAACATTAAACAAACACAGCTAATAGCAAGACATATAAAAATAAGAACTACTTTTAGCTTTAAATTTTCATTTAGTATATTATAGAGTTTGTTGCTTAAAATATATCCCAAATATAAAATCACTAAAATACACACCTGATATTTTAGTGAAAACATAAATTTGTTTTCATTTCTATAACGCAATACTTTTTTCTCAAATTGATCATAATACAATGTCGAATATTCATTTTCTCTACATATCTGTATATATCTGTTCCTATCCAAAAATAATATCTCCTATTCCATCAAAAATTTCTCCCATGCCGGCTCCAATATCTTCAAAAGCCGTAGTATTTTCCATGTTATATAATTTTGGATTTTTTCATTCAATTCATCAATATGTTTTTGATTTTGATTGACAGAAATTTGATATTGAAAAATTTCTTGAATTACAGAATCTCTGTATTCTGTACAAATCCCAAACCTTTCTTAGCATCACTTCTTCTTTCCACAGCATTTTTTATATTTCTTTCCTGATCCACATGGACACGGATCATTTGGATATATTTTCTTTTCTACTCGTATCGGTTCCTCGTTCAGCCCTCTCGGAAACATTGTTGTTCGAATAACATCTGCACTTCCATTTAAATCAACCTGCACCCCCATAGCCTGCAACTGTGATGCGGCATCCTTTAAAATTGCTGCTGATTTAGAACTTGCCGGAACAATTGTTGGCATTTTATCGATAGGCATTTTTCTTGCCATTTCACTTGGTTTGTACCCTCTGTTTTCTTTCATTCGGGTATTGTTATGTGCCGCCACAAGTAACTCTAGCAATTCATGTATCATTTTTTCTTCAAATTCAATATTGACTTCCGTCATTTTATTGATAATCTTTGATGATGATTCGCCTTCATAACTATTTACCCATACTTGCAGACACCATGTCACTGCCTGTTCATAAGGGAGCCTTAATTTCTTAATGAAAAAAGATTCCAGTTTTTTATATGCAGATGAACTTGCCTCATATCCGATTCTACATATCTCATCTATCTGCTGTGCCGAGGGAATATAAAAATCTTTATCCATTTGTTGTCGAAGTAAATAATCAAATTCTTCATCCTCTAACAGCTGTAAATGCACAAATATTCCTTTTTCTGAGTATAACGGATTGTCTTTTGGCCATCCTTTCATCCCAAGTCTGTCCATTGTAAAAAGACATGATTCCACAATATCAACAGGCATTTCCCAAAGCATTTCTATCATTTCATCTATAGAGTCCTTCACTTTCTGCCTATACATTTTATAGATAACTTCGATTGGTGCTATTCCGTAATATTGCATAAAAAAATGTATGCACTTTACCATCCAGCCTTTTTTGCATTGCTTCCGCCGAAATGACTCATCATCTACTTTGGAAAAAGCAACAGCAACATCTTCAAACACACAAAATCTGTCAGTAGGATCTTCAAAATATCCGATCCAGTATCTGTAAAGTTGCATCGCATCTACCACTTCATTTACAGAAACAGCTGTAGGAGAAATACAAGCTCTCCGAAATAAGTCCATCTGTTCTTTTGTAAAGCATGCTAATCTACTTCTAAGCATTTCCTCTGTACAAAAATTATCAACAATTCTATCTATTAACTCCGCTTTTCGGAGTCCTGAACACCTTCTGATTTCAAAACTTCTTGCTTGATCTAATAGTTCTTCTTTTGTATATTCTGTCAAATATTCTCTTAATAACATTTCTGCTCCCTCCCTAATCATATTTCATCTTTTGCTAACACTGAGCCTTTGCTCACCCAACTCTGTCCCTCCAATTTTATCCCTCGCATATTGACAGGTTGCAAAATAATAATCCTGACTTCTTTTCTATTAAAACTCCTGTTAAAACTTATAAATTCATTTTACTATATCATGTTCTCTTTGTCATGACTAAGATTTTTTACACAGAAAAGAAACTGTTCCTTAAACTTAATACAACAACTCCTTTTCCTAACACAAAAATGGCTGAAAACAGAATCTCCTGCCCTCAGCCATTTTAAATTCGTATCGGAATCTCTTTCAATATCATTATCTTATTGCCTCTATATATTGATGCACTGCATCCTCATCAAGCTGATAATCCTTTAGATATAAAAAGCACATACGAAAGATAGTATCTCCGTAATCACTCATGAGTTTTTCTAAATATTGATTCGCCGGCATCTTTTTTCTCCTTTCACTTATTAGACACATGGAAGAAGCATTATATTATACTTAGAGTCACAAAATATATTTTTTTAACAAAATCATCTCAGCTCAAACCCAAGAAAGCCTGTCTATAACAGACAGACTTTCCAATATTTTATAACTTCCGTCATGATCCAATCCGCTAATCGTTCCAGACTGTTTACTTCCTACAGAAAAGGGAAGATTTCTAGAATACCAACCCACGATAGACGGAGTATACAAGTTTTTCAGAAGGTTTATTCTTGTTCTTTTTTTATAATAGAATTCACTGTTACATAGTTAACTTATTTTTCCATTCCAACAAGTTAACCATTTTTTCTTCCTACCATCACTCCCCAAAATTTATTATCCAATGTTAATGCTGCAAAAAAAATTGCAAACATCGAAACTGCTATAACTTCTGATATTTCAAATTTAGTGAAAAAATTGTATAAAATAAACAAAACAAAAACAAAAATGTCCCAAGTAAAAAAAGGGGAACAAAATACCATCATTCTCTATAATATATGTTTCTTCATTTTTTCTTTCCTTTTCCCTCTTCCTTTTTCTCTTTTCAAATATACACAGTACCCCCCATGTTACTATCCATGGAAGTACCATCTGTAACAGTGATATCTTTTCTACTATTTTTTCCATATTGATTTTTCCTTCAAATCTGTTTTATATATCGTAATATCATTACCCATAATGTATTACACTTTCATCTATTCAATGCCATTGGTGCATTAAAGCAGTAACTATAACGGTTCATACTGAACGGCATATCCATAACTCTCCCGGAGATTTCCGGCACTGTCTTCGATTCGCAGCGGGCTTCCCAGTTCGTCATGAAGGTAATAGTTCCGTTCCCCATTCTCTTCATACGCTGCCACGTTCCCATCCCAGAAGTATCTCTGGCTCTGGTTTTACTCTGTGCGCTCCAGAAGGTTGTAATACTGTCTGGTCAGATCCAGGGTATAGGTGATCTGCCGGCCGTTTCCGATTTCCATAGGTATAGGATACTTCCCTTCCGTCTGGGTACTGTACCTTTTGTGCTCTTCCCAATGCATCATAAACAAACATGGACTTTGCCCTATCCTCTTTGTTAATCTATGTTAAATAAGGGATAAACTTCTATAATTCTTCCAAATCTAGTATGTGGGAGATACGCAACTTTGACATATTGATTGTTTAAATTTTTCTTGTAAAAAAAATTAATACCTTTTACATATTTCCCGTTTTTATCAATTATACTTCCTTCTTGCCATGATTCTATCGCTTTGCTATTTTCTATCATTTTCCCCTCTATGATATGATATTTTCCTTCTATCGCATTAGAAATATCTTTTATACAAGGTTGTAAAAGTAAACAATAGCTAACCAAAACCCAAAATAATAACAAAACTTTTATTGACCATGTCCATAATACAAGGGCCAAAAGAAAAAACATAAATATTCCACAAAATACTCCAATATAAATATAATAAAGCTGTCTTATTGTCTTATCGATTTTTAATATCTTTCTAATCATTTTTTCCATCTGTTTTCTCCATTAAAATTCCAAATTTTAAATGTTTAAGATACTTTACCACCAAATAGTCGCCTTTATTGATTTTTTCTGAAAAAAACATAAGTGTAATTTTTCTTCCTGATGTATCTTCTAAAATTTCAGCAGTCCTCCACGGAACTTTAAAACTTTTACTATTATTTAATGCAATCCCTGAAGTTACTTCATACCTGTTATTCAATGCGTTACCATAATCTAGAACACACGGTATTATTGCAACAATAAGTTCTACTGTAAGAATAAGAAGCCCTACTATTACTAGTACTTTTCTTCTTTTTAATATAAGTCCAACAGATATGATAGAAATAACTATCATACAGATAAATATAATAATAAAAAATATCTTTACCTCTTTATCCATTACATGCCTCCTCAATTCTTCTATATAGCCCATCTAAAATTGCCGTAATTTCATCTGCACCTATCCATTCATTTTTCAACTTTTGAGCCCCAAACCGTGCTCCAAGAGAGAGAATCAAATTTCTAGCTGGTCCAACAATATAATCTAATGCGGTATACTGTTCTATTCCTCCTATCTGTTCCAGTGCTTGAGTTCCTCCCACACCTCCCATTGCAGATGATGCATATCTCTTGAGTGGTGAAATTGTCATTTCTTTCGTGTTTATACTTGTTAATAAATTAAAAACACCTCTAGCAGACGCTCCAAATGTAGCTGCTTTTGCTGTATTAACTGCTATACCAGCTGCTCCAGCAGATGATAATGCTCCTACTGCCCCTACTCCTGTTCCTATAAGAGCTCCGGCTGTGCCTCCTTTTAAGGCATTTTTCCCTGCTTTTCCCCAATCAATATCTTTTCCCTTGGATACGTCACAAATAATAGAGCCGATTCCCCCAATAGCTCCACCTATCAACGCTCCCACTCCAATAGTAGCTAAAAATGCTAATTTTCCATCAGAATCTACATATATTAAGGAATTATTCCAACAATATCCATATCTATTAAGTGTTTCCGGATACTCAACAAAACCAACAATCAAATCCTGTCCTGCAAATCTCCCATTTTCCGTCAGATATTCCCTTGCCTGGGCATAATACGTCCCTGTTATCTCATCCCTTTGGTATCCCGTATATCCAAACGGCTGTACCTTCCCTTGGTTCTGATACAGGTCTTCCCCAAAGGCTCCGTATCCATAGCTTTCCCTGAGGTTTCCGGCACTGTCTTCGATTCGCAGCGGGCTTCCCAGTTCGTCCT
>JAHHTS010000113.1 GCA_020024475.1 Oscillospiraceae bacterium
TAGTGCAATATCATTATCAAAGTCATCGCCCACTTTGAATGTTTTGTCCTCTGCCATAATTACAGGAATATGGTTGATAAGCTCTGTGTTTTGTGAATAGCTCCATACGCCGGTAATAACGGTATTATCCTTAATTATAAAACTATTCTCTGACAATGAATACCCATTGAATACCCATTGACCGCCGTCAACTGTTACAACATTATTCGCTGGTGTCTTTATCGTTACTGTATCACCATAAGCATATACGCTATCATCAGTTGGAATAAGTGTTGTTACTGACTCTGGAAGCTCTTTGCCATCTATTACGCTTTTGAATTGATAGGTAACTTTTAGATCATTTGCAACATAGTAGAAAATGATTTCTCCATTTCCTTTGATATTCTGTGTAATTATTGTATTTCCATTAACTTTGAAATTATCTACTTTTATCGCCTGTTCTGTAACAACGGTATTTTTGGTAGTTACGGTCTTTTGTTCTGCCACAGGCTTATTTGTCTGCTTATTCAAATATTTAACCGCATAATTCTTTTGAGCTACTTCAATATAAGTGAAAGTAAGGATATTCTGTTGCGGGTCTTTATCAAGTAATGCGGTTTTGCTTATTTCATCCGCTTTTAAATAAACATCTTTCGGATAGTTTCCATGCTTAGGGTCTAAAGGTAATGCAATAATCGTATCTCCTACATTTCCATCTATGGTTTCTTCAAAGAAAGGCTGTGTTTCTCCCTGCATGATATGACATACTTTGTAGCTTGTCTTTGATATAGGTCGCCAGTGTGCATATAAAGTAATATCATCATTAACAGGTCGGTCAAATGCCCATCTCTCTCCACTGTCAGGACTTGTATACCAGCCTGAAAACTCAAAATTCTCTCTTGTAGGATTTTCTGGTTTCTTTGCTACATCATTGTTAAGAACAATTTGACTTTCTACATTTGTTCCGCCTTGAGTGTCGAAAACTACTAGTCTGTCAGCAGGCTTCCATTTTGCATACAAGGTTATTTCTTCAGCAGGCATTTGATAGCAATATAACGGTTCTTCACTATTCATTAAGTCGGAATTATAATACCACCCTACAAATTCCATATCTTCATTTCCATTGCATGGCAATAAATTTATATTCACTTCTTCACCATAAGCAATGTTACTGTAGGTATTTATAATTTCTCCGTTACTAAAAAAATTTACATTATTTCGTATTCTTTTCATAAATATTTCGCTATACAAACCTGGATTGTAAAACGATGCTATCCCTGTTGTGTTATTACTACATGGATTATTTTGAAGTGGTGCGTCTTTTAAGCTTTCTTTGGTATCTGCTGTTCTCCATTTTCCGCCTTCCCACTGATATCCGTAAGGTGGAATTAACGAAAATCCAATTATATCTTTATTTTCAGAGTTCATATAACTGGTGTGCTCTAATTCTCCTACTTCTCCTTCAAATGTTTCTCCATATTGTTTAACTTCGACTCTATAATTATTAGAAGAGAAGTATGGGTAAGCTCGTTCAACACCATATGAGTATGTACTGTTTTCAAATTTCTCTAAAAGGGAACCAGTATTCTTGTTGTCTATATATTTTGTGAAATATTTATAATCATCTCTGTTTGCTTGTTTATTGTAATACTCTCTCTGTTCTTCCCAAGACGGAAAATCTTCAGGCACTTTTGACAAATACTTTCCTTCATAAGTTTTCCAAACAGTTTCAAAATCTGTGTTCATAAGCTCTATTTTCCAAATTTCTCTTTTGTAATATACATTTAAAACAGATGTGCCATCAGGTTCAACTATTGTATTCTTACAATGTGAATAATCAAATCCAAAGAATTGATTTTCATTGTCATTTTCGTTATTTTCTCCATTTTCAATATCTTTTTGTGAAGCTGTAACCTCTGTTCCTGACAACGCACTTCTTATTTCACTGTTTTTACCAAGAGTAAAATTATCATTATCTGCATTTTCAAACCAATAAAGAACAGTATAATCTACAAAATCATTTTCCCAAACAGCGTTAATAACTAAGTCTTCTTTTGGCATAGTATTAGGAATTTCTTTATCCCAACCTACAAACTTATATCCTTGTCTTGTTGGTGATCCGATATTTTTTATCTTATTAGAAATATCATCACCAGCCTCTGCCATAATAGGAGCTATGTAGTTACCGTTAGTATTAAAGATAATATAAGGCTTATCTGCTTTTTCATAATACACATTTTTTTCTGCTTCACCGTCAGATGTAACGGTCAACTGCATATCTTCTCCACTACGCTTGTAATAGCCTTTAAATTCCTTAAATGGGATGGAAATTGTCGCATTAACAGGTGCTTTGTCTATTACTGTTTCCAGTTTAGTTTCCTGTCCTTTGCTGTCTACGCCTATGTAGTTGATCTTGTAAGACACTTCTTTGCTATTGTCATAATTATATACGACTTTTATTTCTGTATCTTCATTTAGTGTTCCTTGAACAGCCTTCTGCTCTTGATTGATGAGAACATAATTTTTAATTTCTGGCGAAGCAACTGAATATTTGCTTCCCTTTGTCATATTCGCGTAATACGGCTCAGCAATCATGTTTCCGTCTTCACTGTTTAAATGATAAGTTATAGACAGTTTTACAATATCATCATTTTCTTCTGCAAATACTAAGATAGAAGAATCATACAATCCACTTATCATTGTGGCAAATGATAACAGTATTGCCAAAAATCTGTTTTTAGTTTTCATCCTCTTTTTTTTCCATTTAGTTTTCATATTCTTTGTTTCCTCCTTATATAATATATTTAGGTTGATAAAGGTGACATATAACCCTTTATTAACTGTATATTTATACAAGATAATCTTGTATAATTGTTCTATTAAATAGAGTGACATCGTTATATCATTGAGGCTATGACCTCGTATTTGAAAGAGTGATGCCTTTGTATGCTAAACAAGTTTATGAATAAGTTAGATGTAGATGTTGATCAAACAGAGTACGTCGCATATCCAATAAGGAAGTAATGTTAATCAGTTATTAGAAGATTATCTAAAATACTTTTATTAATGTGATGTTTATGTTTCACATTCTTTCTCTAATACTTCTGATGGGCTGCTTATTGATCAGAAAAATTTCTCCATATGCTTGTGAATTAGAAATAGGTATGGAAGCTACTGGGTACTATTGGATTTCTCTTTATTCCTTTCGCATCGAACAACATTTTTCTGTTCATGCTATTAACCCAATTCAAACCGATTGTTTGTGAAAGGAACTGAAATCAGAAAATGAAAGGCTTATATTATTGATTCTTTTATTATAGACGATTTTATCTGCTACGTCGGTTTTCCTCTATGACTTCTCTGATATTTTTTGCAAAATATTAAAAGAATTACTTTTACAATTAAACTCACCTAGCGACTATGAAAATGTTACTTCCGAACCATTAGAAGAACTTTTATTTAAAGTCACTCTCAAAAGGTTATACTGCAAAAAAATAAAAGATGTATCTTCGTTAATAGAAACTTCATTTGATATTACTTTTTATGTTGATAGCTTTTCTTTTCACATAGAACTTCTTATTGAGTAAATCAATTTTATAGATAAACAGGTATCTGATGTTGAAAAACAGATGTCTGAGCTTCTTGAAAAAATCAAAACACCTATTACCACAATTTTTGAGGAAATAGGTGATATTAACAGCTTTATTAATGGTGCAAAATTGGTAGCATTTGTAGGCATCGATGCCTATGTGTCCTAATCTAGTGAGTATACGTGTATCAATAACCATATGAGTAAGCGTGGTTTAGTTTATCTAAGAAAAGCTCTTTTTCGAGCGGACTTTGTTGCTTCTAATTCTGATCCGGTCTTTAAGGCTTATTATCAAAAGGAACGCATGAAAGGTAACCACCATAATGTCACTGTTGAAGCCGTTGCGCGTAAGTCATGTCATACAATTTACGCAGTACTAAAAACAATGTTACTTATTCAATCCAAATGCATTGTGACTAACCTTTAAAATTTTCTATCAGTTCATTTCAGCTAGCTCAGCAAGTTTTATTGTTATGCATAAAAATAAATTAAATATTCAGAAACTTTTTTATTTAGCTATTGACTTTTTATAAATAGTATTTCTCAGACTATTTTCAAAAGGTAAAATATTTTATAGTATATTATAATATTATAGCAAAAAATGTCGATTTTTTCAATGTTTTAAGAATTTTAACTACTTTGATGCTGTTATTTTTTACGAATTATAATTATTATAACTCGTACCTTTTGAAAGTTCATAACAGGCTATAGTGATAAATTAAATTTGTAACACCATGTTCGAATAATATAATATAATATGATTAAATTTAAATAGGACATCATTATATCAGTACGTTACATCTAAGATTAAAAAATAAGTATTAAAAGCATATATGTGCAGCAATATCTTGCACCTAAAAAGTGCCGACCGAGTGAAAAGGGACTCAAGCCAAAGGCCTTCAACGCAAAGCGAAAAGAAGGAAACTTTTTGGGGCGGTATGATGCTATTGATGCTTTAGAAGTAATATATGATGAGTTTGCTAAAATCGAAAGTTATGAAATAATACAGAGTGAGTCAAAATTGGGATGTATGAGTTATGTCACATAGCTATATGGAAAGATGAAAATATAAATAGAGACCCTGTTAAGGGCCTCTAATCTATATTTGTAATTGTTTGTTATACTCTATAAACATAATCGGCAAGTTTTTCACAAATTACAAGATTGTCGTTTTTAATAAAATAAATATCATCTGTTGTTAAGAAGAAAAAGTGTTCCTTACCTTCTAAACTTTCAGTATGAATTATACAGTTGTTATATTCAAGATTATAAAATCCTTCTTCTATATTTTTAGAAAGGGTGCCACCAGTGTTAGGATTGCTTGACGCTGTGTATAATCGTATTTCATATTCTTTATTAACATTAGGATAAAGGAGAAGATAATATTGTTCATATTCTTCATCGCCATTGCTATCCAGTGAAAACATATAAGTTCCAGTAGGTTCTTTACTGTTGGATTGCAATGTTCTTATGTTTGTGTATGACAGTAATAAATTTATGCCAATAGAAATTAATAGGAGTATAAGTAACCAGTTTCGTTTTTTCATAAGCATAGTAATGCATAATAACTATCAGACTATAGTTATATATAGGTCAACTGATGTTAATGAAGATTCTGTATAGTGATGAGCAACCCATGGATCATTTGCATACTCTCGTGTGTAAATTATATACGGTTTAACAGTATATCTTTTTGTCACTGCCAATTTATAGTATGCGTTAGGATTTAAATCATCTCTATAAACAGAAGCACTAACAGAAGCACTTGGCGTTGCTGTTCCTAAATTAGTTGAGAATGAAACCACACCAAACGGATCTCCAAAAGATAATGAAAGAGAAGAAGATGGTCCACCATTATCACTATAAGAAAAACCACCCATTCTGCTATGGAAACAATAACCATTGGTCGGTTGACCATCTGGATAACCATGGAATGTATAAATTTTCGGCTCAGCGTCTTCTCTTCGCCATTCTGACATACGAGTTTTTTCTGATAGGCCTAATTCTTTCATTCGGTTATTTATTTTAGCTTCAAATTCTGCATTTAGCTGTTCGTCTGTTTTATGATATACAATATTTTCTTCATTTAAATCATCATTCAAAGGTTCTGCCGCAAATCAATTTAAATTAAATAACAATAAGAATGCAAAAAGTAAACACATAATAGATGTAAGTTTTTTAATAAGTAAACATCCTTGTGGTCTTTTAGTTGATCAATATGTGAAATTTAACATCACCATTGGAATCGCCCTCCATTTCTGAGCCCTAATTTTTTTAAATATAGATAACTTAAATTAAAGTTATCTATCTATCTATTGTTAGAATAACATAATTTTAAGAAAAATAAAAGACTTTTAAAAGTTTCAATTTTAATTTTAACAAAAGTTAAAATAATAAAAGTTAAAATAATATAGGTAATTATTGACTAAAATTTATATATGTATTTGTGAATATGCCTATATAAATATTTAAATATTGCTAAAAAACATTCGAACTGTGAATTTTATAACAATGCTTTTAAAACTATTGGAATATATATAACATATCTGTGTTTGAAACAGAAGAAAAAAAGGAAGTATCAGATGATAACTGATAAAGAAGAAAATTCAAAGATTGCCTTATACAATAATACATTTGCAACAAATACAGTCCGCAGGAGTTGCATAAACCCGAGACGGTATTGCAAAGGTGTATAAAGCAAATTTATTATCAGAGTTTCTGATTCTAAATATTTCTCATGCACTCATTTCAAAAGAAATATAGAAGCAGAAAACAATAAAGTGTGTGCAATGAATTATAAGTTCGAAAATATCAGTGAAATCGAAGGAGTACTATGATGAAAGAATAATCAATAATAAGCAAAACAATGGATATTACTGTTAATAATGAAATGCAATATTTAGAGAGATGCATCAATATAGATTATAAAGTAGAGGTCTCAGATGTTATAGAAAAAACTATATTAGGAGATGTCTTTTCAGTATTGCCATTTTACCTAAAAATTTTGTGGATTTACTAATTGTGGACCCACTATACAATTTAACTAAAAACTTCAATGGTAATAAATTCAAAAAACTCACAAATGAACAATACCGTGAATATACAGAAAGTTGGGTAAAAGCTATTCTCCCAGTTCTTAAATCAGATGCTACGATTTATGTTTGTTGTGATTGGACATACAGTTCCATTATTGAAACTGTATTACGAAAATATTTTTATGTTCAAAATAAAATAACATGGTAGCGTGAAAAAGGTCGTGGAACATTAAATAACTGGAAAAATGGAATGGAGGATATTTGGTTCGCTACGATGAAACC
>JAHHTS010000114.1 GCA_020024475.1 Oscillospiraceae bacterium
TGTTTATGGAGGTTTTATATGGCTGAATCAAAACCCAAAATTTATTCTAATTATGATGATTGTCCGGATTTTTTACGAGAATTTTTATACTATATGCAAACAATTCGTGGATTATCTGCAAGAAGTGTGGAATCATACTACATAGATTTAAAGCTTTTTTTAAGATTTATTTGGCAAAAGCGTAATAATTGCATAAATAATGAATCTATTCAAAATGTGAAAATTGAAAACTTAGATTTTGAATTTATTACTACAATTACGCAAAGTGATATTTTAGATTTTTTATATTTTGTAATGAATGAACGAAGCAATTCAACCAATGCTCGCGCTAGAAAATTAAGTAGCCTTAGAGGCTTTTTTAAGTATATGACTAAAAAAACTCATCAGCTTGATATAAATCCATGTGAAAACATCGAATTGCCTCAAAAAAAACAACGCCTTCCAAAATATCTTTCTTTAGAAGAATGTCAAGAACTTTTATCTAATGTAAACACAGATTTTCCAAGTCGTGATTATTGCATTTTAATGCTTTTTCTAAATTGTGGTATGCGTTTATCAGAACTGGTTGGTATAGATATAATGGATATTCGTAATGATACATTGCGAATTATTGGTAAAGGTAATAAAGAAAGAACAATATATCTTAATCAAGGATGTCTATATGCATTAGAAGAATATATAAAAGATAGAAATCAACTTGTTTCTCCATCTATTGAGCCTGCCCTTTTTATTTCAAAAAGGCTGAAAAAGCGTTTATCAGCAAGACGCGTAGAACAAATTGTGACAGAATGTTTGCAAAAAGCTGGATTATCTGGTCAAGGCTATTCGGCACATAAACTGAGACATACCGCTGCTACATTGCTTTATAGGTCTGGAAATGCGGATATGCTGGCTCTGAAAGAAATTTTAGGACATGAACATGTATCAACAACAGAGATTTATACACATCTTTCTGATGAAGCATTAATGAAAGCTGCAAAGTCATCTCCCCTCGCCTCTTTTAAACCTCATAAAAAGCAAGAAGATGCTTCTAATGAAAAGGAGAAGTAATAATTTTTATTATAATATTTAAAATATATATTACTGACAGCCCCGAAAAATATATTGAAAATTTTTTGATATCTTTTTGAGGGTTACTTCTTTTATGTATGATTTCATTTGTAATTATAAAACAATACATAAGAATTAAAAGAGAAACAGCTGTATCTTTGGCTATATAGTTAAACAGTAGATTAAATATACTTATTTCACCAGTATTTATCATTACAGCATATAAACATGAATTCTGTAATGATAGAACAAAAGGTATACATATACAAAAACATTTAAGAATACCTGAATATTTAAATATTAATATAGAAAGAAGTAATATTAAATCTCTAATAAAAATCTTAGTTGTGTGTAAATATAAAGAAGTTTCTCCATTTGCTAAAAGCTTTTCAGTTAAAGATATTTGTTTTATAAATTCAATGTTATCTTTGTTTTTGAATGTGAAGACACATCCAGATACCATGCCTAGAAGATATATTAATAATAATATATATAGAATTAATTTTTTGTTTTGTAATTTACTTTTTGAATTATTTATATTTTTATTTACCATGACTTAACTTTCCTTAAAAATTTACTCCTAAAATTCCACCAACAATACCTGAAAAAATAACTGCTAATATTTTTGATATAAATAAACCACTTAATATAAGATGATTTGTTGTAGCTGATATTATAATGACTATTATGGAAAATATAAGTCCTACACCAGCACCAATTATTAAACCATTTTCTTTAAAAATTTTAGCAATAAAAAAACTATCTAAAAAAGAGGCTAATGTTAGTATCACAGTTGTAATAGGTATTAGTATGTACTCAGGTGTATCTATATTTATAATTATAAATGCACCACAACATAATAAAAATAATAAAGTTAATATACATATCAAAGGAAAAAAAAGACAATAAAATATTATTTTCTGACTATTAGTTGCAGAAAGCTTTAATTTTTGTAACAAAAAAACACCCCCATTGAATAGTAAATACTATTCTTAGGGGTGTAATTTTATTACTTAAATATTTGCAAAATTATGCGTCAAGTTTTTCAACTTCAGAAATAGCCCATCTTTTAAGGCGAATTTTTGATGAAGCTGATTCAATAACAACAGTATCTTCTTTGACACTGATAACTCTACCAATAATACCACCAGCTGTTACAACACCATCGCCAATTTCAATGCCATTACGCATTTCCTGTAATTTCTTTTCTCTTTTCTTCTGTGGAGAAATGAGCATAAAGTACATTACTGCCAAAACAACAACAAATGGAAGTGTACTTGAAAGAAACTGACCAGCTAAAGAAACTTCAGCAGTATCTAATAAAAAAAACATATCTTTTACCTCCTAATAAACTAGAATATAATATATCATAAATTTTATGTTTATGCAACATTAAATTCTTGTATCTAATAAATCCACATATTTATTATAAAAATCTTCAAAGTTATCGTTATCCAAACTTTCCCTTATCTTTTCCATGAGATTATTATAAAAATATAAATTATGCATTACGCAAAGACGCATACCTAGCATTTCTTCTGCTTTAAAAAGATGACGAAGATAAGCTTTTGAATATGTTCTACATACGGGACAATCACATTCAGGGTCAAGTGGCGAATCGTCTGTCCGATATTTAGCATTTTTAATATTTATAATTCCATTCCATGTGTTAATGTGCCCATGACGAGCATTTCTTGAAGGCATAACACAGTCAAAAAGATCCACGCCACGATGAACAGCTTCTAATATATTACCAGGAGTGCCTACTCCCATAAGATAACGAATTTTATCTTTTGGCATATGCTCTTCCACCACAGAAATAACATGATACATTTCTTCTTTTGGCTCCCCTACTGCCAATCCACCAATTGCATATCCGTCTAGATCGAGTTCTCGAATCTGCTTCATATGTTCCACACGAAGATCATCAAAACAACAACCTTGATTTATTCCAAATAATAATTGATTTTTATTAATTGTATCTTCAAGACTATTGAGTCTGTTCATTTCTTTTTTACATCTTTCCAACCAGCGGACAGTTCTGTCGCATGATTGTTTTGAGTAGTGATATTCAGCAGGATTCTCTACACATTCATCAAAGGCCATAGCAATTGTAGAACCAAGATTTGACTGTATCTGCATACTTTCTTCAGGTCCCATAAATATTTTATGGCCATCAATATGTGATGCAAAAGTAACGCCCTCTTCTTTTATTTTGCGAAGACTGGAAAGTGAAAACACCTGAAATCCACCGCTATCTGTAAGAATAGGTTTTTTCCATGTGGTAAATTTATGTAAACCACCCATTTGTTTTACGACTTTATCAGTAGGTCTTAAATGAAGATGATATGTGTTGCTCAACATAACTTGACAATGAATATCTTCAAGATCTTGTGCAGACAATGCACCCTTTATAGCACCAGCAGTGGCTACATTCATAAATGCTGGTGTTTGAAAAGTGCCATGTACTGTATTAAACTCACCACGCCTAGCAGTCCCATTATTTTTAATTAACTTATACATAATTTTCCTTTCTTAATAAATAAACATAGCATCACCAAAACTATAAAAACGGTATTTTTCTTTTACAGCATATTCATATGCTTTCATTGTGTTTTCATAACCAGCAAAAGCACTTACCAACATAATAAGTGTGCTTTCTGGAAGATGAAAGTTAGTTATGAGACCATCTATAATGCCAAAATTATAACCTGGGTAAATAAATATATTTGTGTCCATACTACAAGCTTTTATTTGTCCAAAAGCTTGATAGCATGCTTCTAATGTACGAGTACTTGTTGTACCTACTGAAATGACTCTTCGTCCTTCTTTTTTAGCCTTTGCAATTTCATTTGCTGTATCTTGAGGAATTTCAAACCATTCGCTATGCATTTCATGTTCAAGAATATTATCTGTTTTTACAGGTCGAAATGTTCCTATTCCCACATGAAGTGTAACATACTTGAGTATTACTCCCTTGCTTTCTAACTTTTCTAATAATTCTTTTGTAAAATGTAATCCAGCTGTTGGTGCTGCAGCGGAGCCAAGAATTTTTGCATACTCAGTTTGATAAAGGCTGCTGTCCTTTAGCTCTTGTGTAATATAGTGTGGTAAAGGCAATTTACCAACCATATCAAGAGCTTCAAAGAAAGTTTGAGCATTATATGTAAATCTTACCAATTTATTTCCATTGTCGAGAGATTCCATAATTTCACCATTAAGAATTCCATCTCCAAAGACAACTACATGACCAGGTTGCAATCTTCTTCCAGGATGAGCCATACATTCCCAAACATCATTTTCAATCTGCTTTAACAAAAGAAATTCGCAAGCTGCCCCTGTTGTTTTTGTTCCATAAAGCCTTGCTGGTAAAACTTTTGAATTGTTCATAATAAGAACATCACCTGGCTTTAACATGTCATATATATCCTTGAAAATTTTATCTTCATAATGAAATGGATTTTTTTTGTCTATACATAGCATTCTGCATGAATCTCTAGGAATAACTGGAGTTTGCGCAATTTGTTCTTGAGGTAAATCAAAAAAATAATCACTTTTATTCATCAAATCTTTACTCATATTTATATCCTCTATAATACCATTTATAACTCATTAATTATATTATAAATACTTATTTTTTTCAAGTGTAATATAATTATTGAATTAATCTGTCGATTATTGTAAAATAAACATAAAATATTAATTGGAGGCAAATTATGTCTAAATTAAAGAACATTTTTCTCTTATTGTTTATTACAATTGCTGCTTTTTCGCTTACAGCTTGTGTCAATGCTGGCGAAACTTTTGAACCAACTGTATCATCGCCAGCTCCTTCTTCTACAACAAAACCTGATGACAAAGTCAGATTTATAGCGGCTGGAGACAATCTTATACATGGTTCTATATTTATTCAAGCTGCAAATAGAAGCAAAAATGGAACATATGATTTTGACTATGCGTATTCTAATGTAGAAGATTATTTTAACGATTTTGATGTTAAGTTTATAAATCAAGAAACATTAGTAAATGATGCTTTCGCTCCATCACATTATCCACAATTTTCAACACCTATAGAACTTGGTGACAAAGTAATAGATATGGGATTCAATGTCATTGGGACATCTAATAATCATTCATACGATAAGGGCGCTAACGGCTTAAAATCATCATTAGAGTATTGGAATAGTAAAAAAGACATTATTAATGTAGGTTTTTATACCGGTGATGACAATGCGGATATTAAATATCTAACCATAAATAACATTAAAATGGCTTTTTTGGCATATACATACGGCACAAACGGACTTTCAATTTATGATGAAACTTGTCCAAATATAATACATTGTGATAATTTTGATGTAATTCAGCGCCAAGTAGAAATAGCAAAAGAAAATTCAGATATAGTTATTGTATCTTGTCATTGGGGCTATGAAGATACAAATAATATTAATGATTATCAAAGATTAGTAGCTGAAAAACTTAATATAATGGGAGTGGATGTTATAATAGGTACACATCCTCACGTTATACAAAGTGTTGAATGGCAAACAAATGATGTAAATGATAATAAAACTTTAATTTGCTATTCTCTAGGAAATTTTATATCAGGTCAATCACGTGGTAACAATATGATTGGTGGACTTTTTCAATTTGATATTATAAAGAACTATGAAGAAAGTGGTAATAGTAGAATAACTATAGAAAGTCCCTACTTTGTACCAATAGTGACTCATTACGATTCTGGATATTCAAATATAAGAAATTATCTTTTCAAAGATTATACTGAAGAAATGGCTGCTTCTCACGGTGTTAGATCTAATGACCCTAAATTTTCATATGATTATATAGAAAATATTGTTGAGACAATTATTCCAAAAGAGTTTCTATTATATAGATAAACACTTATATAATAATTACTAATAATATTAGCTAAATGTGTAACCCATTTATTAGGTTACACATTTTTATTTACGATGTTTTTATCTCACAAAAAAGTCAAAATATTTTTATTCAACAGTATGATTTTATAAATAAAATGAAAACCGCTTAATCTAGTAATCAGATATAAGCGGTTTTCTTATTTAAATTTTATGGCTAATCAACTTAATGATTATTTGATTTTCTTTTTAAAATGCCTATTATTGACACTCCACAAAGTGAAATAACATTTAATGAAACCCATAAGTAAAGATTTGTATAATCTCCTGTTTGAGGAGCTTTATTAGGTTTATCAGAGTTGTTATTGTTTTGAACAATTGGTTTTCTTATTTCTGTGTTTATAACAGTAAAACCTATTTGAGCATCTCCTTTAACAACTGTTTCATATCCATTTAAATTTGTCTCTTTTATTGTATATTTGATTTCTTTGCCTGTTATTTCATCATATTTTGGCAAATTTGTGAATGTGTATTTCCATTGCGTTAATTTTGTCAATTCTTTTCGGCACACTTCTTGGTTGTTTGCTAAAAGAATAATTTCTGCTTTGTCTCCAATTTTTCCAACCCATTGTTTTTCTACTGGAACTGATATTTTTTCAACATTAACATTTTTGATAATGAAACCATTTGTCATGTTACCAATGATTTCTTTTTCATAACCTGCAACATCTTCTTCATCTACTGTGTAAATGACTTCTTTTCCATCTTTGTATTTATCTAAATTAGAGAATACATGCTTCCAATCATTTTTAGCGTTTAATTCAAAGCTTTCAATCTTTTGACCATTTGCCAATAGGTTAATTGTAACGCTATCTGTAGCTGGACCAACCCATTGTTTTTCTACTGGAACTGATATTTTTTCAACATTAACATTTTTGA
>JAHHTS010000115.1 GCA_020024475.1 Oscillospiraceae bacterium
ATTTTAAAGAAAAAAGAAGTGGATTTATCAAGGAGATTTATTATTCACGGACATGATGGGGAACTTAAACAATTTGTTGCAAGGCTAATTGAGCGACAACAAATAAAACCAATCATTTTAAGTGAACAAGCAAATAATGGATTAACAATAATCGATAAGTTTGTTGGGCCGACAAAATATTATTTTACTTGTAGATGGTGATATTGAAATGCCTTCCGATCTTTCTGGTGTTGTTTATACAAATAATAAAAATTGGTAATGGGAGATGTTTAGAGAACTTAAAACAATTGGATATAGCATTGATATGAATAGAATACTTTAAAATGTAAGCGTCTAATTTTAGGTGGATGGCATCTACTGAATATATATTCTATAATGATTGATAGGAAATGCTGGATTGCTAGCATTTCACTCTATTTCCAAAAGGAGAACCATCATTGTGAATAAACGAGTTTATAAAGAAGACCAAATCAAACTTATTATGGAATGCCGACACAGTGGCCTTTCTGATTACCAATGGTGTGAATAGAATGTGTAGGCAACGATTTGACGTTTACTATATAAAGGATAATAAAATAGAGAAGGAAAGCTGTTAACGATTTCCTTTCCCTTGGTCGGATAAGATGCTAGCCAAGTGCAGAAAGTAATTATTAAATAGTGCCGCACAAATGAGCGGCTGACTTCACAGCGGTACTCACTAAGAGGCGTTTAAATTTAATAGCTATTGCCATAAAAGTTAAAGGGATATTTTTCTGCTTTTTAATAAACATATTGTATTTTTGAAAGAGACAGCATATAATAATGGTAGGAACAGAAAGGTTCCGCTTCATCTCAATGAGTCCTGTGACGGTTAAGACAGGACAGTAAAATAAAAATTGACCGAGTGATGAAGAATTTAAACGAGAGGGCGAAAGGTCTCTCGTTTTTTGTAACAGAAGGAGATATATAAATTTACAAGAGAACCATTATCAAATGACCGATTATCAAATATTACGCTTAACAAACAAATTTTATAGTACATATTCTAATCCCCCATATAGGGAAATTATGGATAAGCTTTAAAGGGCATATAATTGTTTGCTGTTTCAGTCAAGATATGATTATTTTATCTGTGTTCCTTATAGAAGTGAGATAAAATACAAATATTCATTTAGATTTAAAAATAGTGTACGTTCAAAAATGCATAAATCTGGATTAGATTACACATAAACAGTGAATATAAGGGATAAGGATTATATTGATAGTAAGAATGTTCTGGTAGATAAAGATGAATTGTTTTGAAACGGAAAAATCAGACAGAAACTATGGATTAAGTAGAAATTTGGAGAAGGGAAAAGTGCTATGGATACAAAGAAAGAAGGAAAGTATCCATATGACTGCCTTTGGGGAGAACTGTATGGATCAATTAATTCTGCTTTTACAGATGGAGATATTACAGAAGACCATGCGTGGTATTTACGAGAAAAATATTTGAATATGGAAAGGACGTAGTAGCCTGTAAAGATTTTTGTGCGACGGGGGAACGGATTATTAATTTTGGGATGATGAACAAATGCAAATAATTATTAATGATCGAAAAGAAATTGAAAATAGACTTTACGTTTTTCCGAATTCCGCATTAAAAGAACAGAATAAAAAAATCAATTATTTCTCGTTTTTAAGTAGCACGAAGGAAAAGAATTGTATTGCAGCAATGGAATATGTAGAGCAACATTACGAGGAAGAAGCGATAAGAAAGATTATAAATGAAGCACCAATTTCAGATGTAAAAAAGAATTCTATTTTTTGATGGTTAGGGAAAGAAAAACGAATATCATCGACAAAGCATTTCAATTATGTAAGTCATAATTTATAAATTAAAAGAAGAAAAAAGCAAGTATTAAAGATGATCCACTAATATTAAAATCCAAAACTTTATTTTCCAAGAACAAAGTACAGGAAACTGCAAGTAAAACAAGTTTACATCCTTTAAAATGATTGTGGCAGAAGACTTAGGTGTGGTATACTAACCATAGTTAAACAAAGATGGGAAGTTATTTTATTATGAAGCAAAGGAGTAATGATAAGGTTATCAATGTGATGATATGACAATATTTGAGCAACTATCGAATCCAAATATAACATTAAATGATACAGAGAAGAAGATTGTTGATTATATTTTGCAAAATTATGATCATCTAGGAACAATTAAAAGTATTTCTGATGAGTTATTTATGTCACCGAATACGATTGTACGTCTTTGCAAGAAGTTAGGGTACACAGGATTCAGTGAGTTAAAATATACAATTTTGCAAAATCAATCCCAACAAAATATTGATCCATCAAATAATTATGATATTAAAGAAGTATTTGATTATACATTATCAATAAACTCCTTGGATAAAATTAGATTAGCAGCGAAAACAATATTTGATTGTAACCAGTTAGTGATTTTTTCATTGGGGCTTTCACATATTGTTGCTTTGGATTTATTAAAAAAGTTAGTTCATCTAAACAAAGTTGTTTTTGCACCAGATGACAGAGATTGTTGCAAGCTTTATGCCAACAATTTACAAGAAGGACAAGTGGCAATGATTTTAAGTTTATCAGGCAATACAGATATTATGAAGAATATTACATATACAGCAAAAGCTAAGGATATTCCGATTGTCACATTGACAGGTTGGGGACAAAATTCAGTTGCAACATTAGGAGATGTTAATTTGTTTGCCTTTTATAACAAATTAAGTGTAAACAATTATGATGTATCATCTAGACTTGGACTATATATTTTAACAGAGTTGATTTTTCAAGAATATTTGAAATTATATTATAGAAATGAAGAATGACATTTAAGCTTTCTTTCGGTTTTGCTTATGCAAAATAGAAAGGGAGCTTTTTTCAGATAAAAAAGTGTAAAAATACACAAAAAGTGTATTCTTATACTTTTGTGTATAAATTATATATCATGGAAAATCTCTTGTAAAAAGATACAAGTTATATAATATTAAAGATATATTTAAAATCGATTTTAGGAAAGAGAAAAGTGTACACACAATAAGCAAAGGATATTTAGGAGGGAAAGATGAAGGAATTTTGGCAGAAATTTGGAAAATCATTATTATTACCGATTTCAACAATTGCAGTTGCAGGGATATTTATGGGGTTGGCAGCAGCCTTACAAAATAGTGCAATTGTAGGGGAATCGTTTGTGAACTTACTTGTTGTGCAAGATTTTATTGGATTTATACGTAAATTAGCAGGCTTGGTATTTGGAAATTTACCGCTTTTTTTCTGTTTATCAATCGCAGTTGGTCTGGCAAAGGACGAAAAGCCTACAGCTGCATTTTCAGCAGTTCTTGGATTTTTGGTTTTTCATTTAACATTAAATTACATTCTTGGACTAAAGGGAATTACAGCAGATTCAACGAGCGTTGAAACACTAATGACACAAGGTATGTCTGAGGTAGAAGCGACTATTATGAATGCAAAATACGAAACTGTGTTAGGATTTTTTACACTTCGCATGAATGTATTTGGAGGAATTTTAGTTGGATTAGGTGTCACATATTTACATAATAAATTTTATCAAATCCAATTGCCTAGTGCCATTAACTTTTTCGGTGGAAAACGTTTTATCCCATTGATTACTTTGATTTTGATTCCAGTATTAGCGTTAATATCTTATTTTGTTTGGCCATTTTTTGATGGTATCATCGGACTTATTGGACAAGGAATCGATAAAGTTGGAGTGTTTGGAGCGTTTATTTATGGTTCTGTTAACAGACTATTAATTCCAACAGGATTGCATCACATATTGAATCAGGTAGTGAGATTTACTTCTGTGGGTGGAACAGCAGTTATTAATGGAGATACCGTTATGGGAGCATTAAATATTTTTAACGAAGCGATTGCATCACCTACACCAGTGCCAAATGAAGTATTCCAATTAGGCGCTCGGTATATAGGACAAGGACATACTTTGATTGCGATATTTGGACTACCTGCATCTTGTTTGGCAATGTACAAAATGGCCGAACCTAAAAACAAAAAAAGAGTGAAGGCATTATTATCAGCCGGTGTAGTTGCCTGTATTTTAACGGGAATTACAGAACCTTTGGAATTTAGTTTTATGTTTGTTTCTCCAGTATTGTTTCTATTCCATGTTGTTATGACAGGGGTAGGATATTTGGCAGCAGCACTGCTTGGCTGTAGTGTTGGCGGGGTACAAGCAGGACTGATTGATTTTACCATTTTTGGTATTTTGCGAGGTACGCAAAGTAAATGGTATATAGTAGCTACACTAGGAATTTGCATGGCAGCGGCATATTACTTTGGATTTAAATTTTTAATAAAAAAATTTAATATAAGCACCCCGGGAAGAAATGAAGATTTAGAATTAACAGAGGATACTGGCGTAGTTTCTCCAAGTAATGAAGAATTAGCTAAAAAAATTGTGGAGTATCTGGGTGGAAAAGAAAATATCACAAACATTACAAATTGCTTTACGCGTTTAAGAGTAACGGTGGTAGATCCGTCTCTCGTAGACGATTCAAAATTAAAAACGACAGGAGCAGCAGGAATTATGCATCCTTCAGAAACATCGGTTCAAGTTGTTTATGGTTTAAAAGTAGAAAGTATTGCAAAAGATGTTAAAGCAGTATTTTATACTAAATAGAAAAGGAGTGGCTAAAGATGAAAGAACAGTTAAAAGTTGCAATTGTTGGAGGTGGATCCACTTGGACACCAGGTATTTTAAATGCATTTGTGAGACATAAAAATAAATTCCCACTAAAAAAATTAGTGCTATTTGATAATAATTTGAAACGGCAAGAACCGATTGGAAGATATGCTGAAATTTTATTTCGTGAAAAGTATGAAGGTGCAGAAGTAGTATATACGGATAACAAAGATGAAGCATATTTAGATTCAGATTATATCATGGTTCAAATTAGGACTGGAGGATATCCAATGCGTGAAAAAGATGAAAAAATCCCACTGCAATTTGGAGTGATTGGACAGGAAACTTGTGGACCAGGTGGTTTTGCATATGGAATCCGATCTTTGGAAGATATGATAGAAATGATCAAGGATATTCGGGAAAGAAATAAGGATGCGTGGATATTAAATTATACAAATCCGGCAGCAATTGTGGCATATGGCTTACAGAGAGTATTCCCTGACGACGATAAAATTTTGAATATTTGTGATCAGCCCATTAATCTTCTTAATTCATATGCAAAATTGTTGCATATGGATCCAGAAGAGTTAGAGCCTAAGTATTTTGGCTTAAATCATTTTGGGTGGTTTACAAATTTGTACGATTGCGAGGGCAAAGATTATTTACCGAAACTAAAAGAATTAATTAAAAGTAATGGTTTTTTGCCAGCAGATGCAGAACAACGTGATAAATCATGGTTGGACACCTATGCATTAGTAAAGGATATGGTAGAGGATTTTGATGAGTATGTACCCTCTACATATCTTCAGTACTACCTGTATCCAGAATATAAAGCTTCTCATTTAAATCCAGATTATACAAGAGCAAATGAGGTTATGGATGGAAGAGAAAAACGAGTATTTTCTGAATGCAAAAGAGCCTATGAAAACAACTCTGTAGAAGGAATACAGGTTGTGCAAAATGAAGCACATGGTGATATGATTATTTCAATCGCTGAATCAATTTATAGAAATGAAAACAAATATTATATTGTTATGGTAAGAAATGATGGAATTATTGAAAATTTGCCAAATGATGCGGTTGTTGAAGTTACATGCCTGTTAGGAAATCGAGGACCAAAGCCATTTCATGTAGGGCCAGTGTCAACATTTTATAAAGCTTTGATGGAAAATCAATATGCTTATGAGCGTTTGACATGCGAAGCATTTTTTGAAGGAAGTTATACAAAAGCATTACAGGCACTAACATTAAATAGAACGGTTACGGATGCAAAAAAGGCACGCAAGATTTTAGATGCATTAATTGATGCAAATCAAGAATATTGGCCAATATTAAAGTAGGTGATGCTATGACAAAAATGATTATAAATGCTGATGATTTTGGATTAAGCAGAGGTGTTAACTATGGGATTGTCGATGCGTTTAAAAATGGAATATTGACGTCTACGACGTTAATGATGAATACTCCAGGGTTAGAACACGCTATAGAATTAGCGAAACAATATCCAAATCTTAAAATCGGTTTACATCTAAATATTGCATTGGGAGAACCATTGACAAAAGGGCAGTCATTAGTTGGTCAAGGAGGTCAATTTATTAAACCCAAAAATCTAGATCCAAACCACTTTTTCTCTGAAGAGGAAGTTTATGATGAGATTGAAGCGCAATATGATAAATTTCTATCGGTGTTAGGGAAAAAACCAACACACCTTGATTCTCATTTGTTTACAACTGATTCAAACAGTGTGATGGAAAAATGTGCGATACGACTTGCTCATAAATATCATATTCCATTACGGAACCATGACATCAAAGGATTTCAACACGTTAGATTTGTTCAATATAGAACATATCAAGCGGAAGTAGGATTACATTATATTTATGATCACATTCAAGATATTGTTAAGCATGATTATACTGAAATAATGACACATCCAGCGTATATGGATTCATACATTATGAATTGTTCTTCATATAATTTAAAGAGATTAGAAGAATTAGATTTTTTAACAAGTGAAAGAACAAAACAAATGGTAAAAGATTATA
>JAHHTS010000116.1 GCA_020024475.1 Oscillospiraceae bacterium
CCCTCACTGGTCAAAATAATAGTTTCTTTCTCATACTTAGATAATCTCATCTGTTTTCTCCTTCTTATTTTTTATTTAGATATTTTCAAAATCTCTATGCAATGTGGAAATGTAATACTACTTACAATTCCACAAACAGGATTTTGCCGTTCTACCCTTGATGTTTCCTTGGAGGCATATCCCCTGTGCGGTGCTATCCAGTCTTCCTTACGGAAGCGCTCCTTTTACAATCATGGCGGTTTATCTCATCTCGGACGGTCATTCTATTTTTCGTTCATCTCTGAACTGGCTACATCATACACCGAAAAATCGAAATTCACGGATTATTTCCATGATCGAAAATTCACGCAAAAATACCCCATTTTTTCCGATTGGAAAATATGAGGCTGATTGTAACTTTATGAAGAAATATGGTAGAATATCTGTATCAGGAGGATGCCTATGAAAGACCAATTATCAATACAAGAAAAACTGTGGGATCTTAGAAGGGATCATGGTTATAAACTGGAAGAAGTTGCTACCGCAGTAAATGTGGTACCTGCAACTATTAGTAAATATGAAAACAAAGAAACCAAGGAATATAATATTGTTACTCTTAATAAACTGGCAGAATTTTATGGTGTCTCTTTGGAATGGCTTGTTGGCAATACCGAAGTACGAACATCTTCGCTTACCGATATAGATAATTTAATGTTAGACGATGAAGCCATAGAACTTTTGAAAAGCGGACGCTTCAACAATAGACTCTTTTGCGAAATTATCAAACATCCTGACTTTATAAAACTGATGACAGATACCGAAATTTACGTTGACGGCATTGCTACCATGCAGATTAAAAACATGAATGACTGGCTGGATGCTATTCGTCTTCAGATTATTCAGCAGAAGAATCCGGATGCCAATGACTTGTATCTGAAAGTTCTGGAAAGTTCTCATATTCAGGAGGAAGAATATTTCTTCCATACCATTCACAGTGATTGGGACAATATTATCCGCACCATTCGTGAAAACCATGAACACGCTGCCGAATCCGCACCAATCGAAAGACCTATGTCCAACGACAAAAAGGTGCAACGTTTCTTGCAGACCCTCAAATTCAAGAGCAACCCTATCGAGGAATTCTGGCATTTCTTCTGTGATGAGATGCAGATTCCGTTTGACCATCTTTCCGTGGAAGAACATAAGGTCATGAAAGATGTGTTTAAGAGGTCAAAACTGTTAAAGGCTCTGCCGAATCGTAAAAAAAGCAAAAAATAAATATAGGGTATGTTGAAACATAACTCTTCAACATACCCTACCTTATATAAACCATTGTTTTGTTCAAATTTCGTTTTAACTATAACTATCTATCTTTATATCGTATTTTCTTCTTGAGAGAGATTTTCGATTATTTCAAGAAGTGTTTTTGCGTAATCAAATGCATTTCTTTTTACCGTCTTTTTTGTCACAATTGAACAAAAAAGACAAATCCATATTAATAATCCCACTAAAACAACATACTCCGGAAATGGAGCAATAAGCATTTTCTTTAAGCTAAAGGAATCTATGACTATAAATTCTCTAATTAACAGAATAGCATATGACACAGTAGCCAAAATTTTACATCCATATAAATTTCTCCAGAAATTGTATTTTTTTAATTCTTGGTATACTCTTGGGAATCTACCTCTATTTGAATTAGCATAAGTGCGTAAAAATGTCATTGCACTAATATACTTTTCATCAGATGTTGAATCTACCATTTCCTCTGATAAAGACATGGGTAATGAAACATCCGCCAAATTATTATTAAACCATTGATGATATTTCATTTTAGAAACACTATCAATTTTATTGTCAGAAAAACGCAGAATTATCGTTGTAGGCATTCCACCTAATTCCTCGAACATCTTTCCTTCGTAATTTTTTCCCCATTCACGAGCAATATAGGCCAAGAATGCAATAAGTATTATTGCCAGCGCAAAGGATGTACTTGTCCCTGACCAACTGTTAGCTACTATTCCGTTATATACTGCTATAATTAGCAGAGGTAAGCCAGCTGTCATAGCTGGCATTACTCTTGCCGCAAAAACAAAATCATCAAAATATTTCTTTACTGATTCCATCAATCTTCCCACTCCTCTACTTTCTGTTCGAACTCAAGTGGTTTCATAGAGGTCCAGCCCTGTCTGTCTGGCATATTTCTGTGATGGTGAATTATATTACCTTTTGTTTTATATACACTCACACCTCTTCTTGTAAATGCATTAACTACCATTTGAAGCGGGTGATCCGAACCGCTTGCAACAGATACAAATGCAGTTTTTCCAGTGGTTTCACCTTCTTCCACAATATCTCCAATCAGACGATTAAGGATGGACGTACTTACATTGTGGCGACCTCCATGATGTGGCACTTGTATAAAACCCACATTGTCTTTAAGCTTTTTCCCGATGGTTTCGGAATATGTAATGCTTTTATCCAAAGCACGGATTCCAGCATCACCTGTCAATAAGAAATTATCATCCATTTCTCCATAGATAACAACACTCATTTCATTTTCCGCTGTGGTAGATACGTTCTCACGTAATTTTTCACTACTCCATGTTTCGATAAGATTCTTCACATATTGAAAAGCATTCTTTAAAAATTTGGAAAACGCATTGTCGGCACTTTCATTTATCAAAGGTGTTTTTCTTGATTCAACCAACAACTCAAGGTAAAACTCCTTGCTTGGAGATAGTATTCTTAACTTACCATCAATAACAGTTCCTTGAAACGCTTCATAAATTGGAATTCCTTTGTTCTGTGCAATTTCTTCCAAATCATTGATATATGAGTATTCATCTCTCAAACGTCTAATGAGGCTGTCTTTTGTAATGCGACCATCCTTTACTTTATCCCAAATATCATCTACATATAACCACGGACGATTCATATACAATGCTTGAACCTTAAATTTGTCCAATATATTTTTCAAACCAGAAGTGTGGTCAGAATCCGAATGGGAACAGATGACATAATCGATAACCTTTTCCGTATCCTCATCAAAATAATACTGATTTAGATGCTGTTCCAATTTTTCTCCGTGGGCTTGCAACCCACCATCGTACACTGCAATTTTATAATTGCCAAATAAATCCTTCCAACGTAAGGCGATGGCATCAGCATCTTTTTTACACTCATCGCCCACGCCAACAAAATCAATTTCGTAAGCCATTTTGCCTTCTTTCTGCAAATGCACATGACTTTTCTGGCCATTCCGAATCATGTCATTTGCTTGTCTTATAGTAATCAGTTACGCTCCCGGAGCTATTAGCAAACAACATGATCGAGTGCTAACAGTTATATACTATCATAATTTCTTCCGTTTTTCAAGTGTTTTTGTCTTATTTTCGTAATTTTTACGAATAAGTATATAAAATGTTCTTTACTTTGTTTACTTTTTGTGTTATAGTATATTCGTGAAATTATATTTTTACTTATTTATTATTTAGAAAACGGAGATACTAAAATGTTTGAATATGTTAAACTCAAAAATTACAAATCTTTCGGTGATGTAGAATTCAATCTATTAGACAAGAATGGGACGCCCAAAAAACTACTATTAATTTACGGAAAAAATGGTGTTGGAAAATCCAATTTAGCCTCCGCTTTTTTTATGCTTTCAGAAACTCTTCGCACTATGGATGTTCGTGATATTATGCAATCCATATTATCTGATCCAGACAATCTTAAAGATGAAGATTTTTCTCGTTACTTAAAAATGAGATATAAGGACATCGAAACATTGATTCAAGAAAATAAAATGGTGGGGAGCGAAGAACCCATGTATCTTGAATTCAGTTTCCAGTTGCACGGAAAAAGTGGACGTTATATTTTAGAAACCAACGACTCTCAAATCATACACGAACGATTGGAATACACTCTTACAAGAAATCGTGGTGCTTATTTTGATATTACACCAGATAAAGCCACAATCAGTCCTAAGATTTTTCTGGAAAATACAGCCTATCAAGAAATCAAAAAAGCTTGTAGCAAATATTGGGGAAAACATTCTTTATTAGCAATATTGATGCACGAATCCGATGACAAAGCTGATATGTATATAAAGGAGCAAATTAGTGACCATTTTGATTCGGTTCTCGAATTTTTCTCCCGTACTTCATGTAAAGTAAAATTCGGTAGCCGCCAAGAACGAGGTATTATCGGACTTCCTCCTGAAATATTCGGTCACTATGATGAAGGAAATATTCGCCTTGATGAAGAAACTCTTTTAGATCGAACTGAAAGCATGTTGAATACATTTTTCCAAAACACCTACACCGATATTCAAAAGGTATATTATAAAAGAGTCCATAAAGAAAATCGTATTAATTACAGATTGATGGTTACCAAATATATCGCAGGCATGGAACGAGATATCGAATTTTCTTTAGAATCCACAGGAACACAATCTCTTCTTCAGCTATTACCATTTATGCTTGTAGTTGTAAAGGGATCCGTTGCCATCATTGACGAATTTGACACAGCTCTCCATGATATTCTGGTCGAAAGCTTAGTTTCTGCTCTAAACAAAGACTCCGAAGGGCAACTTATCCTTACAACTCATAATACACTGTTAATGGAATCAGATATTCCTAAAGAAAGCATTTATGTCATTGATGAAACCGAAAATGGAAACAAAGAAATACAATGCATTACACATTACGATAGCAAAATCCATAAAAACACTAACCTTAGAAATCAGTATATCCATGGAAACTACCATGGCATTCCTGTTAGAGCCTCTATCGACTTCAATTCTTTATTAGAAACATTAGAAAACGATTTAAACTAATCTCAAAGAGCTGAATTCCTCAAACACCGGAATCCAGCTCTTATTTATACATAGATCAATTCCATCAAAAATGGCGAAGTGCTTATCGTAACACTCCGCCGAAAGCCTAACCGGTTTGAGCAAAAAATGCTTGGTTAGGTCTGCTTTACTATTTTATGCAGCTCTGCTTCATTTATACACTTAGATGTGCTTTCCAATCCGCCGGAAGATTCATTGCTGTAAGACTGACTACACCAATATTATTTTGAATCAGCTTATCAAAAGCATCAACAAATACTGCCCACTCCTCATCGGATGAACGCAGATACTTCATCGCCAGTAGGATTTGATATAAACCGTTATGTACCGGCGGTGGTGTAACTTTATCTGCATCCAGAATTTCCGGTGTCGTATGTATTGTTCGGTTGTAAATTCTGGAATTATGAGCACACATATTACGCAATACTGAAACACCCTGTATCCATGAAGCAAACATTTTCTGCGATGGATTTACCAAATTTCCTTTTTTCGATTTATATTGGTAATTAGCCGCCAATATAGAATATGAACTTCCAGTACCTGTTTTCAAATTCTTAATTATCTTCGATAGCGTACCAAATGAAAGAACTTCAACAGCTGCCCATACGGGTACCTCTCCATCATGATTGTCAAAATTATGTTTTATAAACACATCATTAGAACGAGCAATTTCTGACGCTACTGTAGACATATTCTGCCAATACAGTTTTTTCTCTTTGAAAATCGATGAATCCTGCAAAACAAGTGGTTCTCCGTGTATAAGCAACGCTTCCACTAATCTTGCTCTCAAAGCCACTTCAATCTTGGAAATCATTGAAAAAATCAACGCAGATAATTCCTGATCAAATTGATACAGCTTTAAAACATCTTCAAACTTTGTTCCCGGAACATACTTCTTTGAAGCATTGTCATATAAATGGAACGAATATCCACGCAAACGATAAAATCCAACTGACTTTAATGCCTTTTCTACGTCCGCATGAGAAGTAATTACCATTCCCGCATCAATATATGATTGCACCTGCTGTGCTATTGTTAATATTTGTTTTGGATATTGATACATAAAACACCCCATAAATGAAAAAGTCCCACCGGGTTGCGCATGAAAATCAGAGGCGTGGTGGGTTCTGTTACTATCATTATACAACTTTTATTGCGGCTGTCAAGATTCCTTTCTCAAAAAAGAATCCAAGCTCCCACTATTGCCCATGGTACTTACCTGTTACACTGCGTGTAACAGGTAAGTACCATGTTGTCAATTATCTATAAATCAATTCGTTCAACACAATTTCTTCTGCACGATTGTGGATGCTGCCCATTCTCTGAATCCATTCCCACTGATTATCTTCTTTCATTTTCTCAGTTACAGACTCAGAATTTTGCATCTGACTGATAATAACCTGTAATCTCTCTTGTGCCTGCTCATTGATATCCGCAAGATAAGTCCAAAGCTGGCAACTCAGCACCAAAGCATTAAACAGCATCGGATTATTCTCCCTTAAATATTCTCGGTGCATACGTCCATACTTTCCGATAGGACGTTCTTCCTCCGGTAACTTCAACTCCGGTATGTAATAATCCCCAACAAGTACATAATCAATTCCGTTCTTTGTAATTCTCTCTTTCATCGTATTTGACCTCTTTCACAACGTATTTATCATAGCTTGAATTTCATCTGTCGTAAAAGTGTCGTAAATTCAAGTCGCATTTTAAAAAATCCTTGATTTTTAAGAGTTTGCAGTACTCAATGCATCACCTGCCGTGGCAAACAAACATTATTTTTATCATATTTTTTTCTTCCTATCCTTACTG
>JAHHTS010000117.1 GCA_020024475.1 Oscillospiraceae bacterium
AGAAAGTAAAAATTGAAAATGCTCAATAAATTCCAATTTTCTTAACAGATAAAGATCAAAAGACCTTGAAGGGCAAATTGCCTTTCAAGGTCTTTTTCTATGTCATCCGTTAGTCTCGCTTCAATCAATTCGCCCATTAGTGCATCTACATAAGTCTACTGTAACAGCATTTAGCAAAGTATAAATAACATACTCTTTGCTAATGCTGTAAGCCGTTTCGGTGGCGGCAGCTACTGATGCAGGTACAAGAAATACCGAGAGACTCAATACAAAAGATATAGCAACTGCGATTAATCTTTTCATTTGCTGTTCTCATTTTCCCTAATGTTTTTTGTTGCAGTTAGGCACAAATCATATAAATTCGTCTCCTTCAACTTATATGCCCTACCATCAACTGCAATGTGATTTCCTCCGTTGAAATATAGAGAATGCTCGCCTATTTCAAGAATGAACGTTTTTGATTTGAACTTGTCTGGGAATGCTTTTGACAAACTATGAATACAGTATGTGTATTTTAAGCCTGACAAGCAGTCCATCAACGCTTGATAATTTGTATCGCCTTTTGAAATCATAACTGTCATAGTGCCCCCTGAAGGATACGCTGTGAAACCTTTCACTGTCACATCATGCGTAATGCTTACAACCGTTATATTTTCGTTGGTCACTATTAGTGAGCGAGGATAAAGAAAAAACGTTGCAATACAAACCGGAATTATAATGCCAAATATCAAGAACAACGTCCGAACATTCCTTCGCTTGGACATCTTTACCACCTTCTTCTCATTTTATTAAAATATTTTGTTAGCTAAATAGTAAGTTATATAACAAAATCAGTTTTAAATTCTTATGTCATAATATTGTACCTAGATGCATGCCCGATTATTTGATTACTCTAGTCCTCAATTTGAAATAAAATGATATATATGACCAAGATAGTTAAATATAAATTCTTTATGAAATATATTTCCTAATAATTGGGAAAAGGCCCACTACACCACACAGTCCAAAGTATCCTGGTTCATTTTTAATCAGACAAAGAATAACAATGATTTCAAAATACACTGCAGCTATAAAATACATTTTGTTCATCTTTTGCATTACAATTAAATAAATCATGACAAGTGCCAATAATGAGTACACTAAAGAACCTATAATCAGTAAAAGTTTCATATTTTTCTCCATAAAATATTATTGTTAAAAACTGTTAGAATAATTTTGGCTTATCAAACATCTTAAGTTCTTATATCATTCTCATTATATCATACTTTATATGTTCTTAATATACTATTTTCATATAAAATCTAACGCTTTCATAAAGTGTCTTGAAGAATGAAATCATTATATAGACATTTTAATGGCTATATAAGATTATTTTCAAGTTATATTATATATATTTTAGAAACATCTTTTCTTAATGAAATTAATATTTTTACATATGATATATCAAAAAACAGCTAGCTAAAATCATTAATGTTGGTTATATGTATGCAATGATTTGCTTTTTAACTGAACAATTACTGATATTTATATGATTAAGGTTTATTTTATATCTTAAAATTGCATATTTCAAATGAAAATATAGCTTATATAGAACAATTAACATATATTTTATATAAAGTGTCTATCGGATTTTACATTAATGTAGTAATATAAAAAAGAATTATGTTAATAATTGCGTCGTGAATAGAAAATAGATATATATGTAAAAATCTTACATTATTTTTATTGATATTCCATATTATGCTTAAATTTTCATCCACCACATTGTTAAAATATTCAAAATGATTAACAAAATTATGTATTATATTTGATTCATTTTAACATATATGTTGTGGTATTTCTTTTTTCAAGTCTTGGAAAAAGATTTATTTAATAGTATCTAATACAATATAGTGTGTGGTTAAAATTATTGCTACAATATTAATTTATAATTTAGTCTTTAGGAAAAAATTAAGCACCGAAATAGTGATTTTAATATATAGGTGTGTAATTTTTTGGACCTAAAGAATTTAAAAATGAAGGAGAAAAAGATTATGCCATCAACATATGCTCATTACAGAATGGGCAAAGAAGTAAAAAAAGATTTAAATGAAAATGAACTGAATATTATTGAAAAATATCCAGAACTTTATATGATTGGTCTTCATGGACCAGATATTTTATTTTATTATGGGGCACTTTGGAGCAATCCTGTAAATAAAGTAGGTTTTGGACTTCATGAGCAATCTGGACGTAGTTTTTTTGAAGCAGCCTGTGAAGCAATAGCAAAAAGCAACAATAAAGAAGCGTCTTTAGCATATGTATATGGGGTGTTAAATCATTTTGCATTAGATACTACATGTCATAAATATGTTGATGAAAAAATCGAATGTAGCGGGATTACCCATACAGAAATCGAGGTTGAATTTGACAGAAGTTTGATGATTTTAGATGGACACAATCCAGTTAGCCATATTCTTACAGACCATATTCACCCTACAATAAATAACGCAGAAATTATTTCTCAATTTTATAACGGCATCACACCGAAACAAGTGAAAAAATCACTTAAATCTATGATTTTTTATAATAAATTTCTTCTTGCTAGTACGAATTTTAAAAGAAATGTAATTTATGCATTACTAAGAATTACAGGAAATTACCAAGAGATGCATGGTCTTATTGTAAATCCAGTTGGAAATCCTATGTGTAAAGATAGCAATCAGAAGCTACTAGAATTATATGAAGAGGCCAAAGTGAGAGCTGTGACATTTATACATGATTTTGATGAAAATTTTAGAGGAATTAAACCTTTTGATTCAATATTTGATTATGACTTTGGTGGAAGAATGAAAGGTGGAGAGTGTAAATAATGAAATCTTTTTATAAATTTTTACATAATAGAAAAGTATTCAACAGTCTTACAGAGCAGGAATTTGCATGGGTTTTATACGATGTAGGAAACTCTGCATTTACTATGCTAGCATGTTCTCTTCTTCCAATTTGGTTTAAAGAATTAGCTGTAGGAACTGCTCCAGGACAAATATCAGGAAGTCAAGCAACCGCATTCTATTCTGCATCTATTTCAATAGTTACATTAATCATTGCATTCATTGGGCCTGTTTTTGGAACATTGGCAGATAGAAAAAACCGTAAAAGAATCATATTTACAACAGCAACAGCTCTTGGTGTAATTGCTTGTTTGGTGAATGGATTTAGTATTAGTTGGGTATCATTTTTAGCGTTAACAGTTATTACTCGTATATGTTATAGTGTATCAATAACAATATACGATTCTATGTTAAACGATGTGACCACAGAAGATAGAATGGACAAGGTATCATCTTATGGTTATGCATGGGGATATTTAGGTTCATGCATACCTTTCCTACTCGCTTTATTAGCATATCTTATGGGACCAGATATGTTAGGTATTATAACAGATAAAGCAAGCAGAATATTAGGTTTTACCATAACTGCAGTATGGTGGTTTATGGTTACAATTCCATTACTAAAAAACTATAAGCAGAATAACTGGACTGAAAATGCATCAAATACAGTTAAAAATACATTTTTAAAAATTTTTAGAACATTGAAAACAATCGCCTTGAATGATAAAAAGGTGTTCTTTTTCTTAATAAGTTATTTCTTATATATCGATGGTGTAGGAACCATTATTGATAATTGTGTTAATATTGGAACTGATTTGAATCTTGATACAGTGGGACAAGTTATTTTCTTACTTCTTACTCAGGTAGTAGCATTTGGCGGTTCACTTGTTTTTGCAAAATTGTCGGAGAAGTATAAAACAACCAAATTGATTGGTGTATGTATTATTGGTTACTTTTTTCTTTGCTTATATGCATTAGTTCTAAATTCTCTTTTTGAGTTTGCCATATTAGCCTTTGGAGTAGGCTGTTTTCAAGGTTCTATACAATCCTTGTCACGTTCTTACTATTCTAAAATTATTCCTTCAGAAAATTCAGGAGAATATTTTGGTATATATGATGTTTTTTCAAAAGGTGCATCTTTTTTAGGCTCTGCAGTAATTGCAGTTGTTAAATTGAATAACGGCACAATCAATACAGCAGTTGCTTGTCTTACTGTTTTCTTTGGACTAGGTTATGTATTCCTAAAAATTGCTGAGAAACAAGAAACAATATCTTAAATTATTCTATAAAAAATAATAATTTCTAAATGGGCGCCTATTGATGAGGTTGCCCATTTTTGTTAAAATATAGTGATAAAGCCAAATGTTATGATAGTCTTAACCGTCCATCTTTACAAAATCTAGTTTTTTATAAATAGCAAAATATTAAATTCGGTTGACTACTTTGACAATAATATTTTGTTATATATTTTAGTGTATCTTGGTATAATTCATATAAAAAATTGCCTTATTAGAAATGACTCATATATGAATTTATATTAAAAACTAATAGAGCTGTAAAAAAGAATGGCTGTCTCAAGACGAAATGTGCGAAAGGTTAGATGTTGATATACAAACAATACCTAAATGGAAACTTGCACAAATCTATGTTGATTTTCAAAAAACTTGTTGCAATCACTAATTACTTTGTATTGTCACTTGATGAGCCTATAAAAAATATTAGTTTTCAAGAAGTTTAATAGAATATAATTATTGATAAAACTGTCACAAATTTCTAATTATGTGCAAATGAATAAATCTATCATAAATAAGCTCTTAAACATATTCACTATGTTTAGACTAATATGTATAATGTTTTTTATATTAATTGGAATTATCTTTTTTGTTCACCAATAAACATACATCAATCATTCGGCTTATTTTACAAAAGAAAGAAGGTTATATATGCTTGTAAGCAAAATACTCAGTAGTGTTATACAGATTCTCTTATTCGCATTGATTCCATTTTTATGGTGGTTTTTAACAGCTAGAAAAAAACAATCGTTTAATAATTGGATTGGACTAAAAAAATTTGGCGGATTAAGAATAAATATCACAATTGCTAGCATTGCTACTGTGGTTGTTTTTTTATTGCTGGGCTTTTTTATTCAATACATTTTAAAAGATGTAGAAACTGCGCTTTCTGAATTTAATGGTTTAGGTCTTCGTGCAGTACCTTCAATACTTGTTTATGGTATTTTTAACACCGCTTTTCCAGAGGAACTACTTTTTAGGGGATTCTTGCTAAAAAGGATAAGCTCTAAAATAGGATTTCAATGGGGCAATATTATTCAGGCTTTTTTATTTGGATTGATTCATTGCATAATGTTTTGGGGACTTGTTAACAAAATTTATACATTGATTATTTTGGTCTTTACTACATCTATTGCCTGGACTATGGGATATATAAATGAACATCTGGCTGGAGGATCACTATTTCCAAGCTGGTTCATTCATGCTGTATCAAATGTATGTGCAGGAATTTATGCAGCTTTTATGTCTGTTTAAACTGTACTCTAATTAAATTTTTCATAACAAATACAATTCAAAAGGCCTTGAATGGCAAGCATGTCATTCAAGGCCTTTTTTAACTAAAATAATAATTTATTATATATACTTAAATTTATTCTTTTTTATTTTTCTCACTTTCATCTATAATAGTCCCTCCTACTATACCTAAAAGCATTCCCACTCCTGCACACACACCAATATTGCAAGAAGTTAAAATAGCAAAACCAGTACCAAGTAATAACCCTAATGGTATTCCAGCAGTTAAATACTTATTTTTATTATCCATAAAACATTGTCTCCTTAAATTTCTCAATAAAAAACATTTCAATTTTTATAATATAATCTTTATTGTTCTAAATCAAATACGCCTTAATTCTCTATATTTTCAACACAAATGATTACTTTATTATCCTCTTTATGTTTCCAGACAATTATCTGTCAGTGTCTGAGCGTAACATTGTTTGTAGCAATACTTGTCTATTGTATATCATAAGGTTTATGTTCATTATTATACAAAATATAAATAAAATCACAAAAGAAATATCTGGTTCTATCATTCCTTTAGAATAATCAGCTCAATCTGATTACATGTATATCCAATATACTTTTTTTAAATATAATGCTCGTATTTTATTTTCAATAACAGATAATTGGTTCCTATAAAAGCTATACTATTTTCGATTTTAAAGTTTTTTATATGGTTTTTAATGCGATTTAAAAAAATTCTATTTTATTCATAATCGAAATTGTATCGAAATAATCAAGCTGTTTCGCACTATAATAACGATATACATTTTATGAATCAACATAACATGATTTACATAAATCTATTTTATCATAATAAATCAATGTTCGCTTAGATATATTTTATGATTTTGTCAATTTACCTACAGAAAACATATTATTTGTTATATCCTCACCATTCAATATATAGTAATTATATATTTTATTATAATAAAAAGCAACCACCACTATATGCTTATATGCAATTATAATGAATAAATTTATTA
>JAHHTS010000118.1 GCA_020024475.1 Oscillospiraceae bacterium
AATATTTCGGAAGATATTCCTTTAGCACTGTATCCAAAATCGAAAAATCTTGTTATCAAGTCATTTTCAAGGACATAATTGTTGGTTCCCTGAATGAATCCTTCTATCTTTTCTATAGACGTATTCGAAATCACATCACCTAAAACATCACGTACCTCTTTTTTGCTTGATGTAATTATTTTCTTCGATAAGTTAATCCTCTTAACAGATAACGAATAATAAAAGGGATGACTTCCTTTTGACTCATGATCACACCTCTTGTTCTTCTTTGGATTCCAAAGCATATAAATGAAACAGATTGCTCTTTCCTAGAAGACTTGTTACCATGGTCTGAAAAACGTAAACGATTAATTTTTAGCCGTTTTGTGTTTTACTGATTTTTATTCCATAATGAAAGTAAATAGTTTTTTGCTACAACATCTATAGATAGTTTTGATATTTGTTTTACTTTTCTTTCTTATTTTTTCATCAAATACGACGTCAAAAACAATATATATTCAAAAAAGAAATTACAATATCACCATTGATTCAGAAAGAAACTGGATTCATAAGCCCCCCAACTCTTGACAGAGAAGCCAAAATTCCTTTTTTATTTTTGAACACCATTTTCTACATATTATTCCGGAGCATTTAACCGAATATTTTCTTCAAAACCAGAAGGATCTCCTAATTTTGCTTTTTCCAAGTTTTCCTTAAAGTATTCTCGTGTAGCATCATCGCATTTTTGTGGACTCATATATAACATTTCTGGAGCTTTTTCAAGTTCTTGCAATGCCCTCTCTGCCCGATCAGCATCACTGGTATAAGTTTCCAACCATTCTTTTTCCCATGCATATTCCCACAGCATAGATGCCCTTGTAACTCCATACCCAATTTGGAATTGATCAGCTGTTTCTCCTTCCATTGTAGTAGGTAATTCCATGTTTTCTGGCCAATTTAATTCTTCTAATGTTTCTAAATATTCCTTTTCAATATTTTCAAAATCAGTAAATCCTAATGCTTCTTTCGTGTCTTTCTCCCTATTTCCACATCCACTTATAAACAGACACAACATAATTAAAAATAATTCCACTAAAATTTTCATGTTTTTTCTCATGTTCTATTTATCCTTTCCTATATACTATCTAAGAGCTAAAGCAGGTTCTAATTTTGCTGCTTTGATTGCCGGTATGATTCCACCTAATAATGCAGTGATAATCGACACAAAAACAGCAATCATTGTTGCTGTGTATGGATATTCTGGAATGGATATAGGAGTATCTATTGGTAAAAAAATCCCTACACTATCCACCAGTATAACTGAAATTAAAACAGCTATTATGCAAACCAGCATTGAAAGTATAAATTGTGATCCCAAAACCAATACCGCAATATTTATCCTCGAGGCACCTAATGCCCTTCTGATTAAAAGTTCATGTGTCCTTTGTTCTAGGGATGATAATCCTATATTGATTTGCCCTAAAACAGAAACAAAAAGTAATAACGTTGCTGTTACGATAAGCCCTAACTGTAGCATTTCAATTACAGAACTATAATCATCACCACTGTCTACTCTATTTATGCTTTCTATTTCTCCGCCTACTGTATCATATAAGATATCACTAATATACGATTGCATATTGTTTTGTGACATATTATCTTTGTTATACCAATACAATTCTACATTTTCCATTTCAAAAATATTAGGTGCTCGATAAAGTAAGGGAAGAATATTTATATATATTACCGGCCACTCTTTACCATCATTAATTGTTCCAATTATATTTAATGGTATTAATGCTAGACTATCTTTTGGGGATGCAACCATATAAGATGTTGAAAAAATCTCTGCAGCTGATTTGTTGACTACAGCTTCAAGTGCCATTGCGTCTTTTGAATCACTCAACCATTGCCCTTCATAAATTGGTAAGTTAAATATTCTGTTATACTCAGAAGTTGTACATATTGTTTCAACATATGATAAATCTTTATATAATTGCTCTGATTTTTCTTTCAACTCAGCTAAACACTCCAAAGGAGCAAATTGCAATCCCACTTTAGGAGTAGCAATAATTGTTTTTGCCTTCGGTTCTTTATCCATAATTTCAAAAAAATCTTCTACTTTATTTACATCATTCAAATTCATCTGTGAAATGTTCATAGCATACGTTGGTGTATATCCAAATATCTGTGCATTTACTGATAGCAAAGACTCCCTGCCAAGAGTTCCTACCAATACAGCCGCAATCATAGCAAGAATTCCTATGAACATCGAAAATCCAGTTAAAAAAGTCCTCATTGGTGAGATTCGAAGGTCTTTAATCAGAACACGAAACATTCGTAATCCTCCCTTCATCCATAGTAAATATCGTATTACAGGTCTTCGCTAGATCGGGATCATGAGTAACCAAAAGCAATGTTATTTTTTCCATCTTTACCAAATCTAACAACAGATTTATAACATATTCCCCTGTTTTTTTGTCTAAAGCACCTGTTGGCTCATCACAAATTAAAATGCGTGGGGAAGACACTAATGCTCGGGCAATAGCAACACGCTGTTGTTCACCACCTGATAAAACAGATGGAAAATCCATTTGTCTGTTTTCCAAACCTACCATTTGCAATAATTTTATAATTTTATTTTGCCGATGTTTTTTATTCAACTTTGTTTTTGCATAAATCAAGGGCAATTCGATATTTTCCCACACTCTCAAGTGCTCAATTAATGAATAATTTTGAAATACAAATCCAAACTCCCGGCTTCTGAGTCTTGACAACTCTTTATCTGACATCTTAGAGACAGACATTCCTTCATAATAATATTCTCCCTGAAACGCAGAATTTAACAACCCTAATACCGAAATTAGGCTTGTTTTCCCTGATCCGCTCTTTCCAACAATTGCATAGCTTTCTCCACTTAATAGTTGAAATCCTACATTGTTTACCGTTGTTAAGAAATCACCATTATTAAGTTTTACTGTTGCCGTTAGTCCTTCTACTCGAATAATAGATTTTTTCATGTTCGCACCTTAGTTATCTCTTAAATCCAAATTAGGTGGAATAGCATAAATCTCATCTCCTTCTTTTAAACCGGAAATAATCTCAACATACGCACCATCACTTGCCCCTAATTTCACCTGCGTTTCTTTTTTCTCACCCTCTGATATCAGAGTTACACTACCTTGTTCTTCTCTTCCAGCAACTACTGAAACAGGTAAAAGAAGTACATCTTTTTTTGTTTTTGCTGCTATAACTACTGTTGCTAGTTCTCCATTTCGAACCTCTGTGCCCATATCTATCAGACATTGTAGGTGAATCCTTGTACTATTTTCAAGGTTTTCCTCATTGGAAGATAATACAACGGCAGAAGCATTTGTTGGTCCTATTCCGTCCTCTATTTGGTATTTTGCCTCCAATGAAAAATCCTGTGGTAATGATTTCATAAACTTTTCCGCTTCTACATCTAAGGAAAATCCTGAATACTGTAACTCAAACAACGGATAGTTTTTAGGATACTCGCCTTCTTTTTCCACAGAAATAATGGTTGAATCTACCGGAGCAATTACTTCCATTTCATCCACTTTTCCAATCACTGTTCCTGCTGTTACTTTTGCATTATTTTGAACACTTGGAGTAAACCCCCCCTGCTGTGGAGCAACAATAATAAATGGTAGCGATTTTCCAACACTGCATTTCATTGAGAGTGTGGGAGTTAAACTCCCACGCTCTACTTTAATTGTCTTCACGGTATCTTCTTGATTCTTCTTATTGGGTTCAAAATTCTCATCCCTATGTTGACACCCTGATAGTCCTATCAAACTAATCAGAATAACGCATATAACTTGCACTGTAAGATTAAACTTGTTTTTAAGTACTTTCATAATTAATAAGTAAGATTTCCTCCCCACTTATTTCCAGCAAACGGATTTGATGTTGCCTGCATTCTTCCTTGAAATGCAAATTTGGTTCCTTTAAGAATATTGTCCCACTGTTTAGCTCCTTTTACATTCCATTGTAAAGTATCCGTAAACTGTGGGCCACCTGAAACTTTCATATTGCGAAGCCCCAACCGTAAATAACCGGCTGGCATTTTATCCACGGACAGACTAATAGGACCATCAAACATATGAGTACGTACATAATCATACTGAACCAAAGAACCAGATCTGTTAAGTTCTCCTGACACATATGTATTGTCGGCATATGCTATTACGGAAAAACTGAATACTGATACGATCATAATCGCTATAGATTTTCTAATTTTTGAAGACTGTTTCATATCATTCACCTCTTAAAATATTATTTTTATACTATGTTTTTATCATCTTATTGAAATTGAAAGTTGAAATACTACCCAAGTTTCTAAAATATACTTTGGACAGTATTCCTAAGAAGTCTCCGTTCTTATACCTGTGAAAATTAGAAATTTTGCTACTTTGATTTTCACCTCCCTTTGTATAGAAAACTATTTTTATGAAATAGTTTTCTATATTTAAAATACGTTATAAATTACCGCCTCCCCATTATCTACCAATGCGCCTTGTGAGAATACTGAAACTCCCATCCTGATAACTGTTTTATTGCTTCCTTGCAACATCCACAAATAATAGCTCTCATTCTATAAACCCAACATTCCGTAGGACTAATTTTTGTATGTGCATATAAATATCCTTCTTTTTGGCTGCATGGAATGTGTGAACAGGATGCCCTATCTGTGATTATTGGATTTTTCATCTCTCCTGTAATTTCTTCCATCAGTATTGAAATTAATTCTGCATTTTCCTTTCCCATGGAAACCATATTTCCCTCTTCATCATACAGAACAATTTCAACCTCCCTTTCCTCTAATTCATGTTCTGAAGATGCTGCTTGCACACTCACATTCATGGAAAACATCATGCAGAACACTAAAAATAATATCTCGATTTTTCTTTTCATTTTAATCCTCCTTCTAATTTTTTAATTGTATTTTTGCGGCGGTTATTTATCTATCTCCTTTAATATAACTGTACATACATTGTCTTCTTTATTTAAACACAGTTGAAAAGTTTCTTTTACAGTTTCTTCTATCATCACCTATATATTGATAACCGTTTTGTCCGTCTTAGGTACTTTTACGATCTTTGTTAAATCTTTTAAATCCATCTCTTTACTATCCTCTATTATCATATTCCTGTATTAGTTCTTTTTTTGCTCTTTCCAAACGTTTTTTTACAGCATTTTCCGAAATTCCCAAAATAGATGCAATTTCTTTATTTTTATAGCCTTCGATAAAGTACAAAATTAACACTTCTTTTGCCTGTTTTCGTAAACGAAGCAATGCACTCATCAGTTCATAATCTTTATTATCCTGATAAGACATATTTATCGTATCAAATCCAATTGTTGGATGTAGTCGGTAGAATCTCATTATATTTTTACATATGTTAATATTTACTCTTAGCAACCACGCTTTTTCATGCTCCAGATCACAAAATTCTTTTTTATGTTCCAAATATTTTATAAAAGTTTCCTGAACTGCATCAGAAGCATCCTGTTCATTGCATAGCATAATGACTGATACTTTATATAAAATATTATAATATGTATTAAATACACGTTCCAAATCTTGATTTATTTTTCTTCCCATTGTTATAATGTATCTCCTTATATATTACACACATGAATAGTGAAAAAAGTGACAGGAATTTTAAAAAAAATTATTTTATTATTTACATTTAAAAGATATCCTACTGTGTTGCCTTTCTAAAAAAGGATGTTCTTTCCATAATACTGTCGAAGCAGGGGTATTTACAACAGCGAAAACGTCTTAATCCTGAAGGTTTTTCTTATTTGAGTGATGAATTATGACTGATTTCTATCATTCTTCCAATCCACGGCTCTGGAATGGACTTTTGTTACTAGCAATTGATGGAAGTAAAGCAGAAGTGCCGTATTCATCAGAAAACCGAGAGGGTTTTGGAAAAAGTAATAATCAACATTTAGAACTTGGACAGGTACGGGCACTTGTAAGTTGTATGTATGATATTTTGAATCAGTTTTATCTGGATATTGAAATTTCACATATTTCCACCAGCGAAACAGAACTTGCCCCCCAAAAAAATCTAAATCATTTTATGCATACAGATATCAAACAGCCTGTATTAGCTATTTTTGACAGAGGATATCCATCTATAAAGTTTATTGATTTTGGAGAAACAGAGAAAAAATATCATACTCTAAAAAACAAAATGAAATTTGAAAATGTAACGGGAAAATCAACAATTTATGTGGAGCAGGGTTTTCGCACAAAATACTGGCATATAATATGGTACAGGATATCCATAAAGCTGACGATGAGATGGTATTTATAAAAAGTAGCGAAAAAGGCAGAGATGGAAGAATATATTTTGCCGCAAAGAAAGTTAC
>JAHHTS010000012.1 GCA_020024475.1 Oscillospiraceae bacterium
TAATAATGTTATAATATTTAAAATACTTTAATAAATAGATCTAATGAATAATATTTTATGGAGGGACTTATGAAAAAATACGAATATGTAAATTTGAAAATTTCAAAGTTTATCGGTGCAAAGTCAAAAGAACATATAGAAATTATTGATGCGTACGCAAGTAGGGGATACCGTTATGTTGGCTTTATCCCAACGAATATTTCTGACTATGGAAAAATTAAAGAAATGGATTTAATTTTCGAAATAGAGTGTTAAAATATTATTCATAAACTTAGAAAATATAATTAGATGAGAATAGGTATGAAAGTAATAGAATTTGGCAAAGAAAATGACCTAACTGTAATTTTACTGCATGGAGGAGGTCTTTCATGGTGGAATTATAAGGATGTGGCTGAAATTTTATCAAACAAATATCATGTTGTAATTCCTTTTTTGAATGGACATGCTTATAGTGAAAGTGATTTCATAACAATTGAAGCTACTGCAATTGAAATTTGTGAATATATTCAAGATATGTTTGGCGGAAAAGTTTTTGCCATAGGTGGTTTATCACTAGGGGGACAAATTCTTGTCGAAATGCTATCGTCTAATCCAGACATTTGCAAATTTGCAATTATTGAAAGTGCATTAGTTATACCCATGAGATTTACAAATTGGCTAATTAGTCCGATGATTACGATAAGTTACTGGTTAATTAAAAAATCATGGTTTGCAAATTTGCAATTCAAACAGTTACATATTAAATCAGATTTATTCGATTTATATTATAATGATACCTGTAAAATCAAAAAAGAAAATTTGATTGCTTTTTTGAAAAGCAATTCTTCATATCGTCTTAAAAGTTCTATAAGGACAAGTAATGCTAAGGTCGTTATTGCAGTAGGGGAGAAAGAGGGACGTAATATGAAAAAATCAGCTATACTTCTTAATAAAAAGTTGCCCAAAAGTAAATTAATGATATTTCCTGAATATTATCATGGCGATTTAAGTGTCAATCACGCTGAAAAGTATGTAGAAATATTCGAATTATTAATTAAATGATAAATTTAGATTAAAAAGATTAAATACTATTAGAAAAGTGAAATAGCAACGAATTATTTGATAGAATAAATAAAAATTACAATATTTTATGAAATGTTCTGATGAAATTGATTCAACCAAAAATGAAAATGTTTTATTAGCATTAGATATGATTACAATAAAATTAAATATTAATATAATAGATTGTTGTTTCGAATATGTAAAAAATATAAAAACCTAATTTAATTATAACGATATTAGGTTTAATGATGATTACTAGGATAGAAAGACCAGATGACAAAGAACTAACAGTTATAAGTTACTGAAATTGCAACGACTTATAACTGTTAAAATATTTCACTATAAATATATAAAAACCCCCTTAGAGTTTTAATACTCTAAGGGGGTAATAAATAATTTGAATTATTTAGCTGCTGCAGCGTTTTCACCTGCTATGCGACCAAATATTACGATATCTGCAATAGCATCCGAGCCAAGGCGGTTTGTGCCATGGATGTCGCCGGTAACTTCACCAGCAGCATACAAGCCATTGATAATATGATTTTCTTTATCAAGAACTTGTGCTTTTTCATTTATTTTTAAACCACCCATTGTGTGATGGATAGCTGGTTTTGATTTCATAATATAGCATGGGCCTTCTTCGAAAGCAATGAGATCACCACGTTTATTAAATTCAAGGTCTTTGCCTGTTTCGCAGTAATTGTTGTAGCGATCAATTGTCTTTTGAAGTTCTTCAGAATTAATGCCAAAATGTTCAGCAGCTTCTTTAACAGAATTAGCTTTTACAAGTATACCACGTTCAATAAGGTTTTCATATTCTGTTTTATGAGATTCTGCAACACCTGCAGCCTTCATGCTTGCTTCATCAAAGTACATGTAAGATACGCCACCTGTTTGTTCAGTTGTAGCAAAAGAAATGACATCACGGCGTTCAAGTTCTTCAACGAAACGCTTGCCTTCAAGATTTACAAGAATAGCACGGCCTTCAAGACGAACATCACCAACATAAAGAAGTGTACCAGTTTCAGGATCACATGTTGGATATGTTTGAATATACTGCATATCGACTGTCTGAGCACCAATAGCTTCTGCCATTATTATTCCGTCGCCAGTGCTACCAACAGAGTTTGTAGAAAGAATTTTTTCATTCATTTTAGGGTTGTTTGCAACTCTCATCTCAAGATTAGAGCCAAAACCACCTGTTGCAAGAATTACACCGTTTTTTGCGTTGAAAGTTATTTCTTTGTTGTTATTTTTAGCTTTAACAGCTACTACTTTATTGTTTTCTACTACAAGTTCTGTAGCTGGAGTATTTGTGTAAGTTTCAACACCAAGACTTTCCGCTTTTGCAGCAAGTTTTTCTATCAGTTCAACACCAGATGCGTTAAGTGGAACTAAAGAACGCTTTACTGAGTGACCTCCGAAAAATAGCATATAGTCTTCAAATTTAACATTTACATCATCCCTAAGCCATTCAGCAGCGTCAAGAGCATTTTCAGCAATAATGCGAACGAGTTTAGGATCATTTTCATTATCGCCACCTTTAAGAATATCTTTGTAGAATGTATCTACATCATCTTTAATGCCTTCTTTTTCCTGCAACCAGTTACCAGGAGCAGCCATTTCTCCGCCAGAGATTAAAGTGTTACCACCAATGTTGTTCATTTTTTCTATAACGATAACTTTTGCGCCATTTTCAGCAGCGGAAATAGCAGCACTCAAGCCAGCACCACCAGCACCAACAATAACAACATCAGCATCATAACTATCTTTCATTTCGTTTTTAACTTCTGTCTCATTTTTTGATACTAGGTCTGTAAGTTTTGCGCCAGTTTTTGAATAAGCGTCTTTCACGGCTTCAATAAACCCATTTGATGAGAGTGTTGCACCAGAGATAATATCAATTTCAATCTGGTTTGTGTCAATCATTGTTTGTCTTAACTGTGTCATTGCATCAGAAAAGCCAGGAGTTTCGTTGTTTTCGCCTATTACAATATCAGAAATTTGAGAATCTTTCATGGTAAGTTCAACAACAATTTTGCCACCTTTACCAGAGCCTTCACCAGTGTATGTACCATCTTTAATTACAGAATCATTAGATAAGCTTGAACAAGCTACCATTGAAACTGTCAATACAGCACTCATAAGTATAGATAAGAGTTTTTTCATGATTTTTATCCTTTCGATAATTGGTATTTATTTATCAATTACATTTTAGTATAATATATTGAAAAAGTATTTGTATTAAATTTCTAATATTTGCACTTTCACGAACAATGGAGGAAAAAATGAAACTGCGAACTAAAATTTTATGTGTATTTACACTTTTGTTTACAGTTGTTTTTATGAATTTGATGGTGGCGACAACATCAACGGTAAAAAGAGTACATAAAGATACTATAAATTCTTTCTCAACCCAAACTTTTGAATTTAAGTCGGAAGAAATAGGAAATTGGCTCAAAAGCCGTATATCTGAAGTTCAGCTTATAGCACTTTATGTAAAATATAATAATTACGATATAAAGAAAACATTACCATATATAACACAATTAAATAGAGAAATAGGAGATAAATTTGGTAGTGACAACACAACATTTGCAATAGGGTATAATGATGGTATAGGATGGGTAACAGATAATTTATCTATAGATATATCGGAAAGGCAGTATTTTAAAGATGGATTGTCTTCGGATTATGAGTATCTTTTTAGCGAGCCAGTAAAATCAAGAGCAGACGAAACATATATAACATTGCTTCATTATATTTTGCGAGATGACAGCAACCAAGTATATGGTTTTTTAAATGCTGCTATTTCACTGGAAAAGCTTGATGAGTTTGTAAATCAAATTGATTTTTATGAAGGCAAAAGCTGGATAATGGATGATAAAGGAACTTTATATACACATTGTGAAATAGAAAATGATATAATAGATAACCTAACTAAAGAAATACAAATTTCCAAAGATACACGACAGATAACTCATGGAGAAAAAACAATATTTTATACCAATATACCATGTACTAAAAACTGGTATTTATGCACAGCTATAAATACTAATTTTATGTATAGTGAAACTACAAATTTAGCAAAAAAATTACTAGAGATATTTGCTATTGCTATAATATTGCTTATATTATTTAGTAGAAAATTTTCTAAGACTGTAACTAAACCTATAGAACAATTAACGGCTTCTATGGAGAAGTTTGAAAAAGGTGATTTAGATGCAATAGTAGAGTTAAAAGCGAATGACGAAATTGGAATTTTAGTAAAAAGTTACAATAGTATGATTACACAGATAAAACAGCTGATGGAGCAAATTGTAATAAACGAAAAAGAGAAAAGAAGATCAGAACTACGAATCCTTCAAGCTCAAATAAATCCACATTTTTTATATAATACATTAGATACACTTCAGTGGAAAGCTTATGAGAGTGGTAAAGATGATATGGTACTGATAATACAATCATTGTCATCATTTTTTAGAATTTCATTAAGCAAAGGAAAAGAACTTATTCCATTATCTAAAGAAATTGAACATATTAAAAGCTATTTAATTATTCAAAAAACAAGGTTTGAAGATATGTTGTATTATAATTTTGATATAGAAGCAGATACATCTTTATATGTTCCTAAATTGATTCTGCAACCTTTGGTAGAAAATGCAATTCAGCATGGAACAAATCAAAAACTAACACCAGGATATATAAATATAAAGATAAGACAGAATGAAGATAGTTTGCTAATAGATATATCTGATGATGGTGTTGGTATAGATGAATCAAAATTATCTGAAATAAGAAGTGAAATGGCAACATTAAATCCAAAAGATTGCTATGGATTAATAAATGTTTGTAAACGAATAAAACTTGAATATGGGGATAAAGCTGATATGCACATTGAGTCCGTAAAAGGAGAAGGTACTTGCGTTAAAATTAAATTACCATTAATAGAGGGGGAAAATAATGAACCGTTTGATAATATGCGATGATGAAGCAATTTTGAGAAATGGTTTAAAATCTTTGATAGAAAAGAGCAATTTGCCAGTAGAAATTGTGGCTTTAGCATCGAATGGAAATGAGGCTTTGGAGACTATACAAAAATATAAACCACATATTGTATTGATGGATATAAATATGCCAGGAATATCTGGCCTATCTGTGATTGAACAATGCAGTAAAAGTGGAATAAATCCAATTTTTATAATAATTTCGGGACATGATGAGTTTGAATATGCACAAAAGGCATGTAGATTGAATGTTATGGATTATTTATTGAAGCCAATAAATAAAATGCAACTTATATCTTTAATAGAAGAAGCAATTGAAAAGATTAAACAAAAGCAACTAACTCAACATATACTTGTTAGAGAGCCAAAAACAATATCACAGCAAATTCTAAAATATGTGCAAGAAAATTTTTCTGATCCCGATATTTCGCTCAATAAATTATCAAGTGTTTTTAATTTATCTGAATCTTATATTACTAGAATAATAAAAAATGAAACAAATAATTATTTTTCTAATATATTGATAAACTTGAGAATAGAGAAATCTATTGAGTATCTAATTCATCATCCAGATATGAAGTTGGTAGAAATTTCTGAAAAATGTGGATTTTCGAGCCAGCATTATTTTTCTCGAATTTTTAAGGAAAAAACAGGTTTTCCACCTATAGATTATAGAAAAAATATGTTGAATAAAAAATAACTCGGTATAGTGTTTGATTGGTTAATATACACATAACTAGTGACATACTTTCACCGTCTATGCTGCACATAAAGGAGGAGGTTCTCTTTCAAGCAGTCCAACGACTACAGCATAAGGGAGCTAATTCCGTGCGCTACATGTTTTTATATTTTGGCTATGCGTTTACAAGACGCATAGCCTAATTTCTGATGTTTATTGCAACGTTTACATTCCTACCGTGATGAGTTCCACATTTAGGACAATCACATGCCCGTATAGATAGATTTTTCATTTTGGGATTCTTGTAACTACAACAGCCACAGGTCTGACTGCTTGCAAAGAATTTGTCTACTTTAACAAGCTGTTTGCCAACTTCAGCAAGCTTGTATTCAAGAAAGTCTGTAAACATACTTCAACCATTATCTGAAACCGACTTGCCAAAATGTAGGCTTTGTGACATTGCTTTTATATCGAGATTTTCAATACAAACACAATCATAAGCATTGGTTATCTGTTTTGATTGCTTGTGTAAGAAATCTTTGCGCTGATTAGCAATTTTTTGATGAAGTTTTGCAACTTTAATACGCTGTTTACCACGATTTTTAGAACCTTTTTGCATAAGAGAAAAATTTATTTGTTCACGTTTAAGACCTTTTTCGGCTTGTCTGTAGTATCTTGGATAACAAGATTCATTTCTATTGATGTCTTTGTATAGCTCGTGTATAGAAAAGTAAAGCCCTAAGAAAGTTTTTGGTTCTATCTATTGAACTTAATTTTCGTACTCAAACAGAATACTTGCATAATACTTTACACTTGTGGTCTAACTTATCGTTATGACTTTCAATAGTGAAGGATGCAATTCATCTCCCACTTTAAAAGTGTGAGACGTCTTGCTGGAAAGGGTTAAAGCTGGTATTGAAAAAGTAACACATACAAAAATAAAAAAGAGCATTCATTTTAATAGTGAATGTTCTTATATTTTTATGTATAGCTTTTGTTAAAATAAATTCATAAATATGCTCAAGAAAATTATATATGTAAAACTATTTAACATAGAAAACATCTATAAAATATCTAATATAAAGTATAACATAAAATAAAAACGTCAATACTATATAAAAAATTATAGGGGGATATTTATGGGGTCAGTTTTTGGTGGTTGGTATTATCGAATTCAGTCAGATACTGATACTTTAGCTATAATTCCTGCGTATCATAAAAATGAAAATAATCAATTTTGTTCTATACAGATGATTACAAAGGAAAATTCTTGGTATGTTTCATTTCCATACGAGTATCTACGACAAAATGATTTTAATATGAAAATTGGGCTAAATTATTTTAGCGAAGATGGAATTACTCTAAATTTAGAATCGAAAAATATTAAAGCTTTTGGAAAACTTAAATTTGGACCGTTTACACATATTAAATATGATATAATGGGACCATTTCATTATATTCCATATATGGAATGTTATCATAACATAAGAAGTATGAAACATTCTGTTAATGGTAGTATTAAGATAAATCAGAAAGTATATAATTTTCGAGATGCTATTGGGTACATTGAAGGGGATCGTGGTAGGTCGTTTCCAAAACATTATGCATGGACACAATGTTCCTTTCCTAATGGTTCACTTGTGCTATCTGTGGCAGATATACCGTTTGTTTTATTAAATTTTACAGGTACAATTGCTATTGTAATGTGGCATGGCAGAGAATATAGATTTGCTACTTATTTAGGTGCTAAAGTTATGCATATTAAATCAGGTGAAGTTACAATTCAGCAAGGAAGATGGAGGCTGTCAGCTAAATTATTAGAACAATTAGGTAGACCACTGTTGGCACCAGTTGATGGGGATATGGTTCGTACTATTCATGAGCATGTAATTTGTAAAGCGTACTATCATTTTCAAGTAAATGGTAAAACTATATTTGATTTTACAACCGATAAAGCTGCATTCGAATATGAATATCCTTTTTAAGCAAATAATTTATTAAACAATAAAACAGATGTGCAATCCCCTTCCTCTATTCAGTAGGGAGGGGCTAACACTGTCATATGACAATAAATTGTAGTGTGGTATAAATCAGTCGCAGTTATAGAAAGGCTTATTTTATCGTGGATTTAGATACAAATAATCATACAGTATTTATGTTGCATTATCACTTAATTACATGCATTAAATATTCGCAATAAGATAATAAATTATGATATTTATAATGACTAAGAGACATATTTGAGTATATATGCCTTAAATACAATATAATTCTCGAAGAATGAAATCACGATATATACTATGTACATATATTGTTTAGTGAACAACCTAATACCGAAATTAGTAAATTTATAAATACATATAAATCTGCCAGTAGTAGACTTATCAAAAAAAGAGTTTCATCATATTCGTAAGTCATTATGGAAGGAAATGTTTTGGTCAAAAAGTTATTGCTTATTAGCTACCGGTGGAGTAATTGTCGATATTATCAAACGATACATACAATCACAAGGAGAAAATTCTGCTGGAGAATAAAACTTATTATATATGCAATATATCACAACTGAATACAAGATGAAAAATTACAAAAGACCTTTGGGTGTTCTCATTTTGTATATAATAAAATGCTTACAGTATAATATGTTAGAGTATAAACTAAAAGACCGTGGCGGCTATCTTGTCAAAATAGATAAGTGGTATAGATCAAGTCAAATTTGGCATTGTTGTGGGGGCAGTACATAAAAAAATAAAGAATCTAAAATTCCGCACTTTTAAATGTGTCTGTGGTTACATTATAGACAGAGATTATAATGCATCACTTAATAGCAAATTTGCGTGGTTAATACAATTAGCTTATTAATCTAAATATATACAGTAGGCTAGGTACTAGCTGAACTTCTACGCTTGTGGACATTATGGAAAAACTGCTATATATGTATAGTAATAAGCGTGCTGGATAGAACAAGAAGCTACGACCTATAGAGATCGTGGAAGTTTACAAAGAGCATATATGTTGTGTAATCTTAAATAATAACGATATGCAGGTATCGTCAAAAAAGAGTTGACTTAAAGAGCGTTTTGATGAGGGCCTTGTTTTATTAAAAAGCGTGGAGCGTGGTAAATGCTTTAGCGAATACATACTTGCTGAAAATGTATGGATTCCAATTATTACAGATGATTATATGTATATTTATTGATTATATGTTTCTAGTTATTTCAAGGGACATGCTTATTCATTTTATTTGTTAAACGCTTGTATTGCGGACAGTAAAAGTGATGGCAAAAAATGATTATGCATATTAGATGTGCCAAAGAAAAATCCATTCCTTGCTGACCATAAATTTTTTAAATACAAAGGCTTTATAGATTGTGATGAATCGGACAACGGTATTCAATTATGATAGCTACCATTTGATGAAAATGTAGAATTTCCAAAATTCAAATAATGTATAAAACATCTTAATATTGATGAAATTGGATATGTATTGTATTATACAAGCTAGTATCCGTTTAGTGTGAAATATGCGTCTGTAATTGAGAAAATTGCCAAAGAGAAAAACATACAATTCAAATCCATTTATTTACAAATCAAAGATGAAGCACAGCACGTCCCAACCTAAATAACCAACTATTTATTGTTTTTAGATGGTCATTATCTCATAAATGAACAGATACATGATAAACGATTTTCTAAGTTATGAGAGAAACAATCAAATTGAAATTTAAAAGTCACAATTTTATAAGTGATTATTAATCATCATATAGCTTAAAAAATCCTCAAAAAGACTTGAAAATAAAGGATTTATCCAATGTGTCGTACCCCCCTTGCTTTAGCTGTGTGAGAGTGCCAATATATGGACAAGTACATTTTTGATTAAAGCAATGGTCTATGGTGTGAATTGCATGGAGATTATATCACTTGCTTGATACTCTCTGAAAAAGAAATGAACCCTATTGGAGTATGGAGACAAGGCCGCAAAGAGTACTTAAAGAAATAAGCAATTTATTTATACCACAATACTGATTCGTGGTACATTTAACCGCCATCTTGCCGATATTAACCAACTGGCAGAGTGAATGTTTCATAGATTGATTAAGGAAATGGCGGAAAAGTAGGGTGTGACTCAAGCCATCAAAGTAGAAAAATCTTGAGAATGGATATGATTAATGAACAATATACAATCTTATGCAAGAGAGGTTGTCAACAGAGAATTGATTTACTCATAATAAAATGATTAATTAGGACATTACGTCAGTGTTTGGCTTACTGTCCTTGTCTTTTTATGAGCAAAATAAAGAAATACTGTCACTTGTTATGCTTGCACTGTTCAGCAATAACGTTGACAATATTTCATATTTTGATGTTGGTATTTTATTTTTTCATTATGCAGTACAATCATTTGCTATATTTTCGGCATTTTAAGTGTTACCAATATTTTTGCATTTCCATAAAAAACACTCGAACTTATTGACTTATGTATCGCAGTACGATATAATATAAATATATCGAGGTGCGATGTATCGCACACGAGACTAATAGGAGGTAGTTCTTATGGATAAGCACATTAAAAAAGTATATGTTCCTATGACGGAAACTGCTTTTTTCATATTATTCTGTTTACAAAAACCTAATCATGGCTATGGCATTGTTCAAATGGTTGAAAAGATAACAGAAGGTGCTGTTAAGCTCACTCCGGGTACAATGTACGGAAGCTTATCAAAAATGGAAAAAGACAACTTAATTCGTTTTGTCTGTGAAGAAGATAAACGAAAAATATATCAAATCACGGATTTGGGGTTAGAGGTATTACAGATAGAACTGAAACGAATTGAACGCTTGTATAAGATAATACAGGAGGAAATGTGAAATGGAAACTAAGAAAAAATTCAAATTCTTCACAATAGCAGAATATGAAAAAGAACAAGATTATCTCAGAATGATGCATAAATCAGGATGGAAATTCGTAAAAATAGGTGGTTTCTGTGTTTATCATTTTGAAAAGTGCACGCCTGAAGATGTGATTTATCAACTTGATTACAACGAAGATGGACTTCGTAATAAAGAGGAGTATGTCAAATTATTTAACGATTGTGGTTGGGAATATCTACAGGATTATGTTGGATACAGTTATTTCCGCAAACCCGTGTCCGAAACAAATGGTGAGGAAGAAATTTTCTGTGATGACGATTCCAAACTTCAAATGATGGAAAGAGTATTCAGAGGAAGAGTGATTATATTGCTTATCTTGTTCTTTTGCATACTTATTCCGCAATTTATTAACAATTTGTTGCATCCTCATAGTTACTTTATTACTGCGCTTTTAGGCGGAGGAATACGGTTATATATTATCGTGTTTACAAAATTTGCTAAAAGCTATTACAACTATAAGAAAAATGCAAGGAAATAAAGAGGAGAAAATTGTATGTATGAATTTTGGGAAGCGGCTTTCCCATGGATTTTATTGGGATTATTTGTAGCTGTCAGTTGTTCAGTTATCTCTAATAAAACGAAGTGAATTTTACTGTTTAAAATTGCACCCTGCAAGGCGTGAAAATCTTACAGGGTGTTTTCTTATGGCCTGATATATGTAAGATTGCAAGGTATGTCGCCACAATGTTCATATTTATTGTATTTCTTGGTAATGGAAAGAAGACTGCAATTACGCAAGAAGATTTTCTGTCAGGATTCAGTCCTAAAAAGGCAAATATTATTTTGCATTATGTTTGCCCGATGATATCTTTGTTGAGTTTTGTGTTTTTTGAAAGGCAAGTCGATTTAACTAATGATATATGGACAGGGATTGTTGCAATTCCTTCATGTGCATATTGGATAGTATATATCGTTCTTTATAAAACTGAATTATGGAAAGAACCGTATAACTTTACAGTATCAAGCAAGAAGAATAATTTACTTGAAATTTTGAATATGCTTCTGATCCCGTTGTCATTTATAGCGATTTCCTTTGTTTTATGTAATGTTAAATAACTTCCTACTTGTCGAATAATTAAATATATCTATGACATAGCAGTCTTGTACAAGAAAGTATAAGGCTGCTTTTATTTTACCTAAAACGAAAGGATACGAGGACAATGAAATTAGTGTTAACGTAAAAACTATGGGTGAACCACAATATAGCAAAGGTTATCAGAGTAACAAAACGCTGTAAATGGTATCTTGAGGGAAATGGTTTGTCTGTTATTGAAATAAAATCTAAAAATGAAAGACAACATCAACCCAAGTGTGAAAAAAAGATACTTTCCAAGACGGTATCCGTTTTGCTACTGATGAAGTTTTAGATAAGAAGCCAAAAGATTTTAATCATTTTCTTATACTTATAGAAGATGAGACCTTTGAATTAAAACGAGGGAAACATATAGCTTTTCATTCTAAATCTAAAATGAAATTATTGATGCAATTGTTGCAATATGAGCAAAAATAAAAGAACTTCAAAAGAAACAAAAACTCAATTTGATTATAGATATAGAACAAAAGATTATTGGAAAAGTCAAAGGCTACGAACGATGGGTAACAAATTTTAACTTAAAGTCCATGTCAAAGACTTTGCTATTTTTGCGAGATAATAAGATTGAAAGTATTGAATATTCGAAAATGAAATCTAATAAAGCAACAGAAAAATTCAATGCTCTATCAACAGGTATTAAAGAAAAAGAAACTCGTATGGCAGAATTACTTGAGTTTAAAAAGCATATTGCCAATTATCCTGATACAAGAGAAATCCATATTAGTATAGGAGGTATGGCTACAGTAAAGAGCTTTTCGAGAAACATCGAGAACAGATTAAACTTCATAAAGCAGCTTAGGAAGCATTTGATGAATGTGGACTCAAGAAGCTTCATACAACAAAACATTTAAACAAGGAATACTATGAGATGAGTAATGAGAAAAAGCAGATGTATTCACAGTATCACAAACTAAAAAATGAAATGCAAGAGGTTATGAAAGCAAAGAAAAATGTTGATAGGTTCTTGACAGATGAAGAAAAATCAAACGACCGAGAAAGAACTTCTCAATAAAAAAATGACAGGATTCCATAGTGTGAGTCCTGTCAAATTTTTTGTAAAAAGTAAAAGTATTCAGAATGAATGCGTAGCTACCACCTGAAATTAGAGTATTTCAAGGGGATTGAGGTATTCACAAACAAGCAATTTTGAAAGTTTCTGCGTAATCGGAAAGTTGAAAAATACTAAACTACTAGTGGTTCACACTGCTTGCTAGTTTGTGAAATAGTATTAAATAAAAGAACGCTATTATTGAGCGTTGAAAATGTGTGCAAAAAAACAACAACTATATTAAAAAACGGAGCTAATACGGAAAAGATTCTTGAAAAAATGAGATAGATAATGTATAATGAAAATGGTATTTTGTAAAAATAATTATAAGAATGGAGAAGATGGTATGCGTATTTGCTATGATAAATTACGAAAATTAATGATAGATAATAAGATGAAACGTTGTGATTTAATTAGAGCTGCTGAATTAAGTGAATATACTGCCACAAAAATTAATAAAGACGAGCCTATTTCAATGGACAAAATAATGCGGATATGTCAGGTATTTCATTGTGATATTGGAGATGTTTGTGAAATTATTTTAGATGAACCGAATGTGAATTAATAAAGTTATGAGTGTACAGAAAGAATGGAATCAATTTGAAGCTGCTATCTTATTAGATAATTACACTAAACATATAAATGGAGAATTTTCTAGAAAAGAAGCAATACAAAAAACATCTCTTGAGTTAAGAACGATGGCTCAACGGCTTGGTTATGAAATTGATGATATTTACAGAAATATTAATGGAATAACTTTTCAAATGCATAGCATGGAATCTGCTTATAAAGGATACACGATATTAAAACCAGCCTCAAAATTGTTTACAGAGATTGTTCAGATATATAAACAAGACAACGGAAGATTTATTAAGATATTAAAAGAGGCGAGAAGAATGTTTATGGCAGAAACTAAGCAAAATAATTTTGTCGAATGGTTATCTCAGACAAATTCGCCTGCATTATTATCGGAGCTATCATTAGTATACAAAAAAATTGACGAGTTTTGCATAGATAAAAAAATCTTGGAATGTTCATTACTTGAAATAATAGATTTAGATGTAATTAAAAAAGTTAAATATGAAATTGAGCACAATAGGATTTTTCGATTTAATAATAGAATGCAGATGAATAAAATATTGGAAGCCCTTCGTATATATATTTCTTATGTTGTGGGATTGCCAAATATAAAAGCAAACGAAAACAAGCAATCTATGACAGAAGAATCGCATTCTAATAATGATCATAATTTAAATGAAAACGAAAAGAAATGTATCATTGATTTTTCAAATATTGTGGATTTGTCATATACAAAACCAACAAAAGCTTTTTATTTCGAAGATGATATAGGTAAGGTTTCATCATGGAAAGAATTATATGTAAAAGTATTTCAGAATTTATATGAAGATTATGATTATAAAATTCCGAAAAACAAATCATTTAACTTAGGAAATGGAAGAATGGATTTTTGCACCCAAGAATATTATCCATCTATGGTGGCTCCAAAAGAAATAGAACGAGGATTTTATTTGGAAACAAATCTTAGTGCAACTAATATAGCAAGAAAAATCAAGTTACTTCTTGACATATGTTTAGTAGATGAAGAGAACATTGTCATTGAATTTGAAAGAAATGATAATAAACAGCCTAAAATTGAAACAGCAAATAGAATTAGGAATAATCCTAATTCTGATGGTTTTTATGACTGGCTGAAGAACGAACAGTGTATGGCAATTCCTACTTGCCGTAGCTACGCTTCGGCGGTAAATACAGCGGAACAATTTGCTATGGATAACGGATTTGAACACAAGGAGTTGTATACAGACGATTATTACCAAGCAAAGGAAACGGTAGAAGAGCTGCTTAATGACGAAACATTTATTGAACATAACGCTCAACAACATAATAGATTCAAATCTGCATTAAATAAATTGTTGATGTATATAGGAGATAAAGGTGATACTGTAGGTGGAGAAAAAAATTCTATTAACCTTGAACCTTATATAAATATTCTTATTGAAAAATTTCCTAGAGGATACAGAATAGGTTCACCTCTTGAACTTAAAAAGTTTAAAAGATACTGGGAAAACCTCTATGATACAGGGATTGATATTGAAGATGACGATATTATAAAATACATTGAGCACTGTGGCGTTAAGTATGAAGAAAAAATATATATGCCTCAAAAAATGCTTGATGATAATATCAAGACAAAGTTATTTTCATATATCGATAATTGCTTCTTAACAGAAAAAACAACAATATATTTTGAAGCACTATTTAAGGAATTCTCGAACGACTTCCTTGATTATTATATGTATAATGCAAATATGTTACGAGCATATTTGGATTATATGAATGATGGAAGTTATTATATTAGCAAAAATTATATTTCAAAAGATGCAAATGTAACGACTGATCCTTATGATGAAATTAAAGATTGCTTAATACAGCAAGGAGATCCGATGGAGTATAGAGAATTGTTTTCAATTCTTTCTCATATACCGGAGCAAAAGATTAAAACTATTCTTGCAGTCAATAGTGAGTTTATTAGTAATGGACGAGGAGAATATTTCCATGTGAGTATTGCTTCATTAAGTGATGATGAATTAGATGATATTTCGAATATAATTCAGTACTCTATTGATGAAAAACAGTTTATCAGTGGAAATGAATTAATAGAAAGTATAAAAGCAAAATATCCTTATATAGTAGAACAAAATGCTTTACTTTCAGATAACGGCTTGAGGGATGCTATCGGCTACAGGCTAAAATCAAAATTTTCTTTTAAAGGAAATATTATTAGTTCATTGGGCACAGAACTTTCTATGACAGAAGTTTTTGAAGATTTTTGTAAAAGCAAAGATTCTTTTACATTAAATGAATTGAAAAAACTTAAACAAGAATTGGCTACAGTTATTTACTTTGAAGCAGTATATGAAAACTCATTAAGAATAAGTAAGGATGATTTTGTTTCAAAAAAATATGCTAATTTTAAAACAGAAGAAACGGATGAGGCAATTGACCGTTTTTGTGTCGGTGATTATATAGCGATAAAAAAAATAGAACAATTCGGCTCGTTTCCTGATGCAGGATTCAGTTGGAATAGCTTTTTACTTGAACACTATGTTGCAAAGTACAGTCCGAATTATAAATTGATACATGCTAATTACAATGAGAGTGCATGTGTTGGTGGAATTGTAAAAAAACTATCAAACATTGACACATTTGATGAATTGATTGTAGATGTACTTGCAAAAAATGGACTTCCTTTACAAAAAGAAATTGCTTTGCAATATTTATGTGATGAGGGGTATTTGGCACGAAGAAGTTATTCCGATATTGAACATACTCTTATCAAAGCAAAAGAACTTAGAAATCAGAAGGGACTTTAAATTTATGTATTCATATGAATGGGATGTAGAAACTGGAGGCCTAAAGCTAAACACATCACCTTTGCCGTTTAGCAAAGAGCCAAGACCAGTTTATTATAAAGAATTAGATATTTTAGGATTTGATAAATACTGGAATTATGACAAGAATGACACATATCCGTATATGTGGGCAGAGGCAAATAATTACTGGTATAGGGGTAGACTGGTTGCAAAAACAAAAGGCGGATCTATATATTCAGCTCCTGAGTTGATTTTGTTAGAAGATCCAGAACCGGATAATATGCCACTGCGATTTGTTGATGTTCCGGGTATGGTAGAAAAAAACAGAGAACTCTTAGAAATCTTAACGCAGGATACGATTAAAAAAGTATACAACACTTATGTCAAATATGAAGATAAGGTTGATGTTTTCTATGTTGCATTCAGCGGTGGGAAAGACAGTATTGTAACACTTGATATTGTACAAAAGACATTACCGCACAACAAATTTAAAGTATTGTTTGGAGATACCGGAATGGAGTTTCCAGATACTTATGATACTGTAGATAAAATCGAAGATGAATGTAAACTTCAAGGTATTGAATTCATTAGAGCAAAATCAGATTTAGAGCCACACTGTACTTGGAAACAATTTGGTCCGCCTTCTAAAGTTACTAGATGGTGCTGTAGTGTGCATAAAACATCACCACAAATACTGGCTCTAAGAAATTATTTGGGAAAACACGATTTTACGGGGATGGCATTTGTCGGTGTTAGAGCCAATGAAAGTATTTCCAGAAGTGAGTATGGTTATGTAAGCTTAGGAGAAAAGCATAAAGGACAATATAGTTGTAATCCGATATTGGAATGGAATACTGCGGAATTATATACTTATATATTTTCTGAAAATCTTCATTTAAACGAGGCTTATAAGAAAGGTAATAATAGAGCTGGATGTTTAGTTTGTCCGAATGTATCAGAAAAAAACGCTTTTTTTAGAAGAGCTTGTTACTCAAAAGAAGTAGATGATTATATGAATATAATTTCTGATTTATACAAAGAAAGCATTCCAACAGAAAATAAGCGAAAAGAATTCTTAGAAAATACTGGCTGGAAAGCACGTATGAATGGAAGAGATATTTCAATCGCTATTGGATGCACAGAACTGACATCAGGAGAAAATTTTATTATTAGAGTAACTAATCCTAAGAACGACTGGAAAGAATGGATTAAAACAGTAGGAGTTCTTTTGAATGAATCATCGCCTTATAGGATTGATTTTAGAGGAACTGAGTATTCATTTAAAATTACTGAAAAAGAAGACGGATATGATGTATTAATAGATAAATATCTATCTAGAACAGCACCGCTATTTGTTAAGTTATTAAAGAATGTATTTCATAAAGCAGCCTGCTGTATTGGATGTCACGAATGTGAAGCGGATTGTCAAAAAGGCTGTATTACAATGAGTAATGGAAAAGTAAAAATAAGCGAGAACTGCATACACTGTTCTCAATGTCATAAGGTTGATAGAGGATGTTTGATTTTTAAGTCATTAGAAATGCCAAAGGGAGGATCAAAAATGGAAACTAAAAGTTTAAATTGTTATTCTACTCACGCACCGAAAATGGAGTGGATTACTCAATATTTTTCAAAAAAGGATGAATTTATAGTTAACAATTCATTGGGTTCACAAATGTTTAGCTTCTTTAAAAGATTTTTAAGGGATGCTGACCTCATCTCAGGAGATAATTTTAGTGATTTCGCAAAAATTATAGATTCTATTGGATTAGATGATTTAACAAGTTGGGGATTGATTTTAACAAATTTAGTATATACACCTCAGATAAACTGGTTTGTAAAAAATATTCATATGAATGAATTATCTTCTAAAGAATATATTACTTCCATGTTGATAGAAAGTGGTACAAACGAAAGAGCTGCAAATGATATTTTTAGAGCATTTACTCGTTTTGTAGAATTACCTTTTTCTGAGGTTGGAATGGGATTCTCTGAAAAACAAAAAAACAAAATTGTATCAATTTCCAGAACACCTTGGCAAAATCCTGATTCACGAGTAATTCTTTATAGTTTGTATAAATTTGCTGAAAATTGTGGGGACTACTATCAGTTTACGCTTACTCGTTTATTAAATCATGAGATTGACAGCGATGGAGTGAGTCCAACTGAAATCTTTGGTCTTGACCGTGAACAAATGGAGAAAATTCTGAATGGACTTTCTATAAATTATCCAGAGTTTATCGCTGCTTCTTTTACTTTGGATTTAGATAACATTACTTTAAGAAACGATAAGACATCAAAAGATGTTCTTGAGCTATTCTAAGGGGAGGAAAAACAAAATGTCACTTGATATTTATCGCCATTATTTTGATATAGACCCAGATTATTTTCCAGCGGTTAATGAAGCTTTGATAAAACAAAAACCTGATTTATGGAAAAAATATTATCCGCATACTACATTTGTAAAACTATTAAAGGACACTGTAAGTGTTCTTAGAAAAGAACAAAAAAGGTCTATTTGGGTTGAGGGTGCGTATGGTACCGGTAAATCCCATGCTGTTTTAACATTAAAAAAACTTCTTGATGTTTCAGAAGAAGAAACAAAGGAATATTTTCAAAAATTTAAGTTGGATAATGACCTTTATAATAAACTTCAAGGTGCAAAGAATAGCGGAGAAATTTTAACTGTGCATAGATATGGCTCATCATCAATTCGTGGTGACCACAATCTTGTTTTTGCTATTCAAGAAAGTATTGAAAAAGCATTAAAAGAAAAAGGAATTGAAAACAAAGGTAGCAGTGCTCTGAAAGATGCCATTACAAAATGGCTTAGCGATTCAGCAAATAAAGCTTTTTTCAATACACTTGTAACTGATAATTACTCCAATTTATTCGGCGGCGATAATGCGGATGATATTATTGAAAAACTTAACACTTTGTCTGGCGATGCGTTAATTGCTTTAATGGAGAAGATTTTCAAGGTCGCAGATGAAAGACAAATCAAAGCTTTCACTTTAGATACAACTGGTTTGGTTTCTTGGATTAAAGAAGTCATTAAAGTAAACAATTTAAAGGCTATTGTCTTTATTTGGGATGAGTTTACTGAGTTTTTTAATAACAACGCAAGAAGTCTTACTGGTTTTCAGGAAATTGCTGAAATCAGCGAAACAGATCCTTTTTATTTAATAATTGTTACTCATAAGAGTGCCGGTTTGTTTGATGATGCTGATAAAGATAAATCAAAAATTCTTGACCGTTTTATCAAACCAACTTGTATTATAGAACTTCCGGAAAATATGGCATTCCAGCTGATGGGTGCAGCAATGGAAAAGAACCAAGATGAAACTGTGCTTGAGGATTGGGATATTACTGTTGATGACCTTTATGAAAGAACTCATGAATCGAGAAAAATAGTTCAAAATAATGCAAAAATTTCTGATAAAGAATTGAAAGATATCCTTCCAATTCATCCGTATACGGCTCTTCTACTTAAACATATTTCTTCTGCATTTGATTCAAATCAGCGTAGTATGTTTGATTTTATCAAGAATGATAGGGGCGATGAAATAAAAGGTTTCCAATGGTTTATAGATAATTACGGCCCAAATGATGAAAATCCGCTACTTACGGTTGATATGTTGTGGGAATTTTTCTATGACAAAGGTAAAGAATACCTTTCTCATGATATTCGTTCGATTTTAGATTGTTATTCTCGTGCAGTAACAAAACAGTTGCTTGATGAAGAAAAAAGGGTATTAAAAGCAATTCTTCTTTTACAAGCAATATCTCAAAAGGTTGGCGATTCTGTAGAATTGTTTATCCCTAATGAGAAAAATGTAAATAACGCATTTGAAGGCTCTGATTTGGATAACGGGGCAGCTGGAAGATGTGCTGAAAAACTTGTTCGTGATGAAATCCTTTATAAAAAGCCACTTGGTAGTGGTAAGACACAATATTCTGCTTTAGTAAATGCAGGAGATATGGCTGCAATTGATAAGTTTAAAGATGAGGTTAAGAAGAAATCTACGACCACTTTAATAAACGAAGGTGAAGTGTATGATTCTGTTACATTAGGAGGAGCTTTAAAACTTCGTTATGAACTAAAATATGTATCGTCTTCTGACTTTGATTCAACAATTAAGCTGGTTCGCAATCAGGAAAGTAAATATGAGGATAAAATTGTGGCTATTGTTTCGTTTGCAAAAGATGATAGCGAAAGTGTAGTCATTGGTAAAAAAATAAAAGAAGCCTTAAAGGATGGAAGCTATAAAATGATATTTATTGATGCTTCTACTACACCACTTGGAAAAGATGGATATGACCAATATTGCGAAAATATGGCTCAAGCAATGTATCATACTGGAAAAGATAATAGCTTGGCAAGGCAGTATGAAACAAATGCAAAAGAAGCATTAAAAAAATGGAAGAGTCGTGTATCTGGAGGCGAATTTATCGTTTATACATCTGAGAAGCAAGATGGTGAGAGAGCGACTACAATTGAAATGTTATACACTGCTCTTTCAGATATTAACAAAAATAAATATAAAAATTGCTTAGAAGGCACCTATTCCTTTATTGACAATATGTATATGCCAAATTCCTTAAAATCAGGAGTTGAATGTGGCGTTAAGCAAGAAGTTAAGGGTTCTTTTAGATCGACAAATCCAGCTACCAAGATTGAAAATGCTTTAGAAGAAGTTTGGAATTATGATGGCAAATATTGGATAGATAAACCGCATCTTTTGATTTCAAAAATAAAGAAGCATGTAGAAGATTTAATAAAAGAATCTTTTGATAACGGTGGTCGTATTTCTATTGCAAGAATCTATGACGAATTAAAAGCTGTACCATTTGGCTTTATGCCGTGTAATATTTCAGCTTTCATTTTGGGATTTGTGCTTAAAGAGTATGTAGATGGTTCTTATAGTTGGAGTGATGGACTTTCAAATGATGTGTTGAGCATCAGTAAGCTTCAAGAAATGATTGATGAAGTAATTAAGAATCAGATTACACCGAGTATTAGATATAAAGATAAGTACATTGTTGCAATGACAGAAGATGAAAAATCTTTCAATGAGGTTACGTCTATTGCATTCAACATACCTAAGAGCCTTTGTACTTCTGTTGAACAAACGAGGGAACGAATTCGTAGTAAAATGAAAGAGTTCAATTTTCCTATTTGGACTTTAAAATCTATTATTGGTAAAGAGAATGTTCAAACTGACAAAGAAGTTCTTGTTAAAGTTATTGATCTTTATTCTGCAATAGCAAATAACAGTAGTACTGGTGCAGGAAGCACAAGTGATAGTGACATTGCATACGAAATTGGCAAATTATGCAGAGATAATAAAAATGTTGCAAGCGATTTAAAATCCTTGCTGAGTAAAGAAAAATGTACTGAAGGAATGAATGCCTATCTGTATGAATTTGAAGATGGAGAACTTATTACTCTATCGGAAGTAGTTGGTGATAATGGTCAGTATATTAATGTGCTCAGAAGAAAATTTGATGCAGAGGCTGCTAATTGGGTTTGGAATGTTGAAACTGTTCAACAAAAAATTAGAGAAGTAATTCTTGAATACAAGATTGTAGAAGCAAGTAATAAAGTTGTTTCAAAAGGTACAAGCTTTGAAAACACTGTAAGAGAATGGTGTGATAAGTGTCAGTACATTAAAGTTTCCTATCCAGCTGCAAAAAACTATTTAGATGATTTTGGAAACTTTTTAGAAGCTCTTTATAACGTGAAAAAGTCCGGTGTTATTTTGGATTCACAAAAACAAAAGTTTTATGATTTACTTGTTGCAAATTCTGATAACTTCAAAGTATTCTATGCAAATCAAATTGAACTGTTTAAGAAAGTTTGCCAATTTTATCTTGAGGGATTCTCTGATGAAGAAGTGAAAGACATATTCAATACTATTCCAACAGGGTCATTTATAAAAGAAAAAGCTGAGTATACTACTCTTGTTGACAGCAAAGTAGATGAATACAAACGAAACAGCAAATCTGCAAAATTAAAGAAGTTCTGGCAAGAAAAAACTAATACAGAAACGCCGAGAGAATGGTCTAAAAAATATCAAATGTCGATTTTGTGTATGATAGATAATAGTGAAATTCAATCGGCAAGAGCTGCTTTTGGAGCTATAAACAAAGCACATCCAGACGAAATTTCTATTGACAAAGCTATGAAATATCTTGAAAATGCTAATTTTTTCAATAGATTAGATGATGAAAATGCTCGTAATAAAGCTTTTGTTGATTCTGTTATAAAAAATTATTCTGTAATGCTTACTGATATTGATGAAGTAAAACAATATTTAGAAAGTAGAATCGCTTTAGAGCCATATGATTGGTTCGCTTTGCCTGAAGTTGAAACAAAATTAAAACAATTGGCAGAAGCGAAGTACGATCAGGGAGGCTGCGAAAAGGCTCTTGAAAAAATCGACAGTATGGCAGAAGCAGATGTAAAGAGATACTTAAAAGACCTTATCAAAGATGATATGGTAGTAGGAATGGCTATTATAAAAGATAATTAGGAGGAAAGGTATGAAAATTGATGCTTGTATAAAAAAGATAACTAAGTATTTGGCATCAGAAAATGCTCAGCCTTTGATTGTTAATGTTCAAAACAGTGAATCTTTAGATAAAGTATTAACTCATTTTAATGTTGGCGAAAATGTTATTATAAATGCTTCCGAGTTTTGCAATAAAGATGAGCTTCCTCGTATAGAAACTGTGTTAAATGAAATTGCTACTGAAAAGAAAAACTGCTTTTTAGTTGGATTGACTTCGTTTATGAGATTTCTTGGAGAAGAGAAAATAAAAAAATATCTAACAAATATTATAAATATGACTATTACGAGCCATGTAGTTGTTATGACGTATCAATGTGAAAAACATCTCACCTTTACTTCTGATCCAAGATTATCTCGTAGTATATGCTTGCTTGATGGAGAAGTAGATGAATTACCCGAATTAGTTTTTATGTCGAAGGAACTCCCAGATCCTTCGACAGGATGTATTGTTACTGGTGTTGAAAATGTTGTTGAAAAAATTGAAAAAACTACAGAGAAGAAACTAATCATAAAAACCAACAAACGCAAGAGTATGTATCCGAAATCTACATATGTTATTTCAGATATGAGTAAAGCTTATGATATTGTTGCTGAAAGAGATTCTATGTTATCTTTAATCAACGAGAATATAGGAACTGAAGGTCAATGGGATTATTTAGCTTCTATCATGAATGGTGAAAAATCTTTTGTCGAAATATGTGATAACGAATTTGGAAATCATCAGAGCCTTGAGATTGCAATTCCAAGTTATAAAAACTATTCAGAACAGAAAAAGTGGTTATATTTTCTTGCGTTAAAGGTTTTTGGAGCAAAAAATAACGATTGCTTAGCATTATCTGCTCAAAATACAAATACATATTCTCTTTTGATAAGGGAAGTGTTTAGGAGTATTTTAACAAAAAATATTGAAGATAAAGATTTTGCTCAGTTTTACTCACAAAGAAAGTTATTGTTGATTGCCCTTGAAAATCCAATAGATGATGTTGTAGACTTCTGTAAAATGGTTTTACAGAAAGAAAAAAATGCAATTTATTATTTGACTGATAACACAAGACAAGAAAAGGAACTTATTATAACATTACTTGAAAAGTATTATCAAAACTCGAGCAAAAATGAGATTGAAAAAATATTATCTGTTGTTTACCCTGATTTATCTTCATATCTGAATGATTATAGGTACAATTTGCCACTTTTAGATGAGTATTTTTCAATGTATACACATTGTAAAGTTATTAATAAGGTTCTTCCCCATATGGAAGAACTTGTTAATCAACAAGCAAAGCTTCGTGAATATAATTTATTACTTCAACCAAGAACTTCAAAAATTGACGTGATTGATAAAGCGGGTTCTCAACTTTACTTTATGGATGCAATGGGGGTTGAATATTTACCTTATATACTTGCTAAATGTAAAGAAAAAAATTTGATTGCAAATATAAATGTATGTTGTGCTAATTTACCTACTATAACAAGTAAAAACAAAGAATTTATAAGTGATTTTGAATCACAAGGCATAGCTGTTAATTCAATCAAAGAATTGGATGAGATTAAACATCATGGTACTAACGATTATGACTATAGGCAAAGAAAGCAACCAATTCATTTGATAAGAGAATTGGAAATAATTGATAATGTTTTGGATAATATCAAATTAAAAATAGGACAAGGTCAATGTGAAAAAGCTTTTATGGTATCAGATCATGGTGCAAGCCGATTGGCGGTTTTGCATGAAACTGAAAATATTTGGGAAATGAAGTCAAAGGGCGAACACTCTGGAAGGTGTTGTCCGAAAACTGAAGCGGATGTACAATCTGAATTCGCCACTGAAGAAGACGGTTTTTGGGTACTTGCTAACTATGACCGTTTTAAAGGAGGCAGAAAAGCTAATGTTGAGGTACATGGTGGAGCTACTTTAGAAGAAGTAGTAGTACCTATAATAGAAATTTACAAACTTGCCGGTGATATAGAAGTATCCATTATTGAAAAAATCATTATAGTGAGCTTCAGAAAGAAAGCTGCAATAAGATTGTTTTCTAACACAAAGCTACAAAATGTAACTGTACAAGTTGATGGCGGAGATTTTTATGAAGCTAAAGAGCAAGATGATAATATGTATCTTGTGGAAATGCCTAAGTTGAAAAAAGTAAAAAGATATAATGTTGATGTTTTTGCGTCAAATAATTTGATTGCTTCTGGTTTGTCTTTTGAAATTAAGAAAGAAAGCTCACAAGAAAAAGATTTACTGTAAGGAGGAAAAACATGCAAGAAAAATTAAGAGAATGCTTTGATGAGATGGTTGTGTATAAAGACCTTAAAAAAAGCAATTTCTTTTCAGCTTTAAGTTTACCATCGTTCCTTCGAGATTGGCTTCTAAAAAAATTTGGAGATGATGAGGGAAACTTTGATATAGATGAACTTACAGATTTCATTCATACTTATATGCCTCGCAAAGATGAATGGATTAGTATTAAGAATCGAATTATTGTAGAAAACGAAAGAGTGAAAATCCTTACTAAGATTTCTGTGGATATTAATATTAAAAATCAGGAAATAACATTTGCTTTACCTGATTTTGGTCTAACAAATAAAGAAACAATAATTGAACCATACACTTGGGAAGAGTGCAAGGATGAATTGGTAAAAGGAAAAGAAACCTGGGGAGTTGTAGAATTGGGTTATAGATTACCTGATGAAGAATTGAAACTCTCTGGAAAAATTAAATTAACAGGTTTTACTAATTTCTGTCCATACACAATCGATCTTGATTACTATAAAGATGTAAGAAGTGAATTTACCATTAGCGAATGGATTGATGTATTACTTGGTGCTATTGACTATAATGCAGCTGGGTATGAAGATGAACATCAAAAATTGGCAATGTTAACCAGACTTCTTCCGTTTGTTGAAAAAAGGTTGAATTTAATAGAACTTGCTCCTAAAGGTACAGGTAAATCTTATTTGTTTGGTAGAGTTAGCAGATTTGGCTGGCTTTCATCCGGTGGAGTTATGTCAAGAGCAAAGATGTTCTATGATATAAGTAAGAGAACTCAAGGTCTAGTATGCAATAATGATTATGTAGCATTAGATGAAGTGCAAACTATTTCGTTTACTGATATAGATGAAATGAGAGCTGCTCTTAAGGGATATATGGAATCTGGCGTATTTACAGTTGGCAACTATGAAGGCGTGGCTGATTCTGGAATTATCTTGTTAGGAAATATAAGCCAAGATAATATGGATGAATATAAGAGTATGTTTTCAGAATTACCTACAGCTTTTCATGAAAGTGCACTGTTAGATAGATTTCATGGATTTATTAAGGGTTGGGAAATTCCGAGAATGCATGATGATTTAAAAATATCAGGTTGGGCATTAAATTCGGAATATTTTTGTACGATTATGCACTTGTTACGTGATGATGCAAGTTATCGTGCTATTGTCGATAGATTAATAGAAGTACCTGAACATGCCGATACACGAGATACAGAAGCAGTAAAAAGAATATGCACCGCATATTTGAAATTACTCTTTCCTAATGTTCGTTCTGTAAGTGATGTAAATATTAGAGAATTCAATCGTTATTGTCTGCGTCCAGCAACTAAGATGAGAGGTATTATTAAAATTCAACTTGGTATTCTTGATTCTGAATTCAAAGGAAAAAATGTTCCAAGTTTTTCAGTGAGGGATATTAGAGATGAAGATTAATTGTGTTATATGTGGTAAAAAAAACTTAGATAAAGATACTACAGGAATAAACAAAAAATTGTTAGGCTTGGATATTTATAATTTTTATTGCATGGATTGTCTTGCAGATTACTTAGGATGTACTGTAGATGAGCTTCTGGATAAAATTGAAGAATTTAAAGAGGAAGGATGTACTCTTTTTGAGCAATGAATGTATAAAAAAGTTTATTTATGCTGACAATGCAGCAACTACAAAACTGGATAAAGATGCTTTTGAAGCAATGAAGCCATACTTACTTAACCAGTATGGCAATGCTTCTCAACCATATTCATTTGCAAGACCAGCTAAAAAAGCATTAAAAGAAGCAAGAAAAATAATTGCAGAATGTATTAACGCAAAACCTGAGGAAATTTATTTTACTTCAGGCGGAACAGAGAGCGATAATTGGGCAATTAAAGGCGTGTTACTTCATAATGTAAAAAAGAATCTTATTACTTCTGAGATAGAACATAAAGCTGTATTAAACAGTGCTAATTTTATCGAAAAATTAGGACATAATGTTAAGTATTTAAGACCTAATAGAAAAGGAATAATTGATCCATCAAACTTAGAAAAGAACATTACGAACAATACCGGATTAGTTTCAATAATGTATGCAAATAATGAAATTGGTAGTATACAACCTATAAAGAAGTTATGTAATATTGCACATCAAAAAGGTGTATTATTTCATACAGATGCAGTACAAGCGATAGGGCACATTAAAATAGATGTACAGGAATTAGGTATCGATTTGCTTTCTGCATCAGCACATAAATTTAATGGACCAAAAGGTATTGGTTTTCTATATATTAAAAATGGTATAGACATTATACCTTATATCGACGGAGGGGCTCAAGAAAACTCATTTAGAGGTGGTACGGAGAATGTGGCTTCCATTGTTGGTATGGCTTGTGCTTTAAAAAATAATTGTGACCATATTGATGAAAATTTTGATTATATTAAATCCTTAGAAGTTGAGTTTCTTAAAAATATAAATGGATTGAATTTTATAAAAAATGGAGGACAGCATACATTACCCGGAAATATCAGTATATCTTTTAAAGGAAAAAGTGGAGAATCATTATTACACAGATTAGATTTAAAGGGTATTAGTGTTTCGACTGGTTCGGCATGTAATAGTTCTACAATGCAGGTTTCTCATGTATTAAAAGCAATAGGTTTGAATGAAGACTATGCAGTAGGAACGATTCGTGTGTCCTTTGGAAAAGAAAATACGATAGAAGAAATCCATTTTATTGCAAATGAATTAAAGAAGATTGTTACAGGATGATAAAAATCAAGAAATGTTTTATGGAGTAAGAAAATAGATAAGAATAATAAAGAGGTATATTGATGGCAAGTGGTAAAAAATCAAGAATACTTTATATACAAAAAATATTAACGGAACGTACCGATGAAAATAATCCATTATCTACAAATCAAATCATTAATATTTTACACGAGGAATATGGTATATCCGCTCATAGAACAACTATTGCTAATGATATTGAAGAATTAAAAGAATTTGGGCTTGATGTAGTTACTATTCATTCAACTCAAAGTAAATATTTTGTGAAAAACAGATTATTTAATACAGCCGAATTGAAAGTTTTGATTGACGCCGTTGAAGCTTCTAAAGTAATTACAACCAATAAAAGTAACGAATTGGTTAATAAAATTCAGCAATTAACAAGCATAAATCAGGCAGCAGGATTAAAGAGAAATAACCACAACGTAAATAGAGTGAAACCTACTAATGAATTAATTTATTCTATAATCAATACGATTAACGAGGCAATTAATACCAGCAAACAGATTGAGTTTCAATATTATGAATATACTGGATTGAAAAAGAAAATTTTAAAAAATAAAGGTGAAGTATATAGAATGAGTCCATATTATATGGTATGGAGTGGGGACTTCTATTATGTTTTAGGGTATTCTGACAAACATCAAAAAATAGTAACTTTTAGAGTTGACAGAATTGCAATGTGTCCAAAGATTTCTAATATAGAAAGTGTTGCCTTGCCTGATGATTTTGATATTGATGAATATACAAAATCTGTTTTCTTTATGTATGATGGCGAGAAAGTAACAGTTGAACTTCGGTGTGACAATTCTTTAATGAAGTATGTAATCGATCGTTTCGGAGAAAATGTCACAACACTTGCTTATGATATGTATTCTTTTAAAGTGGTTGTTGATGTTTTAGCAAGTCCTACTTTTTTTGGTTGGATATTTGGTTTTGAAGGGAAAATACAGATATTGTCTCCGGAAAATGTTAAGGAACAATATTTGAAAATGATTTCTTCTCAAAACAATATTAGAAATATTTAATTTAACAACCTTATAAATTTTAGGAGTTTATAGTAAACATAAATGATAAATAAAAAGAAGCTCAGACAGCAATGTATTTAACATCGCTGTCTGAGCTTATTTTCATTCGTAATGTAAATCATCATAGCTCTCTAAGTCATCTTTCTAGAACCCGGATTTCCGAATGTACATAGGATTAACAAGTTCTCATTTTTTGTGGAGTAAGCTAAATTTATAATCCAGTAGTGCTGCCGGCACATAAAGTATTTTTGCAGTTTCAAAAAATGAGTATTCGGGAATGCACTCCAAAACTTTCTCATCTTCGAGTTGTATAGTACCTACCAACCCCACATGCTTTTAGTCCTCATGGACTACATAGCATTTCGTCATTAGTCCTATCACCAAAAAATGCTGCTACATGAAAAATCCATTAAATAAATTTTAGTTTTTGTTTCAAAGAAAACAGTATTGACACTGCAGTTGAAAAAATTATGGAAGTGCTATAAATTGAAAACAATATGTCAAAAAAGCAGGATTTTACCGTATGAAAAGAAAATAGAAAATCAAAACATAGATTTATTTCTTTTTTAAAAACGTAACTGCTCCACAAGCACAGCCCAAAGCTAATAGAATAGATGATATAATTCCCTCACCAGTATTCAGTATATGATTTATAGTTCCTATGATAAATAAACATGATGCAATTATAAATAATATACCAAATATAAAATACATTTTTCTTTTATCTTTCATTTAATCTTACCTTCCTTTATAATTTCATGAATTAAATATATCACAGCTTTATAAACTTTTCAATCACGCAATAAGATGACAAACTCCATTCAAAACTTGCAATTTTATAAAGCTATGAATAATTCAAATTCATATATTCTGCTATAAATAAAGTCAAGATATCTGGTATGAAAAATCCACTAGCCTTTAGGATGAGCCTTGACTATTTTGATATAGTTTGTATAGCAAATTATCTCTATGTGTCTAGACGCAACGAAGATGACATAAGAAGGCAGAGTATGAAGATTTATTACAGTTTTGTTGTCAAATTGACTGACGAGCAGCCTAAGTTTAAGGTAACCGGCATAAGAGTTATTATTCTGAGTTATCCAAGCAAATTATGCTTGGAGTATATTGAAAAATGTTTAAGATTTATGTGTATTTTTCTGCTTCGTCAATTTCTTTTGCAAATATGATGAATAAGTACATGGAGATAAATTGGCAAAAATATACTATGTTACATTTGTATAACATTTCTAAAAATAGCACAAAAACTTCTATACTTATAAGAAAGATAATATATGTTATAATATTAATAACAAAGATAAAAATATAGAAAGGTGATTCCAATGAACCATTAATATATCCGTCTTTAATCACTATAGAACAATAGTTTATTCTTTGTTGAGCTAAGAAAGGAATTTTACTATGAAAAAATCAAAAAAATTGTAGCTATGTTTTTGTCGGTATTATTTATAATGAATCTTTTACCAACTGATGTTTTTGCGGCTGATAATAAAGTAGGAATGTCTGCATATCAGTTTGATGGTGATATAAACAAGTACTTGGAAGAACAAATATATTTATCTGTACAAGAAAAAATGAATGAAGAAAGAACATCTGAATGGTATGTAGAATATGAAGCCCCAGTATATGTTAAATCTCATGGGTATGCTGGTAATCAACCAACGGCAGGAACTTCTTTTGGTCCAACAGGTGGTGGATTTTATTATTCAGAGGTTGGTGGTCCAACAGTAACTGCAACTGCATCAATTGGTGGACCATGGGGAAATGTTTCGTTCTCGGTAGATTTGGGTCGGTGTTCTTCTAATACTGGGTATATAGTAAATGCTCCAGCAGGTGATGGATATTATAAACTGTATGTAAATAGAACTACCTGTATAAAACCATATACTTTGTTTACTAAACACACTAGAACAACAACTTGGAACAAACAGTACCTTACTTCTACGGAAGTATTCAAAACAGATTTTGAAATACATAAAGTATCTTAATAGTGAAGTATATGAAATATTTTAAAAGTAAAGTCCTTCTATTTTTTATAGCATTACTACTGTCTTTTTTTATATTTAACCATTATAATTCTACAGCTGATGAATATGGTGAATATGTTGATTATTCGAAACTACCTGGAACATATTGTACATATGACCCTAAAAAATATAGTAAGAATAATATTTATCTTGTTTTAGGTGGACAAGGTAATTTTATCTTATATGAACAATTTAATATATTATGTGAAGGTACATATGTGCAAAATATATCCGAAAGAACTATTACATTAAATAGTTCTTGTTATGTTACTTATAACAATGATTATCATACTCTAAAACTAAAAAATGCAGAAAATACGGTTGAGTTTACAAAATATTCAAATGTACTGAGATATATAAATGTTCCAGATAGGACGATTACATCTGATTAAAAAAATAGTAAAATTATAATCAATTACACAAATCAATAAAATAAAAAACTAGACAAATGCTTACGGGTGGATAAGGAAGTATAAAAACTTAACAAACTTGTGGCATTGCAAAGGTAGAAATTAAGGTATCAATCGAAAGGTTGATACCTTTTCTCTTTGAATTAAAATACACACATTCGATTTTTAAAATATTTCTTGCTACAATGTAGTCAAAGGATGAAAGAGTATGAAAACTACATTTTATCTTGTATTTAATTATGGCGAACGCAGGATGCTTCCAATGTTTTGGAAAATGTCCAGGCAATGATTTTTCTGGGATATAAGTTCATGATACCGGTTAGATAAACAAATCCGTCTATCGTCCAGATATAAGTGATATCAAAACACCAAACATCATTTGGACTTTTTGGGTTAAATTGTTTATCAAGGATATTTTTTAGTTCGCGTCTGAAGACAGAATCTTTAGTTGTGATTGTTCCTGGTTTAATCCACTGGGCTTTGATGCCCATTTAACGGTACGCTCGAAGATGATTTCTCCTGATTTACGCAATTCCTTGGCGATTTTAGGGAAACCATAATTCTGCTTTGATTCATCGTAAATATCCTTAATTTTAGTTTTTACGGATTCACGTCTTTTTTCTATATTAGAAGGAACACGTTTTATCCATGCATGATAACCAGAACGAGAAATGCCAAGATGTTTCAACATTCCGGAGACAGAAACTCGGTGTTTCGCCTTATGAGCAGTTTCTGCCATCTCGGTAACTTCTAGATAAATGGCCTCTGTCATTTTCCCAGAATGTTGATTGCTTTTTTTAATAATTCAAGAGCGTCTTGTGTATCTCGTAGTTCTCGTTTTAATCATGCGATTTCTTTTGCTTCATTAGAAGCATAGTTACCGGAACCACGGCTTTCAATATCACCTGCTTCACGCATTTGTTTCTGCCAGCGTGATAATGTCTGCTGACTGATTCCTAAATTTGTAGCACAGCCATGCAGTCCTAAGTTCCTATGATTGTGATAGTACTGGGCTGAATCTAGCTTGAATTGTTTGTCATAGTGCTTTGCCATAATCAGCTCCTCATTCAGTGCGGTACTTACATTGTACCATGCTTTTTCTTATAAGGAATTCTCATTTTGACTTGTACTATTTATATTCTAACACCACTTAGCATTAATAGACCAATTAATATTATAAAAATATCAAAAGGTCTTTATCTAAATGATTGTTATTGGATAGTAGAAGAAGGCTTTGAAGGAACGTTTGAAGAATATAACTCATATGAAAATAGATTTAATCGAGTACTTGGAACTATTTCTTTTACAGGATATGGAAGTAATAATGCATCATTATTTTCTTGTCCAGAGTTTACCTCGAATGGTATGTTGCCTAAATGCTGGAGAATAAATAGTGGCAAAGTACAACTTTTTAAAGGAGGAACAATTGGCGCCTCTAAAACAGTAAATTAACTATATGCGGAATTCTATGCCGATCAAATAGGCGTGATATTGGGGGTTGACATTATTGATTACAAACTTTCAAAGTGGCAAGATACTTTGTGCTCAACATGCGAATTATTTACCATTAAAGATTATGCATATATACATGTAGGACATATTATAAAAACTGGCACAATGCGTGAAACTTATGATTACTACGAGAAGCTTGGACCAAAGTTTGTTCAAGCTTTTAGAAATATGCTTGTATTAGATGCTGTTATTTGTAATACAGATAGACATTATGGTAATTTTGGTTTTCTAATTGATAATAGTACAAATAAGAGTGTTGCTCCAGTTCTTTTATTTGACCATGGAAATTCATTATTTAATTATGCAGATAGAGACGATTTAATTTCTGCTGAAACATTAAAAAATTATGCAAATACTCTATTACTAAGAGTATATGATGACTTTATTGGAACGGCTAAAAAAGCATTAATACCTGAGCTCCATGATGACCTTAGAAAATTAACTGCTTTTAAATTTGTAAAGAATCTTAGATATAATTGGGATCATCATAGATTAAAGATAGCCGAAAAGTAATAAATGAACGTGTAGGAGAAATTTAAAAAAAATAGGATTAGGGGAAAATACAATGGTTGATATTGATGAACTTATAAATCAAATTTCAGATTAACAGCTTAGAGAACGAATACAAAAAGAAGTTGATAAGCTTTCAAAACAAAAAAATGGACTTGTATTTGAAGAACATTTACCAGAATGCACACATTTATGTTTTTTCAGTTATTTTTGACCTTACGAGCGAAACCAATGGAATTTTACTGCAAAATAATTTGGATAGTATCTTGTTTGTAAGTAATAAGCGAAATACATTCATGGCCTAAATTGAAAATTTATACAAAGGGGTTCACCTCTTCAACAGTCGTCCATAGGTCGCTCACTGCCTTGCGAGTTTACATACACCTATACTAGAAAAATGATTTTATGATCATCTAAAGAACTGTTGTTTTTCTTTAACGAATATGATGTCACTGACACAACCCTCTTGAAAGCAGAAAGTCTTATAGATATAATATATTTAACAATTAGGTTAATTGTTAAAGGAGGCTTATCTATGGGTTTGCAGCAGACATTAAAAGCGCTTGCCGATCCAATCCGTCGTGATATACTAAATATACTGAAGCACGGACGCATGTCGGCGGGGGAGATTACCGAACATTTTTCCGTAACAGCTCCTTCCATTTCCAGACACTTATCTGTGTTAAAGGATGCTGATTTAATCAGAGATACAAGGGAAGGAAAGTTCATTTTTTATGAGATCAACACATCGGTTCTAGAAGAAACCATGCTTTGGATTGCCGATTTGAAAGGAGATTAGAAAAATGCTAAAAGAAAATAAATTTAAAGTACTTATATCTTCAGTTATCATACTGCTGCCAATTTTATTGGGATTAATTATGTGGGACACATTGACGGATGTTATGGCAACACACTGGGGTGCTGACAGTAATTGGGGTAGCTTCTTTGGCAATGCATTTGTAGTTTTTGGATTACCCGTTATTATGTTGATTACCCATTTAATTTGCCTATTTTTCACCTCGTTGGACAAGACACAGAAAACTCAAAACAAAAAAGCACTAGGTATAATTTTTTGGATTAATCCCGTTATTTCCTTGATTACAAGCGGTATTTTTTATGCTGCAGTGCTCGGAAAAGAGATCAGCTCTGTCCTACTTACCACTGGAATGCTCGGTATTTTGTTTATCTTCATTGGAAACTATTTACCAAAAATTAAGCAGAATAGAACTCTGGGAATAAAGCTCTCTTGGACATTGAATAACGAAGAAAACTGGAACAAAACTCATAGGTTTGGTGGCAAAGTATGGGTGATTGGGGGATTTGTTATTTTACTCTCCATTTTTCTGCCAAATGCTGCTATGGTATCAGTTATGGTATGTGTAATCATTGCCATGATAATCATTCCTACAGTGTATTCTTACAGTATTTATAAAAAGCACCAAAAAGAAGGATTAGAATACGTTGCTCCACCCAACAGTAAATCAGAAAAGATTATAGTTGTAATTACTGCGGTTGTAGTGCCTGTAATCATTATTGGTACAGCGATTTTAATGTTTACCGGCAATATTGAGGTGCAATGCGACGATATAGCCTTTCAGATAAACGCTGATTATTTTAGAGATTTGAAGGTTCAATATTCCGAAATAGATACCGTTTCATATCGTGAAGACTTTGATACAGGCATTCGCACAAATGGGTTTGGATCAGCAAGGCTGTTAATGGGAAGTTTTCAAAATGATGAATTTAGTTCATACACACTGTATGCGTATACTGGAGCTGAAGAGTTTATTGTTATGACATCAGGTAATAAAACACTTGTCATTGGTATGAAAGACTCCAATGAAACGCAGAAAATTTATGATACTGTTTTAGAAAAGATAGATAAGTAACAGCTGTAATATTTTGATTTCCCCGCATTTGTAATTGTTTATTGACAAGTTTGGCAGTTACAAACTTATAGATAGTGTGGTCGATGTAATTAGTTACAAAAACTGTTATCACTTTTGATATAGAAGATTTGCATGTGCCATTGATTGCATATTTGATATTAGGTTTATTTTTTTGATATAAATCATATCTTATTCGATACTATTGCAGTTTTTAAATATTATATCAAGTTTCTTATCATTACATAAAACTATTAAAAAGTTGCTATATCGCACTTTATAATATAACAAATGTCAGAAAATGGTATAATGTTACAAATTTTGTAATATATTAATTAATACCCTATATACGCTTTTAAGTTTTGGTAGCTGTTTTAATATTGCATAAAGATGAATGAGTCCAGCAAATACTGAACTCATTCATTTTTAATTTAATATTTTAATGTTGTTAATTTTAATGTTGCCTAATCTTTAAAATATATTAATAGCATTTATATTATTTTAAAGTAATTTTTTCACGAATATTAGCATCTATATAATAGCACGAGCTAATCAAACAATGAAAAATTTTCTCGTCAGCAACTTTCAAATATACGCCATCTAATTCGCCTAAATATAATAAATCTGTTTCTTTATCAATTTTTACATAACCATTTTCTGTTGTTAAGTACATATATTAGTTATTATATGTTATATTTAAAGAAAGTTCACCTATTAGTATGGCTTTTCGCAAGTGTTTTCTAAAAGAATTGCCACAGGTTATTTTTGCTTTATAAGCTTTAATTTCTATAAAGCGGAATAATTCAATTATCTGCTTTCCAAAGGAGTATTGAACTTTGCAGAACTCTCTGAAGTTCATTGTTGCTTAAGTTTTCTAAATTTGAATAATCTCCGGTGTAATAGTACACAAAATTAATTTGATTGGCACTCTTATCTTTGGGGCAAATAAGATACTCAGAAAAAACACTATCGCTGGTGATAAATCTATTCCATTTTGTATCTTTTATTGAATAAAAAATATAGTTTATTTCTTTTTCATTTTGTATGCTAGAAATTCTTTTTATTTTTACGTTTTCAGGTTCGCTACCATATAACCTTCCTATTAAATCTCCATCTACCATAGAAACTGAAAGATTGTTTTCAAAAGTAACGATATCTGAAGAATTTTTTAGAATATTTACAGTTACAAAAATAGATATGAGAAGTAAAATTACAACAATCACAGCGGTTATAATTTGTTTATATAATATTTTTTTCTTAATTGCACGAAATGACGAAATTTTCTGAAAATCGTTATTATTTTCGTTTGATTCATAAAGTTGTAATTCTTTATCTGCATTTGAAATGGTTTGTAGATAAGCTTTGCAGTCTGAACAGTTTTCTAAATGCTGCTTGATAACTTCTTCACTTTCTTTAGTACATATTTTATCAATATACAGTGGTATAAGGTCACGAATTACATTACAAGGATATTTCATTTTAATTCCTCCATTATTTTCATTTTTGCACGATGATAAGTGACTCGTGCCCAACTTTCTGTTTTATTAAAAATATTGCTTATTTCTTTAAAAGACATATCTCCGAATGTCCTCATCCAAAACACTTCTTTATATGGTTCGTTTAGTTTATGCAGTATTTTGTGAATTTCAAAAGCTTCAGCTTTGTAAAATATTTTTTGATCTATTGAATTTTCCGACAAAGGAATATCTAAGGAAAGTTCAACTTCTTTATTACGCTTTTTTATTTCAGTATAAAAAGTATTTTTGGCGATTTGGCATAGCCATACATCTAATTTACATTCACCACGGAAACTATCTATTTTCTTTAATGCCTTAAAAAAGGCTTCTTGAGTGATTTCTTCTGCAAATGATTCATTATTACAGAGAGATAAGATGTATTTATAAACTATGTCATAGTAATCTAAGTATACTTTTTCAAATTCCTTCAAAATCTCACCACCGTTCTTCAAGTCTATTTTTTGTATTTCGACTATAAGACACTAAAACTATAAAAACGTTACAATAATATTGATAATAAATTTCTAATAGATTATAATAAAAATAAAAAAACCACCTAAAAGGTGGTTTTAACATCGTCTAAACGATAGCCAGTATGGCGTTTAAGCTTACGCTTTATTTTAACTTGTAGTGTCATTCTAATTGGTACCAATTAGAATGGTTATATTATAGCATAAAATAATGAGGTGCGCAAGAGTTATGAATAATGAAAATTATAGCATAGGTGTCGATATAGGTGTCGCATCTGTCGGATTTGCAGTTACTAATGATTATGGGGAAATGTTAAAAATCAAAGGCTACAATATGTGGGGAACTAGGTTGTTTGATGAGGGTAAACCAGCTTTATCTACTCGTATGTTTAGAAGCAACAGGAGAAGATTGAGTAGAAGAAAGCAACGTATAAAGTGGCTTCAAAATTTAGTAAGCGAAGATGTATTAGCTGTTGATGATTGCTTTTTCCAAAGGATACAGGAATCAGATTTATATCCAGAAGATAAAACAAATAATTATTTGTACACTTTTTTCGATGATAAAGAGTTTAATGAAAAAGAATACTATAAAAAATATCCTACAATATACCATTTAAGAAAACATCTTATAGAGTCAAATAAAAAAGAAGATATTCGTCTTATATATTTGGCATTACATCACATTATAAAATATCGAGGAAATTTTTTGTACGAAGGCCAAAATATTTATTCGGGAATAAAACTATCAGAATCAATTTCAAATATCTTGAAAAGTATACCACAATGTAAAGATTGGGAGAAGAAAAGAATAGATAAGGTTTCCCAAGCGGTTGAGAAAAAAATAAAAGAAAAAGAAATTACTGTAATAGAAAAAAGAAAAGAAATAGAAAAAATATTGTCATTTGATAAGTCTGATAAATCTGCAGCTACTAATATTGCGGCAATATTGGTCGGTTCAAAAGCAGATCTCAAAAAGATATTTTTACTTGAAACTGATGATGAAAGCAAAGTATCATTATCCGATGAAGATGTATTTGAAAAAGCAAGTTCGATGTTGGACGAAAACCAACTTGAATGTTTTGAGAATATGCAAAAAGTATATTCTTCAACTGTCCTATCTGAAATAATTGATACCGATAAAGAAAATATAAGCATTTCTATTGCGATGGTGGATAAATATAATAGGCATCAATCAGATCTTAAAATCCTTAAAAGATTGTATAAAAAATATTTACCTGAAAAATATAAAGGAATGTTTTCTTCAAATAAACAGAGCAAAATATCTTATGAGAATTATATTCATCATTCATCAATATGTAATTATGATGATTTAAAAAAAGAAATAACAAAAGATTTATCAGATATCGATGATAAAAATGCTAAATATGTGTTGAAACAGTTAGAATTAAGTCAATTTATTAATAAATTGAATACAAAAGATAACGGGGCTATACCATATCAACTTCATGAGCAAGAGCTCGTGAAAATCTTAGATAATCAAAGCGTATATTATAATTCAATAAAAGAAAATAAAGATAAAATAATATCAATATTGCAGTTTAAAATTCCATATTATGTTGGACCATTGAGTACATATAAAACAAGATTCAGCTGGATGGAGCGTAAATTTGATGATATGATATACCCATGGAACTTTGATGAAGTTGTGGATAAAGATAAATCAGCCGAAAAGTTTATTGAAAGAATGAGAAACTCATGTACATATCTGCCAGAGAATGATGTTATACCGAAAAATTCATTGTTGTATAGTGAGTTTGAAGTAAGAAATGAGATAAAACAGATACGATTAGATAATTATTTTATGTCAAATTCTATGCAAAATGATTTATACGAAGAATTATTTAAGACGCAAAAGACCATAAAGGAAAACACTTTTAGAATGTGGTTAAAACAAAAAGGTCTTAACCCTGAAAAAATCACAGGATATCAAAAAGATAAAGAATTTGCAACATCTTTGAAGGCTTATATAGATTTTAAAAGTATATTTGGTAAAGTTGATGATAGTAATAAAGAGATGATAGAAAAAATAATTCATTGGATTACTATTTTTAAGGAAAAAGACATTATAAAGAAAAAAATAAATGTTGAATTTCCAAAGATAACTGAAAGCCAGTGCAAAAAAATCTTAAATTTAAAGTATACTGGCTGGTCTAGATTATCAAGAGAATTGCTTACAGAACTTAAGACCGTAGATAATCATGGAAATTATAAATCAATTATGGATTATATGCGTAGCAGTAAGAAAAACTTTATGCAAATAATTAATGATAAAAATATTGGGTTTTATAAATTAATAGAAGAAAATAATCAATATAGCAAAACTGACCTTACGCTTGAAACGATTCAAAATTTATATACTTCACCTGCAAATAAAAAGGCAATTTGGCAGACCATACTTGTCATAAAAGAAATCGAAAAAATAATGGGAAGAAAACCTACGAATATTTTTGTTGAATTTGCAAGGAGTGACGAGAAAAGTAAGCGTACAACTTCAAGATATTATCAGTTAGATAAAAAATATAAAGCTATTTCAGATAATAAAGAGTATAAAGAAGTTGCAGAATATCTTGCGAAATTTGAAAAAAATCAAAAAGCTATTGATGATAGAGTACTGTATTTATATTTTATTCAAAATGGAAAATGTATGTATACAGGTGAAACTTTGGATATAAATAAATTATACGGAGATTATTATGAAGTAGATCATATTATTCCTCGTTCATATATAAAAGATGATAGTTTTGACAATTTAGCACTAGTTGTGAGATCTGAAAATCAGCGAAAAGGAGATTCCTTGCTTCTATCGGAAGAGATACGAAATTCCCAAAGAAATCGTTGGATTAAACTAAAAAATGATGGCCTTATAACTTCAAAAAAATTTAATAATCTTATGAGAGATAAATTTGTTGATGAAGATCTTCAAAGGTTTATATCAAGACAGCTTGTGGAAACACGACAAATAACAAAACATGTCGTAAACTTGTTACAAAATTATTATGAAGGAACCAATATAGTGTCAATAAAAGCATCAATGACAGCCAATATTCGTCAGAAGTACGATTTTGCAAAAATTCGTGACCTGAATGATTATCATCATGCTTTTGATGCTTTGATAGTATGTGTCGTTGGATGTTATATAAAAAAATGCTATCCTTCTTTAGACGAAGAATTTAATTATGGCGAATATAGAAAATTTGTAAAAAATAATAAGCATAATCAAAAAAATTATGGATATCTTTTAGAGTCTTTAGAAAATATTAAAGTTGATTCTAGAACAGGTGAAATTATTTGGAATGGTAAGAACATAGTAGAATGTTTATTGAAGGCTTATGGATATAAAGATTGCTTTATTTCAAGGAAAACAGAAGAACTAACTGGAGAATTTTATAATCAAACATTGCAGCCAAAATCTAATACAGCGACATTAGTCCCTAAAAAGCAAAATTTACCTGTATCGAAGTATGGCGGATATAATAATGTAAATCAAGCGTATTATATTGTCATAGAATATGATGGAAAGAACGGACGCAAAAAAGAAATTATTGGAATTCCTATTCAAATTGCTCAGTTGGAAAAGACCAAAATAGGTTCAATAGAAAAGTTTATATCACAAAGTGGGAAGACAAATATAAAAATACTTAAAGACAAAATTAGAAAATATCAAAAAATCGTTTATGAAGGTAGCGAATTATATATTGTAAGTGATTCTGAAGTGATTAATGCAAAACAGCTTATTTTATCTGTTGAAGATATGAGAATTATGGCAAAAGTATTTGATAATATAGATGTTGATATTGATAAAGTAAATCGACTGATTATTCATATTATTGAAAAAATAAATAAGTATTATCCATGCTTTAATAATATATATATAAAGTTGAATGAAAACATTGATGAGATTTTGAGCCTTAACAAAAATGACAAAGTCAATTTCATTCGTCAACTTTTAAAAGTAACACGGGCAAAGTCAACTAGAGCTGACTTGTCAGTGTTTGTTAAAGGTTTGCCGTCATCAGCTGGTAGAATGTCAAAAAAACATCTTGATGTAGATAAAGTGGAGTTCATAGATAATTCTGTTACTGGTATATTTACAAATAAAACAAAAGTTAAATAATATTTTTAGAAGCGATGGATTTGTATAAATCTGTCGCTTTTGATTTTGGAGAAATTTTATTATGGGTTTTAGAACAGTATTTATAGTTAATCATTGTAAATGTAGTTATAAAAATGATTATTTAGTTGTTAGAGGCGAAAACTTACAAACAATACATTTATCTGAAATAGAAACAATTGTATTTGATTCAACAGCGGTATCTGTGACAGCAGTACTATTGAGTGAGATTATGAAATGGAAAATAAATCTCATAGTGTGTGATGAGCACCATAATCCAATAGGAGAGCTCCTGCCACTATATGCAAATTATAGATCAACAAAAAAAATAATGAATCAAGTGAGATGGGAAAAAGATACATGTGATGCAGTTTGGACTAAAATTATTTATGAAAAAATTAACAACCAAGCAAAACTTTTAAAAAAGTACGGAAGATATGAATATGAGAAATTATATGAATATTTAGAAAGTTTGGAATTTAGAGATAAAACTAATAGAGAAGGTCATGCGGCAAAAGTATACTTTAATTCTTTATTTGGCAAAGATTTTTCAAGGAAGCAAAACAATGAAATAAATGCTGCTTTAGATTATGGATATTCTTTAATTCTTTCAACTTTCAATAAAGAAGTTATTTCTAATGGGTATATAACACAAATAGGAATATGTCACAGAAATGAATTTAATGACTTTAATTTATCATGTGATATTATGGAACCATTTAGGATAATAGTAGACGATATAATTATGTCTAATATTCCGTTTGAATTTGATTCTGAAATGAAGAAATTGATTCAAAATATTTTTAATAGAACAATAAAATTAGGCGATTCTGAATATTATTTTTCATCTGCAATTTCATTATACACACAAAATATCTTGAAGTGTTTATCGGATGGAAATATAGAAAAATTGGAGTTTTTTGAAATATTATGAGAGATAGAATTATGAGAGTTATAGTGTTTTTTGATTTACCGACAACTACACCACAAGAAGTGAAAAATTATACTAAATTTAGAAAATTTTTATTAAAAGAAGGGTTTATTAGAATGCAAAATTCAGTCTATACAAAATTAGCAATAAATTCTACAGTATCTAATCTTGTTAAAAATAAATTACAAAAAAATGCACCACCTGACGGATTAGTACAGATTCTTACGGTTACAGAAAAACAGTTTGCTAATATTAATACAATAATAGGTGATGTAAAATCTAATGTAATAAATAATACTGACAGGGTGGTGTTTTTATGAAGATAATATCAGATATGTTAGAGAATCCATTGTTAATATATGATAACAAAGTTACAGTTTTGAATGTATCGGATAAGAAATTGTATTCTAATATTATTTCACAATTTGACAATTCATTGGAAAAAGTTATATGTTTTGATGATAACGATGAAGAACTCAAAACATCCAAGGATTTATTGTTTGTTCTTTCTCCATATTACTTCGATTTTGAAAGCAAAGATATTCAAAATAAAATTATAAGCAATGTCGAAAATAATATAAATGAAGATATGCAAAAAAATATCATTTAGAAAAAATGTATTCACAATTTGTTTCATCTTTTGTTAGAATAGGTGATATATATGAATATGGACTAACATTAAATTTAGAATTAGATTTCAAAAAGCTTATTAAAATGTTAAATTTACGTATCGAAATTGACAATGAAATGGCGTTTTATGACAGGTTAATAAAAATTATTGATACTGTATCAATGTTAAACATATATAAACTAATAGTTTTTACTAATATTAAAATATTTCTTTCAGACAAAGAAATTGAAAATTTATATAAAATGATATTGTAT